>CAVACW010000010.1:0-36326 GCA_963587345.1 uncultured Oscillospiraceae bacterium | reverse complement strand
GAAGGCACTCTCATTCTGACAAATTTGACGGATTTTTCATCGGCTAGCAAAACCCCCAACCAAAAGCCCGCCACGCCGCGGGCTTTTTCACGCCCTTCAGGCATGAAAAAACCGGTCTCAGGGCAAACCCCGAAACCGGTTCTTTTTGAGCTAGATGAAGCGAAGAAGCTTATTCAGCCTTCTTTTCTTCCACTTCCACCGCTTCCGTTTCTTCCACGCGTTCCGTGAGTTCAACGTAAGCCATGGGAGCGTTGTCGCCAACGCGGAAGCCCATCTTGAGGATGCGGGTGTAGCCGCCGTTGCGGTTCGCAAAGCGCGGGCCGAGCACCTCAAAAAGCTTCACCACCATTTCACGGTCACGGAGACGGTTGAAGGCGAGGCGGCGATTGGCGAGCGTCGGGTTCTTCGCGAGCGTGATCATCGGTTCGACAACGCGGCGCAGTTCCTTCGCCTTCGGAAGCGTGGTCTTGATCGCTTCATGACGAAGGAGGGAATTGCACATGTTGCGAAGCATGGCGAGACGATGAGAGCTGGTGCGGTTGAGCTTGCGATAACCGTTACGATGACGCATTTTTTAGGTTCCTTTAAGAGTCTTTGACCTCGAACGGAATTGTCCGGGTCCCCTGCTCTTCTATCCGGCCAGAGTGCCGGCGGGCGGGTAGTTCACGAAAAGTCCCGAAGTCTACACCAAACGAAGCGACTTCGGGACTGAAAACTAATAAAAAATTAGTGTTCGAGATTGACCGGCGGCCAGTTCTCGAGGCGCATGCCGAGCGTGAGACCGTGCGCGGCGAGCACTTCCTTGATTTCGTTCAAGGACTTGCGGCCGAGGTTCGGGGTCTTCAAGAGCTCGTTTTCGGTGCGCTGGATCAGATCGCCGATGTAGTAGATGTTCTCGGCCTTCAGGCAGTTCGCGGAGCGAACCGTGAGTTCGAGATCGTCCACCGGACGCATGAGGATCGGATCCAAAGGCGGCGTCTTGTCTTCCTCGACCTGCTTGGCGGGTTCGGCATCCGTGCGAATGGCGCCGAAGACGGAGAGCTGGTCCTGAAGGATGTAGACCGCTTCCTTCAGCGCATCTTCGGGCGAAATCACGCCGTTTGTCTCAATCGTCATCTCGAGCTTGTCGAGGTCGGTGCGCTGCGCCACGCGGGCGGCGGACACCGCGTACGCCACGCGGCGCACGGGCGAGAAGGACGCGTCCATGATGATGCGGCCGAGCTGGTGCTTGCTGAAGTCGTCATGGAAGGCGCGCATGTCGCCAGGCTGGTAGCCGCGGCCCGCTTCCACGTGAACCTGCATGTCGAGCTTGCCGCCCGAAAGGTTGCAGATGATGTGATCCGGGTTAAGGATCGTCACGTCGTGCGGCAGCTCGAAGTCACCCGCAGTGACGACGCCGTTGCCAGACTTCTGCAGGCGCAGGTTGACGTCCTGACGGCCGCCTTCCAACTTGAAGACGACGCCCTTCAGGTTCAAGAGGATGTCCACGACGTCTTCGATGACGCCGTCGATCTGGGAATATTCGTGCACAACACCCACGATGCTGGCTTCCGTGGGGGCATAACCCACCATGGAGCTCAGAAGGATGCGACGCAGCGCATTGCCGAGCGTGTGGCCGTAGCCGCGCTCAAACGGCTCGAGCGTGATGACCGCCAGATTGGGGTTCTTCTCGTCAACCACGGCTTCGACGGTGGTCGGCTTCAGAAGCGTTGTATTCGCCATGAGCTTTTGTCCTATTCAATACCCTCGGCTCGTTACACCGATAAGGCTGAGTTTTTAACAAAGAAAGCTTGAGAAATTTCGAGGATTTCTGATACGACTAAGCGTCCGGCACCTCGAAAGTAGCCGAACGCTTTCCGCAGGTCGGACACCTGCGAAGGATTTCCACGGTCTCGGCGCACTACACCACGGCCGAGAAATCCTGCACAACTCAATAACCAGATTAACGCGAGTAAAGTTCGACGACCAACGCTTCGTTGATGTCGTGAGCGATTTCTTCGCGTGCAGGCAGGCTCTTGAAGGTGCCTTCCATCTTCGTGGCGTCCACGCTCACCCAGGAGGGGAAACCATTCTGACCGGCAAGCGCCAGAGCTTCAATGATGCGGGCCTGCTTCTTGGCGCCTTCGCGCACAGAGATGACGTCGCCCGGCTTCACCTGGTAGGAGGGAATGTTCACCTTCTTACCGTTCACCAGGATGGCGCAGTGGCTCACGAGCTGACGAGATTCGGCGCGGGTGCTGCCGAAGCCCATGCGATAAACCACGTTGTCAAGACGGCTTTCGAGCAGGGAGAGCAGGTTTTCACCGGTGTTGCCCTTGCCGCGAGCGGCTTCGGCGTAGTAACGGCGGAACTGGCGTTCGAGAACGCCGTAGGTGCGCTTCACCTTCTGCTTTTCACGCAGCTGCGTGCCGTAGTCGGAGAGACGCTGGCCGCTGATCTTGCCGTGCTGACCCGGCTTGACTTCAGCATCCTTGACCTTGGAGTCAAAGGAACGGCGAGCGCTCTTCAGATTGAGGTCGGAACCCTCGCGACGCGAGAGCTTCAACTTGGGACCGAGATATCGTGCCATTTTTTATGTTACCTCTTCTATCCTGCGGCGATTACCGCATTCAGTTCGCGTTCGACAATGAGACACGCGAACGCAGGATACGAAATTCTTTAAATTGGATTAAACGCGACGACGCTTGCTGGGACGAACGCCGTTGTGAGGAACGGGGGTCACGTCCTGGATGCTGGTGACGCGGATGCCGAGAGCGTTCAGAGCGCGCACGGAGGATTCGCGGCCGGGGCCGGGGCCTTCGATGCGGACTTCAACGTTCTTCAGACCGAATTCCAGAGCCTTCTTGCCGGCCTGTTCGGCAGCAACCTGAGCGGCGAAGGGCGTGGACTTGCGGGAGCCCTTGAAGCCCTGAGCACCGGAAGAGGACGCCGCAACGGCGTTGCCCTGACGGTCCGTGATCGTGATGATCGTGTTATTGAAGGAAGCATGCACGTGGGCGATGCCTTCGGTCACGACCTTCTTCACCTTCTTGCGGGCGCGAGCCTGCTGAGTCTTGGGAGCCATAACTATCCTTCAAAAATTACTTCTTGAGCGTGACGCCGGCCTTGCGCGGGCCCTTGCGGGTGCGGGCATTGGTGCGGGTACGCTGACCGCGCACAGGCAGGCCGCGGCGATGACGCATGCCGCGATAAGTGCCAAGGTCGATCAGACGCTTGATGGAAAGCTGGATTTCACGACGGAGATCACCTTCAACGGTGAACTTCGAAACGGCATCGCGAATCTTTTCGAGTTCGCTGTCGTTGAGATCCTTCACTTTTTTGGAAAATTCGATGCCGCAGGAAGTAAGGATTTCCTGAGCGCGCGTGCGGCCGATACCGTAGATGGCGGTAAGACCGATGACGGCGTGCTGATTCGGCGGAATGTTAATACCGGCGATACGAGCCATGTTGTATTTACCTCAATTAGCCTTGACGCTGCTTGTGACGCGGATCTTCGCAGATCACTCGCACAACACCCTTGCGCTTGATGATCTTGCACTTGCGGCACATTCTTTTGACCGAAGCGTTAACCTTCATTTTCATCTCCGACCCGCCGCAGTCCGTTCTGGTTAAGACGTCTGCGGGGGCATTAGTCAGTGTCCGACAGGCGGAAAGGGCATGATTTTACCTTCTTTTCCTGAAAAAACAAGTTCTGCGGACAAAAAAAGCCGCCGCCCGGTGTAGTGCAAGGGGCGGCAACCACTGTCTGGCGGGGATTTTTAGCCCCTCAACCCCAAAATCTTGAGGTCGCGGATGAAGCAGTTTTTTCGTTTTCCAGTCGTTGACTTTTGACATTCAACGTCCGATTCCCCGTTTTGAAAAGGAACCGGACGTCAAACCCAAAAGCGACACTTTTGGTTGGTGGCGTTGATCTCGCTAGAGACCGCCGCCGAAGCCCTTGAAGTTTGTCTTCTTGAGCAAATTCTCATACTGGTGCGACATCATGTAGGCCTGGACCTGGCTCATGAAGTCCATCGTCACAACGACCACGATCAGCAGCGAAGTGCCGCCGAAGTAGAAGGGAACGTTGAAGCGAAGGTTCAGGAATTCAGGCACGAGGCACACGAACGTGAGATACACCGCACCGCCCAACGTAAGACGCACGAGCACCTTGTCGATGTAACGCGCCGTCTGCTCGCCGGGACGAATGCCGGGAATGAACGCACCGCTCTTTTTCAGGTTCTCTGCCGTTTCCTTCGGGTTGAAGACCAACGCCGTGTAGAAGTAGGCAAAGAAGATGATGAGTGCCGCATAAAGAAGCGTGTAAAGCGGCTGGCCGGGACTCAACGCGGCCGCGAGATCGCGGATCCAGCGCGTGGAGTCGCCGCTCGTGAACCACCCCGCAAGAGTCGCCGGGAACAGAATCAGCGACGACGCGAAGATCGGGGGAATCACACCGGACATGTTCATCTTCAGCGGCAGGTACGAAGCCTGTCCGCCGTAGATCTTGTTGCCGATCTGACGCCGAGCGTAGTTCACGGTGATGCGCCGCTGGCCGCGTTCGATGAAGACCACGAAGGCCGTCACGAGAACCACGACCGCGATCACGAAGATCGCCGACAGAGGCGAGATGGCGCCCGTGCTCACGAGCTGGAAGAGCCCGCTCGCAGCGTTCGGGAGCCCGGCCACGATGCCGGCGAAGATGATGATCGAAATACCGTTGCCGAGACCGCGTTCCGTGATCTGCTCGCCGAGCCACATCAGGAACATCGTGCCGGTCACGAGACTCACGGCGCACGTGAAGCGGAACATCAGGCCGGGCATCAGAACGAGACCGGCCTGGCTTTCCAGAGCCACTGCAATGCCGACCGCCTGGAAGAACCCCAAGAGCAACGTGCCGTAGCGCGTGTACTGGGTGATCTTGCGACGGCCGGACTCGCCTTCCTTACGCAACGCCTCAAGACTCGGCAACACGTACGACAGCATCTGCATGATGATCGATGCAGAGATGTAGGGCATGATGCCGAGAGCGAACACCGAGAAGCGCGACAACGCGCCACCGGAGAACATGTTGAACAGCCCGAGAATGCCGCCCTTCTGCTCATCGAAGAGCTGACGCAGCATGTCGGGATCGATACCGGGAACCGGCACATGCGCGCCGATGCGGTACACAATCAGAGCCAGAAGCAGGAAGATCAGGCGACCCTTGAGGTCGCCGTACTTCGCGAGCCCTGTCGGTTTGGTGCTGGGGCTGTTTGCCACGTCGTTGTCCTAAAGCGTTAAGTCAGTTTGGAAACCGACCGCCGATTACTCGGCGACGGAGCCGCCAGCCGCTTCGATCGCGGCCTTGGCGCCCTTCGTGACCTTGAGGCCCTGCACGGTCACCTTCTTGGTGATCTTGCCGGCCGCAATCACGCGGACCTGTTCCGTAAGCGCGCCGATCAGGCCAGCCTGACGGACGGCGTCGATCGTCACGACATCAACGGGAAGCGCTTCCAAATCCGACAGGCGGATCATTTCGACAAACTTGTGGGTAAGCGAAGTGAAGCCGCGCTTCGGCAGACGGCGATGCAGGGGCATCTGGCCGCCTTCAAACCCGACCTTGTGGAAACCACCGGCACGGGACTTCTGACCTTTGTGGCCGCGGCCGGCGGTCTTGCCCCAGCCAGAGCCCACGCCGCGACCGACGCGGTGCGCGTCCTTCTTGGCGCCCTCAGCGGGCTTCAGAGTATTCAAACGCATGATTTCAATTCCTTCGATCATTCGGCGCGCACGAGGAAGGCGACCTTGGTGATCATGCCGCGCACGGCGGGCGTGTCTTCGAGTTCACGCGTCTGGTGAAGCTTCTTCAGACCAAGTCCGAGCAACGTAGCGCGCTGCTTTTCGTTGGTGCCGATCGGGCTCTTCACGAGCGTGACCTTCACAGTCTTTTTGGTTTCAGCCATTTTTTACACCTTACGCCGTCAATTCTTCAACGGTCTTGCCGCGCTTGGCGGCGATGTCCGCCGGCGAGTGCAGATTGGCAAGAGCGTTCAGAGTGGCGCGAACCATGTTGTAGGGGTTCGTGGAGCCGTAGGCCTTCGCAAGCACGTTGCGGATGCCGACAGCATCGAGAACAGCACGCATCGGACCGCCGGCGATGACGCCGGTACCTTCGCTGGCGGGCATGAGGATCACGGTGGAGGCACCGTGACGACCCGTCACCTGGTGGAAGATCGTGCCGTTGTTCAACGGAACCTTGATCATGGACTTGCGGGCGCGTTCCATGGCCTTCGCAACGGACGCCGGCACTTCGCGGGACTTGCCCGTGCCCATGCCGATGGAGCCGTCGCCGTCGCCTGCAACCGTCAGGGCCGCAAAGGCCATGATGCGGCCGCCCTTGACGACCTTGGTGACGCGGTTAACCGCAATCATCTTCTCGCGAATGCCGTCGTCGATTTCCTCGGCGGCGTTCTTCTTATCAACCTTAGCCATAAGCCTCGATTCCTATTAGAACTTGAGGCCGGCTTCGCGCGCGGCCTCGGCCAGCGCGGCGACGCGGCCGTGGTAACGATAGCCGGAACGGTCAAAGGCGCAGGATTCGATACCAGCAGCCTTCGCCTTTTCCGCCAGACGGGTGCCGACGATCTTCGCGGCGGCAACGTTGCTGCCGGTCTTGCCCGCGAGCTGAGCGCGGACTTCGGCTTCCACCGTGGAGGCGGAGACGAGCACGCGGTCGCCTTCGGGAGCGATGATGCTGGCGTAGATGTGCAGGTTGGTGCGATGCACCGTCAAACGATTGACCTTCTGCAGCTTGATGCGGGCGCGCGTGGCACCGGCGCGGCGCAGACGGTTTTCCTTCTTGTTGATCATAGTCTCACCTTCCCCGCGTTACTTCTTCTTGGTTTCCTTGATGACGACGTGTTCGTCGGCATAACGGATGCCCTTGCCCTTGTAGGGTTCGGGGGCACGATAGCTGCGCACGACGGCAGCGGTCTGGCCGACCTTCTGCTTGTCAGCGCCCGAAATCACGATTTCGGTCTGGCTGGGGGTGGCAACCTTGACGCCTTCGGGCATCTGGTGCACCACGGGGTGAGAGAAGCCCACCTGAAGGTTGAGCTTGTCGCCCTGAGCCTGAGCACGATAGCCGACGCCCACGAGCGTCAGCTTCTTCTCAAAGCCGACCGTCACGCCCTTCACCATGTCCGCAACGAGCGCGCGCTGCGTGCCCATGTTGGCGTTGGATTCGCGGGTTTCGTTCTGCTGAGAGAAGTGCACGATGCCGTCCTTCACTTCCACGCCGACCAACGGCAGGAGGTGGGTGGACACTTCGCCCTTCGGGCCCTTGACGGTGATGTTGCCGTCAGCGATCTTGCATTCGACGCCCTTGCCGAGCTGAACGGGAAGCTTACCAATACGACTCATATTGATCTCCTTTCCCTATTAAGCCACGTAGCACAGAACTTCGCCGCCGATGCCTTCGGAGCGAGCCTTGCGGTCGGTCATCACGCCCTTCGGGGTGGAGACAATCGCGATGCCCAGGCCGTTCATCACCTGCGGGATGGAACCGTGGTTCTTGTAGATGCGAAGTCCAGGACGGGAAACGCGTTCGATGCGTTCGATCACAGGACGGCCTTCATAGTACTTCAAGCCGATATGCAGTTCAGACTTGCCTTCGTTGGCAACAACGGAAAAGCCGTCGATGTAGCCTTCGTCCTTGAGGACGGTGGCGATCGCCACCTTGAGCTTGGAGCTCGGCATCACAACTTCAGTCTTGTCGACGATCTGCCCGTTGCGGATACGGGTCAGCATATCGGCGATCGGATCACTCATACTCATTTAGTAATCTCCTCGCTTTACCAGCTGGCCTTGACAAGGCCGGGAATGTCACCGCGCATGGCCGCGTCGCGGATCATGCCGCGAGCGAGGCCGAACTTGCGGAACGTGCCACGCGGACGGCCGGTCAGGCCGCAGCGGTTGCGCAGGCGCACGGGGCTCGCGTCACGCGGCAGGGTCTGCAGCTTGGCGCGGGCGGCGAGACGCTCTTCCATGGGGCGCGTCGCGTCGTTGATAATCGCCTTCAATTCGGCGCGCTTGGCCGCGAACTTAGCGACAATCGCTTCGCGCTTCAGTTCACGGTTGATCAAAGATAACTTTGCCATTTTCCTAGCACCTTCGGCTTAATTGCGGAACGGGAAGTGGAAGCCAGCGAGAAGCGCCTTGGCTTCTTCGTCGGTCTTGGCCGTCGTCGTAATGGAAATGTTCATACCACGGATCGCATCGATCTTGTCGTACTCGATTTCCGGGAAAATGATCTGTTCCTTGAGGCCGATGTTGTAGTTGCCACGACCGTCAAAAGCACGACCGGAAACGCCGCGGAAGTCGCGAACACGGGGGAACGCGATCGTCACGAGACGGTCCAGGAAGTCGTACATGCGTTCGCCGCGAAGGGTCACCATGCAGCCGATGGGCATGTTTTCGCGAATCTTGAAGTTCGCGATGGCCTTGCGGGTGCGGGTAACCGCAGGCTTCTGGCCGGCGATCTTGGTCATGTCGGCAACGGCGTTGTCGACCATCTTCTTGTCGTTCACGGCTTCACCAACGCCCATGTTAAGCGTGATCTTGGTGATGCGGGGAACCTGCATAATCGTCTTGTAACCGAACTTCTTGGTGAGTTCCGGAACAATGACGTCGTGATACATCGTCTGGAAACGACTCATTTGGGAACTCCTCGGTTAGGCCTTGGCGCCGACAACGGCACCATTGCTCTTAAAGACACGGACCTTCTTGCCGTCGACTTCCTTGAAGCCAACGCGTTCGCCCTTGCCCGTGGCGGGGTTGACGAGCATGACGTTGGACTGGTCGATCGGCATGACCTTGTCGACCACGCCGCCTTCGGCGCCGGTCATCGGGTTCGGACGGACGTGCTTCTTGGCAACGTTCACGCCTTCAACGGTCACATGGCGATCATCAACGCGGGAGAGGACCACGCCCTTCTTACCCTTGTCTTTGCCGGCGATGACGATAACTTCGTCACCCTTACGGATGCGCTGCATCTTGTCGGCCTCCTTAAATCACTTCGGGAGCGAGGGACACGATCTTCATGAACTGTTCGGTACGCAATTCGCGCGTGACCGGTCCGAAGATGCGGGTGCCCACGGGCTCGAGCTTCGAGTTGAGCAGAACAACGGCATTGCCGTCGAAACGGACGAGCGAGCCGTCAGCACGACGAACGCCCTTGGCGGTGCGGACCACAACGGCGTTGTAGACCTCGCCCTTCTTCACGCGACCGCGCGGAGCCGCCTCTTTGACCGTCACCTTGATGACGTCGCCGATGCTGGCATAGCGGCGCTTGGAACCGCCCAACACTTTAAAACACATGACAGAACGGGCGCCGGTGTTATCGGCGACGTCCAGTCTGCTTTGCATCTGAATCATGGCTTTTAATTTCCAACTTGTTCCGTACCGGAGTACGGATAGTATTGGTCCCGTTCGGGAGAAAGACCAACCGGCCTCCCCAACCCCGTGAAACACCGCCATTGCTGCTTTGGCGAGGGGGCCGGACGCCGGACGATCCGGAAAACTTTCAACGGAAAAGCCGGTCACGAGGGCCGGCTTTTCCGTGAGCGCGCAAGTATAACCGAAGAATCAGTCAACTTGCAAGCTTTAACTGCGATTAGATGATCACAGCCTTTTCAACAATGCGGGTGACCTTCCAGGACTTCGTCTTGGACATCGGACGGGACTCGGCGATTTCCACCTTGTCACCAATGCCGCAGCTGTTGCTTTCGTCGTGAGCGTGGTACTTCTTGTTCTCGACGATGTACTTGCCGTACAGCGGATGCTTCACGCGGCGTTCCACGAGGACCGTCACGGTCTTATCCATCTTGTCGCTCGTCACCGTGCCGATGAGGGTGCGGGTGAGCGCCTTGGTTTCAACGTTATTTTCGGTCATTTCGCGGCAGCCTTCTGAGCGAGAACCGTGCGAACGCGGGCGATGTCGCGACGCGTCGTACGCAGCTGGTTCGTGTTCTGCAGTTGCTGAGTAGCCTTCTGAACGCGCAACTTAAAGTGCGCCTGCAGCAGGTCATTCAGTTCCGTTTTGAGCGCGGCTTCATCCTTGGCGCGCAATTCTTTTGCCTTCATGTCCGTCTCCTCTTACATGCCGATCTGGCGGACAACGAACTTCGTCTTCAGAGGCAGCTTCGCGGCCGCAAGCGCAAAGGCTTCACGAGCGAGCTGTTCATCAACGCCGTCCATTTCATAGAGGACACGCCCCGGCTGAACCAGAGCGACCCAGTATTCCGGATTACCCTTACCGTTACCCATACGGACTTCGGCGGGCTTCGTGGAAATGGGCTTGTCCGGGAACACGCGGATCCAGACGTGGCCACCGCGCTTGATGTGGCGGGTGAGCGCACGACGAGCCGCTTCGATCTGACGGGCCGTAAGACGACCGCGTTCAAGAACCTTCAGGCCAAAGTCACCGAAGGAGACGTTGGCACCGCGCTGAGCGAGGCCCTTGTTGCGGCCCTTCTGGTCCTTGCGGTACTTGGTACGATTCGGTTGCAGCATCGATTATTCTCCCTTGTCAGCGGCGGCCGGGGCCTTGCGGCTGCGGCGGGCGTTGGACTTGCCTTCGCCTTCGCCTTCCTTGCGGGGACGACGGCTCGGACGACGGCGGCGATCTTCGCGGTCAGCCGGAGCCGGCGCCGCTTCAACCGCGTCTTCACGGCCGAGATTGTCACCCTTGTAAACCCACACCTTGACGCCGATCACGCCGTAGGTCGTATTGGCCTCGGAGAAACCGTAGTCAATATTCGCACGGAGCGTCTGAAGGGGCACGCGGCCTTCGCGGTACCATTCGGTGCGAGCGATTTCCGCGCCGTTCAGACGGCCGGCGCTCATGATCTTGATGCCCTTGGCACCGAGACGCATCGCGTTCTGCATGCTGCGCTTCATGGCGCGGCGGAACATCACGCGCTTTTCGAGCTGCTGGGTGATGCCGTCAGCGATGAGCTGAGCGTCAAGTTCGGGACGACGAACTTCTTCGATGTTGATGTGCACAGGCACGCCAACCATCTTCTGAACTTCAGCCTTCAGGACTTCGATGTCCGCACCCTGCTTGCCGATCACAACACCGGGACGAGCCGAGAAGATCGTGATGCGAGCGTTGTTGGCGGGACGTTCGATGAGGATGCGGGAAACGGACGCAGCCTTCAGCTTCTTTTCGAGGAAGGCGCGCACGCGAAGATCTTCACCGAGCGTACGGGAAAAGTTGCGGCCGACCGCATACCAGCGCGACGTCCAGTTGCGCGTAACGGGAAGGCGGAAGCCGGTAGGATTAATTTTCTGACCCATGGTTCACCTCTTAGTCGCCGACGGTCACAAAGATGTGGCTCGTCTGCTTGCCGATACGCGTACCGCGGCCCTTGGCGCGAGCGCCGAAGCGGCGCAGCGTCGTGGCCTTTTCCACGTAGATCTTGGTCACGCGCAGTTCGTCGATGTCAGCACCGAAGTTGTGCTCGGCATTGGCGATCGCGGAATCAAGCGCCTTCTTGATGAGAACGGCAGCGCGCTTCTGCGTGAACGTGAGGATGTTGAGGGCCTTGTCCACGGGCTTACCGCGAACGAGGTCAGCCACCAGACGGCCCTTCTGAGCCGAGAGGCGCACACCGCGAACGATAGCAGTAGTTTCCATTTACATTACCCCTTCACTTTCTTGTCAGCGCCGGCGGCGTGGCCGTGGAACGTGCGCGTCAGCGCAAATTCACCCAACTTGTGGCCGACCATGTTTTCATTCACATAGACGGGCACGTGCTGACGGCCGTTGTGAACAGCGATCGTGAGACCGATGAATTCCGGAAGGATCGTGCTGCGGCGCGACCAGGTCTTGATCGGACGCTTGTCGCGGCTGGCCTGGGCGGCTTCGACCTTCTTCATGAGAGAACCGTCGACGAACGGTCCTTTCTTTAACGAACGAGACATTGCGAAGCCCCCTTACTTGTCATAACGGCGCTGGACGATCATGTTGTCCGTGCGCTTGGAGTTGCGGGTACGATAGCCCTTCGTGAGCTGACCCCACGGCGTGACAGGCGGACGGCCCGTACCGGTGCGGCCTTCGCCGCCGCCGTGCGGATGATCCACCGGGTTCATGACCTTGCCGCGGACGGTCGGACGGATGCCGCGCCAACGCTTGGCACCGGCTTTGCCGTATTCGCGGAGGCTGTTTTCGTCATTGCCAACGGTGCCGATGGTCGCACGGCATTCGATGAGAATGCGACGGACTTCGCCAGAACGCAGGCGGATGAGGGCATAAGCGCCTTCACGGGCGACGAGCTGAGCAAACGCACCGGCGGAGCGGACGAGCTGAGCACCCTTGCCCGGGAGCATCTCGATGCAGTGAATCGTGGAGCCGACGGGGATGTTGCGCAGGGGCAACGTATTGCCGACCTTGATCGCAGCTTCCTGACCGGACATGATCTGGTCGTTCACCTTCAAGCCCTTCGGGGCGATGATGTAGCGACGTTCGCCGTCAGCGTAGCAGACGAGAGCGATGTGAGCAGAGCGGTTCGGATCGTATTCGATGCGTTCGACGCGAGCGGGAATGCCGTCCTTGTCACGCAGGAAGTCGATCAGACGATAAGCGCGCTTGCTGCCGCCGCCCTTGTGACGGCACGTGATGTGGCCGTTGCTGTTGCGGCCGGAGCCGCGGTTCTTCTTTTCGGTGAGCGCGGCAAAAGGCTTGCCGGTGTGCAGACCGGGCGTAACGACCTTCACCATGTGGCGACGGCCGGCCGACGTCGGTTTCGTTTTGACGAGAGCCATTTACTTCACCTCTTGCGCGAAGTTGATTTCCTGACCTTCCGCCAAGGTCACATAGGCCTTGCGGACATCGCTGCGCACGCCGCCGATGCGGCCGCCGCGCTGCTTGACCTTACCCTTGGTGGTCAGAATCTGAACACCGTTGACCTTCACCTTGAAGAGGAGTTCAACGGCAGCCTTCACTTCCGGCTTGGTGGCATCAGGCACCACGCGGAAGGTGTACTGGCGGGCCTTTTCAGCAACCATCGTGCTCTTTTCAGAGATCACGGGGCCGGCGAGGACCTTCAAAAGACGTTCCTGTTTCATCCCAGCATCTCCTCGATCTTGGCGATCGCGTCCTTCGTCACCACAACCTTCTTGTAGAAGACCAGGGAGAGCGGATCAGCGTAACGGGGCTCGACAACCAGAACGTTCTTCAGGTTGCGGCTAGCCAAGTACAGATTGTCATCAACATTGCCCGCGATGATCATCACGTGTTCCGGGCAGCCCAGGGTCTTCAGCTTCGCGGCGAAGTCCTTCGTCTTCGGGGTTTCCGCGGAGATCGCGTCAACCACGACCAGACGGCCGTCGGCAGCAAGCTTGGAGAAGATCGTCTGCATCGCAGCGCGATAGGCCTTCTTGTTGATCTTCTGGGTGAAGTTTTCGTCGGGCGTATTGGGGAAGGTACGACCGCCGCCGCGCCACAGCGGAGACGAGCTCATACCGGAGCGGGCGCGGCCCGTTCCCTTCTGACGCCAGGGCTTCTTCGTCGTGTGGTGCACATCGCGGCGATTCAGCTGCGCGCGGGTGCCCATACGAGCGTTCGCCTGGTAAGCCACCACGAGCTGGTGCACCAGGGCTTCGTTGTATTCACGACCGAACACGGCATCGGAAGCAGCGACCTTCGCCGTTTCCTGACCCTGTTCATTGAGTACATTGAGTTCCATTGATCGCTCCTATTAGGCCTTCACAGCGGCACGAACGACAACTTCGCCGCCCTTGGCACCCGGAACGGCACCGCGAACAAGCAGAAGACCACGTTCAGCATCGACGCGAGCCACCACGAGATTCTGGGTCGTACGCTGAGCATCGCCCAGGTGACCAGCCATGCGCTTGCCGGGGAAGACGCGGCCCGGATCCTGGCGGTTACCGATGGAACCCGGAGCGCGGGTCGTCACGGAGTTACCGTGGCTGGCGCGATTGGAAGAGAAGTGGTGACGCTTGATGACGCCGGCGAAACCCTTACCGATGGTGGTGCCCGTCACGTCGACCTTCTGGCCGGCCGTGAACATGTCAGCGCCGAGGACGGTGCCGGGCTTGTATTCGGCAACCTTGTCCGCATCGACATGGAACTCTTTGAGAACAGCAGCCGCTTCAACGCCGGCCTTAGCAAATTCGCCAGCAGCAGCCTTGTTCACGCGCGAGGGCTTCTTGGAGCCAAACGCGACCTGAATTGCATTGTAGCCGTCGGTTTCCACCGTCTTCACACGCGTGACACGGTTACCGGACACATCGAGCACCGTGACGGGAACGGAACGACCGTCCTCTTCGAAGATGCGCGTCATGCCGATCTTGCGGCCGACTAAGCCGAGCTTATCACTCATTTATTTCTCCACCCCGGCTACGATTGGCCGGGACCTTACTTTTAAAAAATCGCTTCACGACGGGAGGTTCGGCATGCAAGTTTTCCGAACGCCGATCGACTGTCTCTAAGACCAGAAGCGACGTGAAAACGCATCAGTCTCCCCCGACCCTTCCCTTCTAGAGAAGGGGTTCAACAAAGGGAGACTCACGCGGATAAAGCTTTGCAGATTACTGCACCTTGATCTTGACATCGACGCCAGCGGGCAGATCGAGCTTCATGAGCGCGTCAACCGTCTTGTCGGTCGGATCAACGATGTCCATCAGACGCTGATGGGTGCGGATTTCGAGCTGATCGCGGCTCGTCTTGTTGACGTGCGGCGAACGCAGGATGTCGAAGCGCTGGATGCGGGTGGGAAGCGGAACCGGACCACGGACCACGGCGCCGGTGCGCTTGGCGGTGTCAACGAT
Organism: uncultured Oscillospiraceae bacterium; assembly: GCA_963587345.1. Taxonomy (GTDB): domain Bacteria; phylum Pseudomonadota; class Gammaproteobacteria; order Burkholderiales; family Burkholderiaceae_F; genus Duodenibacillus. The sequence goes on along the minus strand of CAVACW010000010.1, from coordinate 21,512 downwards.
TTCGAGAGCCGACTGATCGATCAGCTTGTAGTCAAACGCCTTGAGGCGAATGCGGATGCGCTGGGACTGCATGGATAAAAATCCTTTGAAAAAGAACTGTAAAAAGAACTAAGGGGGCGCAGTATATCTGCGCCCCCTTTCGCTGTCAAGCGTTTAGGTGAAGAAAATCAACTTACTCGATGATCTTCGCCACGACACCAGCGCCGACCGTGTGACCGCCTTCACGAATAGCGAAGCGCAGGCCCTGTTCCATGGCGATCGGGCAGATCAGCTGGACGGTCATCGTGATGTTGTCGCCAGGCATCACCATTTCGGTGCCTTCCGGCAGTTCGATCGTGCCAGTCACGTCCGTCGTGCGGAAGTAGAACTGGGGACGATAGCCCTTGAAGAACGGGGTGTGACGGCCGCCTTCTTCCTTCGTGAGCACGTACACTTCAGCGGTGAACTTCGTGTGCGGGGTGATCGTGCCCGGCTTGGCGAGCACCTGGCCGCGTTCCACGTCTTCGCGCTTCGTGCCGCGCAGGAGGATGCCGACGTTGTCGCCAGCTTCGCCTTCGTCGAGGAGCTTGCGGAACATTTCGACGCCCGTGCAGGTCGTCTTGGCGGTGGGCTTGATGCCGACGATTTCGATTTCATCGCCAACACGGATCACGCCGCGTTCCACACGGCCCGTCACCACGGTGCCGCGGCCGGAGATGGAGAACACGTCTTCGATCGGCATCAGGAACGGCTGGTCAAGCGCGCGTTCCGGCGTCGGGATGTAGCTGTCGAGCGTGGCGGCGAGCTGCATGATGGCCTGTTCGCCGAGTTCGCCCTTGTCGCCTTCGAGAGCGAGCTTCGCAGAACCCTTGATTATGGGGATGTCGTCGCCCGGGAAGTCGTAGGAAGAGAGAAGTTCGCGAACTTCCATTTCCACGAGTTCGAGGAGTTCCGGATCGTCAACCATGTCGCACTTGTTGAGGAAGACGATGATGTAGGGAACGCCGACCTGACGGGCGAGCAGAATGTGTTCGCGAGTCTGGGGCATGGGACCGTCAGCAGCGGACACAACGAGGATGGCGCCGTCCATCTGAGCAGCACCGGTAATCATGTTCTTCACGTAGTCGGCGTGCCCCGGGCAGTCGACGTGCGCGTAGTGACGGTGTTCGGTTTCGTATTCAACGTGAGCCGTGTTGATGGTGATGCCGCGGGCCTTTTCTTCAGGAGCCGCGTCGATCTGATCATAGGCCTTGGCTTCGCCGCCGAACTTGCCGGCGAGCACGGTGCAGATGGCAGCCGTGAGGGTGGTCTTGCCATGGTCAACGTGACCGATGGTGCCGACGTTCACGTGCGGCTTGGTACGTTCAAATTTTTCCTTGGCCATTTTTAGCGTGGTCCTTTAAATTTTTTTGAGAGAGGAGAAGGGCTTCCCTCCTCCCCTCGGGATGAATTACTTCGCCTTTTCTTCGATGATGGCGTCAGCCACATTGCGCGGAGCTTCCGCGTAGTGGTCGAATTCCATCACGTACGTGGCGCGGCCCTGCGTGAGAGAGCGCAGCGAGGTGGAGTAGCCGAACATTTCGGAAAGCGGCACTTCGCAACGAATGGCCTTCCCGCCGCCAGGCAGGTCGTCCATGCCCTGAATCACGCCGCGGCGGGACGAAAGGTCGCCCATCACGTCACCCATCTTTTCTTCCGGCGTCTCGACTTCGACCTTCATGATCGGTTCGAGGAGGACCGGATTCGCCTTGCGCATACCATCCTTGAACGCCATCGAAGCCGCCATCTTGAAGGCGTTTTCGTTGGAGTCCACTTCGTGGTACGAACCGAAGTGCAGCGTGACCTTGACGTCAACCACCGGGTAGCCCGCGAGAACACCGGACTTCAGGGTGTCTTCCACGCCCTTTTCAACGGCGGGGATGTATTCGCGCGGCACCACGCCGCCCTTGATGGCGTCCACGAACTCGAAGCCGCCGCCCGGGGGCAGGGGCTCCAGCTTCAGCACAACGTGACCGTACTGGCCGCGGCCGCCGGACTGCTTCGCGAACTTGCACTCGGCGTTTTCCACCGTTGCACGGATCGTTTCGCGATAGGCCACCTGAGGCTTGCCCACCGTGGCTTCCACGCCGAATTCGCGCTTCATGCGGTCGACGAGAATTTCAAGGTGCAGCTCGCCCATGCCGGAGATGATGGTCTGGCCGGATTCTTCGTCCGTGCGCACGCGGAAGGACGGGTCTTCGCGAGCGAGACGACCGAGAGCGAGCGCCATCTTTTCCTGGTCGGCCTTGGTCTTCGGTTCCACAGCCTGGGAAATAACGGGTTCCGGGAATTCCATGCGTTCGAGGATGATGGGCTTGGCGACGTCGCAAAGCGTGTCGCCCGTCGTCACATCCTTCAGACCCACGGCAGCGGCGATGTCGCCGGCTTCGGCTTCCGTGATTTCCTTACGTTCGTTGGCGTGCATCTGCAGCAGACGGCCGATGCGTTCCTTCTTGTCCTTGACGGAGTTGAGAACGGTTTCGCCCGAAGTAAGAACGCCGGAGTAAACGCGCAGGAAGGTGAGCTGGCCCACATAGGGGTCGGTCATGATCTTGAACGCGAGAGCAGACAAGGGAGCGTCGTCGCTCGCTTCGCGGGTGACTGGCTGGTCGTCCAAGTCGAAGCCCGGGACCGGGGGAATGTCCACCGGAGACGGAAGGAATTCGATCACGCCGTCCAGCATGCGCTGCACGCCCTTGTTCTTGAAGGAGGAGCCGCAGAACATCGGCTGGATTTCGCCCGCGATGGTGCGCTGGCGGATGCCGGCGATGATGTCTTCTTTCGAGAGGTCGCCGTTCTCGAGGTACTTGTTCATCAGCTCTTCGCTGGCTTCAGCGGCGGATTCCACCATCTTTTCGCGCCAGGACTGAGCGTCGTCCTTCAGTTCAGCCGGGATTTCCACGTAGTTGAACTTCGTGCCCTTGCTTTCTTCGTCCCAAATGATGCCCTTCATCTCGATGAGATCAACGACGCCCTGGAAGTTGTCTTCCGCGCCGATGGGAATCACGACGGGAACCGGATGAGCCTTGAGGCGCTTCTCCATCTGGTCAACGACCTTGAAGAAGTTGGCGCCGGTGCGGTCCATCTTGTTCACGAACGCGATGCGGGGCACATGGTACTTGTTGGCCTGACGCCACACGGTTTCAGACTGGGGCTGAACGCCGCCCACCGCGCAGTACACCATCACCGCACCGTCCAGAACGCGCATGGAACGCTCCACTTCGACCGTGAAGTCGACGTGCCCCGGGGTGTCGATGATGTTGAAGCGGTAAGGCTGATACTGCATGTCCATGCCGCGCCAATAGCAGGTGGTCGCAGCGGACGTAATCGTGATACCACGCTCCTGTTCCTGTTCCATCCAGTCCATCGTGGCAGCGCCGTCGTGGACTTCGCCGAGCTTGTGGTTCACACCCGTGAAGAACAGAATACGTTCGGTCGTCGTGGTCTTGCCCGCGTCGATGTGGGCAGAAATACCGATGTTGCGATAACGCGAGATCGGAGTTGTACGAGCCATGACTTAATCTCTTTTTAGGTAACGCGGCGATGGGAGGCCAAGCTCCTATCGCCGTCGGTTTATCTGAAAAATTAGAAGCGGAAGTGCGAGAAGGCCTTGTTGGCTTCAGCCATACGATGGACTTCATCGCGCTTCTTCATTGCGCCGCCGCGGCCTTCCGCAGCTTCCAACAGCTCACCAGCCAAGCGTTGGGGCATCGACTTTTCAGAACGGGCCTTCGCACTTTCGCGCAGCCAGCGCATGGCAAGAGCCATGCGGCGGACGGGGCGAACCTCAACCGGCACCTGGTAGTTGGCACCGCCGATGCGGCGGCTCTTCACTTCCACGAGCGGACGGACGTTGTTGAGGGCGGTCGTGAACACTTCGAGAGCGTTCTTCCCGGACTTTTCTTCGATCTGCTGCAACGCACCGTAAACGATGCGTTCGGCGACGGCCTTCTTGCCGTCGAGCATGACGACGTTAATGAACTTGGAGATTTCCACGCTGCCGAACTTCGGATCCGGGAGAATCTCACGCTTGGGTACTTCGCGACGACGGGGCATTTCTTTCCTCTTTCGTTGTCTTCAGTCTTTACTGCCGGCAAGGAGCGAATCTATTTTTTTCCTCACGCGGCTTTTCTAACAATGCAGCACACACTGGGCTGCGACTTACTCGGTCCTTTGTTTAAGCGCGGACCGTCCGTATACGGCTGACAAAAGTCGCCGCGAATTACGCTGCCTTCGGGCGCTTGGCGCCGTACTTGGAACGAGCCTGCTTGCGGTCCTTGACGCCCTGGGTATCCAGAGAGCCGCGAACGATGTGATAACGCACGCCCGGCAAGTCCTTCACACGGCCGCCGCGGATCAACACCACGGAGTGTTCCTGCAGGTTGTGGCCTTCGCCGCCGATGTAGGAAATCACTTCGAAACCGTTCGTGAGACGCACCTTGGCGACCTTACGAAGAGCGGAGTTCGGCTTCTTCGGGGTGGTCGTGTAGACCTTGGTGCACACGCCGCGCTTCTGCGGGCAGTTCTTGAGAGCAGGGCTCTTGCTCTTGTCATGCGCAAGCTCACGGGGCTTGCGGACGAGCTGATTAATAGTGGGCATAGTGTCCGTATTTTCTAGGTAAAACCATCCCCGTTCAAAGTCCCGCGGCACAACGTCCGCAGAGTTTCTCACGGGGAGACAATTGGCTGGTGATTCTTCTCTCGGAGCGGCTCGTTTTGACGGCTTTCAGGCGCACGAAACACCCTCCTGCAATCTGCCGACCCAAGAAAAGACCGTGAGTATCGTCTGTTTTTCCATTTATGTCAAGCGTGAAGAGCGGCTCTCCCGCAAAAATCGTCAAATCGCCGCGCTGCGCCCCAACATCTTGGGGTTCGGCGACCGCCTTGGCGCCGCTCGTGACCGGAAAAAACAGCAAAGCCGCCTTTCATCGATTCGGAAGGAATCGGCGAAAAGCGGCTTTCGCTTCGTGCGCCGCCGCGGCCGTTCGGTCCCGGCCGCAGCGAAGCGTCACGTCAATCAAAAGACAAGCTTCGTCATGAAGAAGCCGAAGGGGATCGCAGCGAGAAGCCCGATGCAGCCCGGCAGGAAGAACGGATGGTTAATCACGAACGAACCGCTCCACTTGCCCATGAAGGAGCCCGTGTCGTCGCAGGAGACGGCGAAAGCGGACGTGGGATAGACGTTCGTCACGAAGATGCCCGACACCGCCACGAAGCAAGCGAGGATCATCGGCGCGTCGCACCCCAGGCTCGCCGCCACCGGCACCAGCAGCGCAGACGTGGCGCCCTGGCTAAAGAGCAGCGCCGACACGCAGAAGAACGCCAGCGCAAGGAGCCCCGGATACTGCGACAAAAGCGCCGTCGCCTGTTCCTTGATGGTCGGGATGTAGACACCGATCACCGTCGAAGAAAGCCAGCAGATGCCCAGAATCACGATGAGGGATTCATAGCCGCCGTGGAAGATGGAGCTTTCCTTGATCTTCGTCAACTTCACGTCGCAGAACCAGTACATCAACATGGAGATGAAGAGCATCGTCATCACGATGATGTCGCGCGAACCCAGCGTATGACCGATTTCCTTCTTGAAAAGAAGCATCAGCACGATGAAGAGAACCGAGAGAAGGAAGATGCCCACGGAAAGCTTGGCGCCCTTCGGCAGCGGCGCCTCCTGCTGCTCCTTCGACGTCATCGCGACGAGTCCCTGCTTCATGCGAGCCTGGAAGATCGGATCCTTGTCAAGTTCCACGCCCTGGAAGGAGGAGATGAGGGAGGCGACCGCCGCGCCGAAGAACCCGGCGGGCAGAATCACCATCAACACCTGTCCGAAGGAGACGCCCATTGACTCCACCACAACCCACATCGCCGCCGTCGCCGCCGAGATGGGGGACGCGGAAATGGCGATCTGAGACGCCACGACCGTGGACGTGAGCGGCTGCGACGGACGCACGTGGTTCTGCTTTGCCACTTCCTGCACGACGTTGAGAATTGCCATCGTCGTGAAGCCTGTGCCGGAGAAGATCGTGAGAATGAAACCGATCAGCGGGGCGAGAATGTTGATGTACTTCGGATTGCTGCGCAGGATGTGCGATGCCACGCGGACCATGTAGTCCATGCCGCCCGCCACATGCATCACGGAGCACGCGAAGAGCACGGACATGATGATCAGAATGACGTCAAGCGGCATGGCGCCCGGGGGAAGCCCGAGGCAGAAGACCGCGATGAACATGCCGAGACCGCCGGCCATGCCGACGCCGATGCCGCCCAGCTTGGCCGCGTAGATGATGCAGCCAAAGAGCAGGATGAAATGTACCCAAACCATGGTGTTTTCCTTGTTTTGTTTGAAGCGCTTCGACCGCCGCCCTTTCTCCTTCTGAACCGGCCGCGGCTATACCGAAAGCGCAGGGGGAAATCTGCGCCTTCGGAGCTCCGACGAGGGCGATTATTCGGCGCCCTGTAACATTTCGTACAGACAAATTCGGCCACGGCCGAATCAAATCTGATCACTGCCCGCGCACTTTGCGCGTTAACCCTGAAAAAAAGGGCTTCCGTTTCGGAAGCCCCAACTGCTCGTTTCTGCCAAGCCCCACTATTATTGATTTCCGGCAGATTCGCCGTACAGGCGTTTTCCGTCTCCCGTCGATCACTTTCGATAGTCCCGTCATGAGAAAAACCGACAATCTCGAGTGCTACCGCGTCTTCTGCGCCGTTGCCGCAAGCGGCGGCGTGAAGGAAGCCGGCGTGCAGCTCGCGATGGAACCCAGCAACATCTTTCGCTTGCTGCGACAGCTCGAAGACGACCTCTCCGCGCCGCTTTTTGAACGACAGAGCCGTCCCATCCGCCTCACGGAGCAAGGCCGCCTCTTCTTTGACTACGCCCAGCGCATTCTCCGGGAGCAGTCCCTCATGCTCGAAGCCATCCGGGACAACCTGGAAAGCGACACGGGCTTCATTCAGATCGCCTCCACCGCCGGCGTGCGCCACCAAACGCTGACGCCGGCGCTCGTGCAGTATCAAGAAATGAACCCCGGCATCGCGCTCGAGCTGCGGGACATGGTGCAGGGCGCGCGCAACTTCTTCGTGGCGCCCGACGGCTCCGCCAACGACATCGTCGTCACTTTTCAACCTGAGGATCCGGTCCCTGACGACGTGCATGTCGAAAAGCTCATCGACCTTCCCTTCATCGCCTGCGCCTCCCCCGTCTACCTTGCGCGTCACGGCGTGCCGCAGTCGCCCGAGGAGTGTCGCAGCCACCGCGGCCTTCTCCTGCGCCTGCCGGGGCGCCACTCCGTCACGCATCTTGCCAAGGACGGCCGCTTTGAGCGGCTCGCCTGGCAATCCTTCTCCACCTACAACAGCCAGCTCGACGCCATCGAAGCGCTTGTCTTGGGCGCCGGCATCTGCCCCGATCTCGGCCTCTCCTACTTCATCGAGCAGTACCACAAAAAGCGGCTCGTTCCAGTGCTCCCCGGCTGGTCCTGTCCTCCACGCACCGTGTGTCTCTTCGCCAGCTCCCACGCCTACAAGAAAAAGCGCGTTCGAGAGTTCCTGAAATGGTTCGGCAACCGCTACCGCACCTATCTTGCGGACTGCCTTTCCGAGTGGCGGCACATCAGCAGCCAGCGGATCAGCAATGGTGCATGACAAAAACAAGCGAAGCTTCGGCAGTCGTCATTCTTCACCCCTCTGCCATCCGGCGTCGGATCAAAAACACGGCGACAGCTCTCGCGCAAGAATCACCGCACCGCTTGCGAACATCATGACGATCAAAAGCCGGCGAAAAAGCACATTGGTAAGACGCTTGAAAAGAGCCATCCCAACGCGAGACGCCAAAAGCGTCACCGGCACGGCCGCCGCGGCCACCAGAACCGTTTCCACGGTGTAGACGCCCTTCACCGCGAACGCAGCTGCCGCCAGACTCAGCACCACGATGTTGTAGGGACGCAGCACGGCGCTCGTCTCCATTTTCGTCCACGGCTGCATGGCGCACCACATGGTGGGAAGCACGCCCGAAAGCGACGCGGCGCCGCCCATGAGGCCGCCCGCAAACCCCACCACCGCGTCCGCCGTCGGATGGGGCTTCATGTCCTGAGGCAGCCTCGCCTTGAAAAGAAAATAGACGCCATAGAGGATCATCAGACTCGCAAGCCCCAGCTTCAGTTCCGAAGTCGTCACCCACGTCAAGATGCAGGTCCCCATCGGCAGGCCGATCAGAGCCGGCAACAGAAACCGCGGCAGCCGCACGAGTCCGGGCTTCACCTCGCGGCGAATGAGCCACAAGCTTTGCACGCCGCTCACGACCGACATCAGCGCCACGACCGCCACCGCCTGCTGCGGCGGCATCACCTCCAGCCAGATCCCCAGGCTCATCAGGCCGGTTCCAAACCCCGCGAGCCCGTTGATAAAGCCGCCGGCCGCCGCACCGGCTGCCAGAAGCAGCACCGACGTCACCGTCCATTCCATGATTCTCTTCCTTTTTTCAAAGAAAAAAGAGCGGCAAGCCTTTCGACTCACCGCCCCTTTTCAGACGTCAGAACTGCGTCGTTCGATTACTCGGCCTTCGGCTCCTGAGGCGCCGCTTCTTCAGCGGGCTTCACGTCTTCGGGCTTCGCGAAGAGCTCTTCGGCGGCGCGACGCGCAGCGGAGAGGCCGCTCTTGCCGACGAGGCCGGCAAGGGCGTCTTCGCGCATCGACTCGATTTCCTGTTCGGTCACCGAATCGGTCGCCTCGAACATCTCTTCGGCGGCGCGACGAGCGTCCATCGGGTCCTGCCCCATGCGGCGCTCGAGATCCTCGCGGGCGTTCTTCGCTTTGTGATACGCAAGCCCCGTGCCAGCGGGAATCAGACGGCCGACGATCACGTTTTCCTTCAAGCCGCGCAGGTCGTCTTCCTTGCCCATGATGGCGGCCTCGGTCAGCACGCGAGTCGTTTCCTGGAACGACGCCGCGGAAATGAAGCTGTCGGTGGACAAAGACGCCTTCGTAATGCCGAGGAGAACGTTTTCGTACTTCGCCGGGGTCTTGCCCGCGGCCGTCGCCTTGTCGTTCTCATCGAGCATCTCGGAGCGTTCGACCTGTTCGCCCGGGATGAACTTCGTGTCGCCCGGATCGGTGATCTGCACGCGGCGAAGCATCTGGCGAACAATCACTTCAATGTGCTTGTCGTTGATCTTCACGCCCTGCAGACGGTACACGTCCTGAACCTCGTCGACGATGTAGCGAGCGAGCTCTTCGATGCCGAGCAAACGCAGGATGTCATGCGGATCGGCGGGGCCTTCCACGATTTCTTCACCGCGCTGGACGACCTGACCATCGTGAACGAGGATCTGCTTGTCCTTGCTGATGAGGAACTCGTGATCATTGCCGTCGTTGTCCGTAATGATCAAGCGCTGCTTGCCCTTCGTCTCCTTGCCGAAGGTGACCGTGCCGGTCGCTTCGGCAAGCATGCCGGCGTCCTTCGGGCTGCGAGCTTCGAAGAGTTCAGCCACGCGCGGCAGACCGCCCGTAATGTCTCGAGTCTTCTGGCTTTCACGCGGGATGCGCGCGAGCACTTCGCCCTGATGGATTTCCTGACCGTCGCGCACCACGATGATGGCGCCCACCGGCAGCTGAATCGTCACGGCGTGATCCGTGCCCGGAATCTTCACTTCGTTGCCAGCTTCGTCCAACAAGTGAACGAGCGGACGGATGACGTTGGCGGCAGCCGCCTTCGCGCCCTTGGCGCCCTTCGAGGCCGTCGTGCGCTTCGGGTCGATCACGACCATGGAGCTCAAACCCGTCACTTCGTCCACCTGATTCATCACGGTGACGTTTTCAACGACGTTCTCAAACTTCACGGAGCCCGCGTATTCGGAGATGATGGGCAGCGTCATCGGATCAAAGGCCGCCAGCTGCTGACCGCTCTTCACTTCCGTGTCGGGCTGGATCTTCAGCGTGGCGCCGTACGGCACCTTGTGACGTTCACGTTCACGACCGGTGTTGGGATCGGTGATGATCAATTCGCCGGAACGGGAAATGACGATCAGCTCCTTCTTGCCGTTCTGCACGTAGCGCATGGAGGCGGAGAAAGCCACGAGGCCGGGGTTCTTCGCTTCAACGCTCGAAGCTACGGCCGCGCGAGACGCCGCGCCGCCGATGTGGAACGTACGCATCGTGAGCTGCGTGCCCGGTTCGCCGATGGACTGGGCAGCGATCACGCCCACGGATTCGCCGGCGTTCACCAGCGTGCCGCGGCCCAGATCGCGGCCGTAGCACTTCGCGCAGAGACCATAGCGCGTGTGGCAGGTCAAGGGAGTGCGAACCTTCACGGCATCCACGCCTTCCTTGTCCAACTGGTCGCAGATCGCTTCGTCAATCAGCGTGCCCGCGGGAACGAGAACGGTCTTGTTGTTGTCCAAGACGTCTTCGGCGGTCACGCGGCCCAGCACGCGGTCGCGCAGAGCTTGAATGACTTCACCGCCTTCGACGAGAGCGCGCATTTCCACGCCGTCCGTCGTGCCGCAGTCGTCTTCGGTCACCACCAAGTCCTGCGTGACGTCCACGAGACGACGAGTCAGGTAACCGGAGTTAGCGGTCTTCAAAGCCGTATCGGCCAAGCCTTTTCGAGCGCCGTGCGTCGAGATGAAGTACTGCAGAACGTTCAGGCCTTCGCGGAAGTTCGACGTAATCGGGGTTTCAATGATGGAGCCGTCAGGCTTAGCCATCAGGCCGCGCATGCCGGCCACCTGACGAATCTGCGCAGCGGAGCCTCGGGCCCCGGAGTCAGCCATCATGTAAATGGAGTTGAAGGATTCCTGCGTCGCCTTGTTGCCATGGCGATCGATCACGCTCTCGTTGGAGAGCTCCTTCATCATCACCTTGCCGACTTCGTCAGCGGTGCGGCCCCAAATATCAATGACCTTGTTGTAGCGTTCGCCCTTCGTGACGAGACCAGAGGTGTACTGCTCTTCGATCGCCTTCACTTCTTCTTCGGCGGCGGCAATCATCGAGGCCTTCTTCTGCGGCACGGTCATGTCGCCGATGCAAATCGAGATGCCGGCCAAAGTCGCCAGACGGTAGCCGTTGTTCTTCAGGCGGTCGGCGAACATCACGGTCGCGCGCAGGCCGCACTTGCGGAAGCAACGGTTGATGAGCTTGGCGATTTCCTTCTTCTTCAACGTGATGTTGAGTTCGGAGAAGCTCATGCCCTCGGGCAGGATGGACGACAGGAGCGCACGGCCGGCGGTCGTTTCGTAGCGCTTCACGTGCTCCGTCTTCTCGCCCGTTTCAGCATTGACTTCGTACTCCTTGATGCGGACCGTGCAACGGGTCTGCAACACGATGGCGTGCGCATCAAGCGCGCGCTGCACTTCGTCGATGTCCTGGAAGAACATGCCTTCGCCAGGCGCATTGATGCGTTCGCGGGTCGAGTAATACAGACCGAGCACCATGTCCTGAGACGGCACGATCGAAGGATCGCCGTTGGCAGGGAACAGCACGTTGTTCGAAGCCATCATGAGGCAGCGGGCTTCGAGCTGGGCTTCCAGAGAAAGCGGCACGTGCACAGCCATCTGGTCGCCGTCGAAGTCGGCGTTGAAGGCGGCGCAGACGAGCGGATGCAGCTGGATCGCCTTGCCTTCAATCAGCTTCGGCTCAAAGGCCTGAATGCCGAGACGGTGCAGCGTCGGCGCACGGTTCAGCATCACGGGGTGTTCGTAGATCACCTCTTCGAGGATGTCCCACACCACCGGCTCCTGATTGTCCACCATCTTCTTGGCGCTCTTGATCGTCGAGGCAAGGCCGCGCGTTTCGAGCTTGTGGAAGATGAAGGGCTTGAAGAGCTCCAAGGCCATCAGCTTCGGAAGACCGCACTGATGCAGGCGCAGTTCCGGACCCACCGTAATCACGGAACGGCCGGAATAGTCAACGCGCTTACCCAAGAGGTTCTGACGGAAGCGGCCGCTCTTGCCCTTGATCATGTCCGCAAGGGACTTCAGGGGACGCTTGTTGGGGCCGGTCATCGCCTTGCCGCGGCGGCCGTTGTCGAGCAAGCTGTCGACGGCTTCCTGCAGCATGCGCTTTTCGTTGCGCACGATGATGTCCGGCGCCTTCAGTTCGAGAAGGCGCTTCAGGCGGTTGTTGCGGTTGATGACACGGCGATACAGATCGTTCAGGTCGGAGGTCGCGAAGCGGCCGCCGTCCAACGGAACGAGGGGACGCAGATCGGGCGGAAGCACCGGCAGGACTTCAAGAATCATCCATTCGGGCTTGATGCCGGAGCGCTGGAAGCCTTCGAGGACCTTCAAGCGCTTGGCGATCTTCTTCAGCTTCGCGTCCGACGTCGTGCTCTTTAACTCTTCGCGGAGCACGGCGACTTCGGTGTCGATGTCGATGCTCGAGAGGAGGTCACGGATCGCCTCCGCGCCCATCATGGCGCGGAAGTCGTCACCGTATTCAGAGAGCATCTTGACATATTCGTCTTCCGTCAAAAGCTGGCCGCGCTTCAAGGGCGTGAGCCCCGGATCCGTCACGCAGTAGGCTTCGAAGTAAAGCACGCGCTCGATGTCGCGCAGGGCGATGTCAAGCACCATGCCCATGCGGGACGGCAGGCTCTTCAAGAACCAGATGTGCGCCACCGGGCTCGCGAGCTCGATGTGGCCCATGCGTTCGCGGCGAACCTTTGCGAGCGTCACTTCGACGCCGCACTTTTCGCAGATCACGCCGCGGTGCTTCAGGCGCTTGTACTTGCCGCACAAGCATTCGTAGTCCTTCACCGGCCCGAAGATGCGGGCGCAGAACAGGCCGTCGCGCTCGGGCTTGAAGGTGCGGTAGTTGATGGTCTCGGGCTTCTTGACCTCGCCGTACGACCACGAGCGGATCTTCTCCGGAGAGGCGATGCCGATCTTAATGGCGTCAAAGTGTTCAGCAACATCGCTCTGCTGCTTGAACAGGTCACCAATCTTATTCATCATGGCTCATTATTCCTTGGCGTTAGCGTCTCTTTTGATGAGGTCGATGTCAATACCGAGCGACCGGATTTCGCGAACGAGAACATTGAAGGATTCGGGCATGCCCGCTTCGATCTGGTGCTCGCCGCCCACGATGTTTTCATAAACCTTCGTGCGGCCCGCCACGTCGTCGGACTTGACGGTAAGCATTTCCTGCAGCACATAGCTCGCACCGTAGGCTTCGAGAGCCCAGACTTCCATTTCGCCGAAGCGCTGGCCGCCGAACTGCGCCTTGCCGCCCAGCGGCTGCTGCGTCACGAGGCTGTAGGGACCGGTGGAGCGAGCGTGCATCTTGTCGTCGACCAAGTGGTGCAACTTCAGGAAGTGCATGTAGCCCACGGTAACCGGACGGTCAAACGGATCGCCCGTGCGGCCGTCGTAGAGCGTCGCCTGAGTCTTCGCCGGAGTGAGCTGAAGCTTCTTCGCTTCATCATCCGGGAAGGCGAGGTCGAGCATCATGCGAATCTGCTCTTCGGAGGCGCCGTCAAAGACGGGGGTCGCAAACGGCACGCCGTTGGCGAGGTTCTTCGCCATCGCCATCAGTTCGTCGTCCGTCAGGCTGTCGAGGTCTTCCTTCTTGCCCGTGCGGTTGTAGATCTGATTGAGGAACTCGCGGATCTGCTTCACCTGCTCGGTCTTCAGCATCTCGCCAATGCGCCAGCCAAGGCCCTTTGCGGCCCAGCCCAAGTGCACTTCAAGAATCTGACCGATGTTCATTCGAGACGGCACGCCCAGCGGATTGAGGCAGATGTCGGCGGGACGACCGTCGGCCATGTAGGGCATGTCCTCGATCGGGCAGATCTTGGACACCACGCCCTTGTTGCCGTGGCGGCCGGACATCTTGTCACCAGGCTGCAGACGGCGCTTCTCGGCGATGAACACCTTCACCATCTTCAGAACGCCCGGGGGCAGCTCGTCGCCACGGTTCAGCTTCGAATTCTTGTCCGCAAGACGCTGGCGGTTGTCTTCGCGCTTGTCGTCCACGACCTTGCGCGCAAGGTCCACGAGCTTCTGGTCTTCTTCGCTCTTCATGCGAAGGTCGAGAAGATCGTACCCGGCGATCGCTTCGAGCTGCGCTGCCGTAAGCTTCGCGCCGGCCTTCACGCCTTCGGGGCCGCCCGAGGCGACGCGACCGACCAACTGACGGCGAAGACGCGCGAACACGTCGGTCTCAACAATGCGCAGAGCGTCCTTCAATTCCTTGTCGTAGCGCTTCAACTGCTCTTCGATGATGGACTTCGCGCGCTTGTCCTTTTCCACGCCTTCGCGGGTGAAGACCTGCACGTCCATCACGATGCCCGCCATTCCGGGGGGCACGCGCAGAGACGTATCCTTCACGTCGCTCGCCTTTTCGCCAAAGATCACTCGCAAGAGCTTCTCTTCGGGGGTGAGCTGCGTCTCGCCCTTGGGCGTGACCTTGCCCACGAGCACGTCGCCCGCCTTCACTTCCGCGCCAATCGCCACAATGCCCGACTCATCGAGGCGGGAGAGCTGGCTCTCGGAGAGGTTCGAGATGTCGCGGGTGATGTCTTCAGGCCCCAGCTTCGTGTCGCGCGCCACCACGTCGAGCTCTTCGATGTGGATGGAGGTGTAGCGGTCATCGGCCACCACGCGCTCGCTGATCAGCACCGAGTCTTCGTAGTTGTAGCCGTTCCACGGCATGAACGCGATCAGCATGTTCTGGCCGAGGGCGAGCTCGCCCATGTCGGTCGAGGCGCCGTCGGCGAGGACGTCGCCCTTGGCAATCACGTCGCCCTTCTTCACGATCGGGCGCTGGTTCAACGTAGTGGAACCGTTGCTGCGGGTGAACTTCTGCAGGTTGTAGATGTCCACACCCACTTCGCCGGCGATGTTTTCTTCGTCGTTCACGCGGACCACGACGCGGGTGGCGTCCACATATTCAACGAGACCGCCGCGCTTGGCCTGCACCGTCGCCTTGGAGTCGACGGCCACCGTGCGTTCGATGCCGGTGCCCACCACGGGCTTTTCCGGACGCAGGCAGGGCACGCCCTGACGCTGCATGTTCGAACCCATCAAGGCGCGGTTCGCGTCATCGTGCTCGAGGAACGGAATGAGCGAAGCCGCCACGGACACGATCTGCGTCGGCGCCACGTCCATGTACTGGACGCGGTCGGGCGAAGCCATGATGAATTCGCCGTTTTCACGGGCGGAGACGAGTTCGCCGATCAGCTTGCCGTTGTCATCCATCTCGGCGTTGGCCTGAGCGATGACGTACTTGCCTTCTTCAATGGCAGAGAGGTACTGAATGTTCTCATCGCCCTTCAAGGCAACGCCGTCCACGACGCGGCGGTACGGCGTCTCAAGGAACCCGTACTCATTCAAGCGTGCGTACAAAGCGAGCGAGTTGATCAGACCGATGTTCGGACCTTCCGGCGTCTCAATCGGGCACACGCGGCCGTAGTGAGTGGCATGCACGTCGCGGACTTCGAAGCCCGCGCGCTCGCGGGTGAGGCCGCCCGGACCCAGAGCGGAAATACGACGCTTGTGGGTGATTTCCGAAAGCGGGTTCGTCTGGTCCATAAACTGCGAGAGCTGACTCGAGCCAAAGAACTCGCGGATGGAGGCGGAGATCGGCTTGCTGTTGATCAGGTCCTGCGGCGTCAAGTTGTCGCTTTCAGCGGACCCCAGACGTTCGCGGACAGCGCGCTCCACGCGCACAAGGCCGGCGCGGAACTGATTTTCCGCGAGTTCGCCCACGCAACGCACACGGCGGTTGCCCAAGTGGTCGATGTCATCCACGCCGTGGATTTCAACGACACGCTCCTTGCCTTCGGCGTCAATGAGCTTCACGGTGTCAGCGCCGTTGCGCAGTGCAACGAGCACCTTCATCGTGTCGATGATGTCTTCCTTCGTGAGCGTCATCGAGCCTTCGACGGTGCCGCGGCCAAAGCGCGCGTTCACCTTCATGCGGCCAACACGGGAAAGGTCGTACGCTTCCGGATCGAAGAAGAGGCGATTGAAGAGCCCCTCCACCGCTTCTTCCGTAGGCGGTTCGCCCGGACGCATCATGCGATAGATCGCGATGCGCGCGGAGAGCTGGTCGGGGTTGTCATCAAGACGCAGCGTGTTGGAGATGTAGGCGCCGCGATCGAGATCGTTCGTGAAGAGCGTCTCCACCGCACGGATCTTGTGCTCGCGCAGCGTGGCGAGCGTTTCTTCCGTGATTTCTTCGTTCGCGTCAACGATCTTTTCGCCGGTCGTCTTGTCGAAGACGGTCTTGGCGAGCACGCGGCCGATCAAGAACTCGTCGCTCACCGCCAGGCTCTTCACGCCCTTTTCGTTCATGAGGCGAACGTGACGAGCAGTGATGCGCTTATCCTTGGCGACGATGATGTTGCCTTCGCCGTCGGCGATGTCGAACTGAGCCGTTTCGCCCTGCAGGCGGGACGGTTCAAACGTCCAGGTCACGCCCTTCTGGAGGATGCGGAACTGGTCGAAGTCGTAGAAGTGCGCCAGGATCTCTTCGGGCGTGAGGCCGATGGCCTTCAGAATGATCGTGCCCGCCATCTTGCGGCGACGGTCGACGCGGAAGTAGACGAGGTCCTTCGGATCGAATTCGAAGTCGAGCCAGGAGCCGCGGTAAGGAATCACGCGCGCCGAGAAGAGAAGCTTCCCGGAGGAGTGCGTCTTGCCCTTGTCGTGCTCGAAGAAGATGCCGGGCGAGCGGTGCAGCTGGCTCACGATGACTCGTTCGCTGCCGTTGATGATGAAGGACGCCTTTTCCGTCATGAGCGGAATTTCACCCATGTAGACGTCGTTTTCGCGGATTTCCTTGATCGTGCCGGGCTTGGCGGCGTCACGGTCAAAAATCTCCAAGCGGATGCGGGCTCTTAAAGCAGAGCTGTAGGTAAGGCCGCGCAGCTGGCACTCCGGCACATCAAATTCGGGCTTCTGAAGCTGGTAGTCCGTGAAAGTGAGGCGGGCGTAGCCGTTGTGGCTCGTGATCGGGAAGATGGAAGTGAATGCAGCCTGCAGACCGTTGTCTTTGCGGCTTTCGGGCTTGACATCAGCCTGGAGGAAATCTTTGTAGCTGCGAAGCTGCATTTCCAGCAGGGGAGGCACTTCAAGGACGCTCGGACGCGTAGCAAAACTCTTCCGAATGCGTTTCTTTTCAGTGAACGAGTACGACATGGAAACTCCGTTCGACGCGAGGGGGAGAAAAACACGTAGGCCAAGAAAGCAAAAAAGACCGAAAAGGACTTCATGCAAACGACAGGGACGCCAAAAGCCGCTCGGGCAATACGCATCTTCGTACTGCAACCGCGCGGCTGGAGGGGTCAAGTTACTGCTTGCTCTCTTCGATCATTCAGACTTTGACTTTGAGCTGAGTTCGGAAGTATACCAAACTCACTTCAAAATCAGGGGAGAACTTTCGAAAAAATTCTCCCCGATTTTTTGGCCGCAGGAGCGAGAGAGCTCCCTCCCCTGCAGCTTCCCTGGCAATTTCCGAAAGGAAATTACTTGAGTTCGACCTTGGCGCCAGAGGCTTCGATCTTCTTCTTGAGCTCTTCGGCTTCTTCCTTGGCAACGCCTTCCTTGATGGCCTTGGGAGCGCCTTCGACGAGGTCCTTGGCTTCCTTGAGGCCGAGGCCGGTCACTTCGCGGACGACCTTGATGACAGCGATCTTGTTGGAGCCGACGTCGGAAAGAACGACGTTGAATTCGGTCTTTTCTTCAGCGGGGGCGGCAGCAGCGCCAGCGGCGGGGCCGGCAACGGCAACAGCAGCCGTAGCGGTAACGCCGAACTTTTCTTCCATCATCTTGATGAGTTCGCTGATTTCGAGGACGGTCTTGGAAGCGATCGCGTCGAGAATTTCTTCATTGGTCAGGGCCATTTTTGACTCCGTAACTGTGTAGTAAATTTAAATTGGTTTGGTTTGCGACAGCTGCTCGAAATTAAGCAGCGGCCTTTTCCTGGGCATCGCGGTAAGCAGCCACAGTGCGAACGAAGCGCGCCGGCACTTCGTTGATGGTGCGGACGAACTTCGCAATCGGCTCGTTCATCGTAGCCATCAGCTTGGCAAGGAGTTCTTCGCGGCTCGGCATCGTCGCGAGCTGCTGCACGCCAGCAACGTCGAGGACGTTGTTGGGCATAGCGCCGCCCTTGATAACGAGCTTGTCGTTTTCCTTGGCAAACTGGGCAAGAACCTTCGCGGCGGCGACGGGGTCGGCGGAGAAAGCGTAGACGAGCGGGCCGGAGAACTTCTCGGCCAGATCGGCAAACGCCGTCCCTTCGACAGCACGACGCACCAGCGTGTTCTTCACCACACGCAACTGCACACCCTGCTGACGCGCATTGGCGCGCAGCTTGGTCACTGCTTCAACGGTCAGCCCACGGTATTCAGCGATAACGATCGCAGAGGCGCCGGCAACAATGCCGCGCATCTCTTCAATCACTGCCGCTTTGTCTTGACGATTAAGACCCATGGTCTGGCTCCACTCAGAGGTGCATTCAGTACAGCATCGAATGCACCGGTTCTTTTTAATAACCGGTTTAATCCGTCTCTGAGAGTTTCGTGCGTGGGCGGGAAATAAACCCTAAACACAACACAGAGTCTCTCTTTGAGGTTTGAACCGTCTGCGCTGGATGTCTCCTGCAGTCTGGGCTTGACGCCCACACCCTGAGACGATTAAAGAGCAGTTTCTTCCTTTTTTGAGGGGAAGCGCTCCCGCTCCTCCAGCGGTCTTTGACAGCAGCTCTTTGGCTTTTCGCCGCTTGAGCTACCCAAAGCCCTCGGGGCCTCACGACCCCTGACAGAACCGGCCTTCGGAATGGCTTCCGGCAGCCGATCCTGCGGTGTTACTTCTACTACTTGGAATTAGAGCGTCGCGATATCCACGCGGGCACCGATGCCCATGGTGGAGCTCACAGCGATCTTCTTCAGGTAGATGCCCTTCTGGCTGGCGGGCTTCATCTTGACGAGCTGTTCGACAAGAGCCTTCAGGTTCGCCACGAGGCGGGCGGACTCGAAGGAAGCGCGGCCGATGGGGGCGTGAACGATGCCAGCCTTGTCGGCACGGAACTGGACCTGACCGGCCTTGGCGTTCTTCACAGCCTGAGCCACGTTCGGGGTCACGGTGCCAACCTTCGGGTTCGGCATCAAGCCGCGCGGGCCGAGGATCTGGCCCAACTGACCCACAACGCGCATCGCATCCGGAGAGGCAATCACGACGTCGAAGTCGAGCTTGCCGGCCTTCACTTCAGCAGCGAGGTCGTCAAAGCCCACCACGTCAGCGCCAGCCGCCTTGGCTTCTTCAGCCTTGGCGCCCTGCGTGAACACGGCGACACGAACGGTCTTGCCGGTGCCTTCGGGCATCACGACAGCGCCGCGGATCGTCTGGTCGGACTTGCGGGTGTCGATGCCGAGCTGAATCGCCACGTCGATGGATTCGTCGAACTTGGCATTGGCGCAGGCCTTCACCGCATCGAGCGCTTCAACAACGGCGAAGTGCTTGGAGAGGTCGTACTTGGCGGCATTCGCCTTCACGCGCTTGCTCAACTTTGCCATGTTACAGGCCCTCCACCGTGATGCCCATGGAACGGGCGGAACCAGCGATCGTGCGCACAGCGGCGTCCATGTCGGCGGCCGTCAGGTCGGGCTGCTTCGCCTTGGCGATTTCTTCAGCCTGAGCACGGGTGATCTTGCCCACCTTGTCGGTGTGCGGACGAGCAGAACCCTTCTGGATGCCAGCAGCCTTCTTGATGAGGATGGTGGCCGGCGGGGTCTTCATCACGAACGTGAAGCTCTTGTCGGCGTAGGCGGTGATCACCACGGGGATCGGAAGACCAGCTTCCATCTTCTGGGTCTTCGCATTGAAGGCCTTGCAGAATTCCATGATGTTCAAGCCACGCTGGCCGAGAGCCGGGCCGACGGGGGGCGAGGGATTGGCTTTGCCTGCAGGAATCTGCAGCTTGATAAAGCCGACGATCTTCTTTGCCATTTTGTGTATGACTCCCTGGGTTCATCCGCGGCCTCACCATGAGTCCGCTCCCCAGTTGAAATTACGAAAGGGCGCAATTATGCCGATGACTTCGGCAAAATGCAAGCCTCGAACGAAAAAATTTCCTTTTTTGTCCGAGAGCCCCGTGTTTTTGTGGCTTCCCGGACAAAAGAAAACGGACGTCGGGCGCTCCCGATATCCGTCTTCCTGCGACGAAGTGAAAAACTAGATCTTCTCGACTTCGTTGAAGGCAAGCTCCACGCTCGTCTCGCGTCCGAAGATGGACACGAAGCAACGCAGGCGGGCCTTGTCGTACATGACTTCCTCGACGCGACCGTTGAAGTCGGTGAAGGGGCCTTCCTTGATGCGAACGACTTCGCCCACTTCAAAGAGCACCTTCGGACGAGCCTTCTCGCCCTCGCCGATGTTCATGCGACCCTTGATATCGTCGATCTCGCGCTGCGTGAGCGGCACGGGATTGTTGTTCCCGAGGAACTCAATCACGCGCGGCGTGGAATTGATGAGATGCCAGGTGTCTTCGTTCATCACCATTTCAACGAAGACGTAGCCCGGATACATGCGGCGCTCGACTTCATAGGTGCGGCCGTTGCGGTTTTCCTGCACCTTCTCAATCGGCAGCAACACGTCGCCGAAGAGGTCGCTGAACTCCGAGCGGTCAATGCGCTCGCGCACCGCACGCGCCACGCTCTTTTCCATCGTGGAATAAACGTGCAGCGTGTACCAGCGCATCTGAGGATGCTTCTTCTCAGCGGCTGCCGCTTCTGCGGTTTCATTGACGACGTTGTCAGTCATTCTCTGCTCCCGCCAATTAGAAAGTCAAACGAAGCAGGCCGTCATAGAGGCCCCATTCCACAAACATGTCCACCACGAAGAGGTAGAACGCCACCGCGACCACAAAGGCCATCACGAGGCCCGTCGTGTTGATCGTCTCCTTGCGGGTGGGCCACACCACGCGGCGCAGCTCGTCGTAGGAAGAACGGCAGTAGCCGATCAGACTCTTGCCCGAAGGCGAGAAGTAGCCCACGACGCAGGCGAGGATGAGACCGCCGAACAACGCGGCAAGACGCACCGCCAGGCTCTCTTCGGAGAGGAAGGTGAACGCCAGAACGCCTGCGATGGCGAGGACGATCGCCACCGTCAGCACAACGGCGTCGAGCGCCTTGTTGGAGCTCGGCTGAACGTTTGAATTACTCATTGGACTTTTACTTTCAGTTCGCTTTTTACGCAAACAAACAAGCCGCGGTCTCGTCGATCGCGGCTTGTTCATATCATCTGGTGGCAGGGGCAGAAGGAATCGAACCCTCAACCTACGGTTTTGGAGACCGTCGCTCTGCCGATTGAGCTATACCCCTGTCCTCACCGTCCGACCCGACTTGCGCCGGATCGTCCGTTTGGGAAGATATTACTCGATGATCTTAGCAACAACGCCGGCGCCGACCGTGTGGCCGCCTTCACGAATAGCGAAGCGCAGACCCTGTTCCATGGCGATCGGGCAGATCAGCTGGACGGTCATCGTGATGTTGTCGC
>CAVACW010000009.1:0-37601 GCA_963587345.1 uncultured Oscillospiraceae bacterium | reverse complement strand
AGATTCAATCGTCAGTACCCACGCTTATCGGTTCGTCTGTTCAAATTTTTAAAGAACTTCTACAAAAACAGCTGGTTGCGGGGGCAGGATTTGAACCTACGACCTTCGGGTTATGAGCCCGACGAGCTACCGGACTGCTCCACCCCGCGATCCGTTTTTGTTCTCGCCATTTCTCCGGCGAGGTTGCGCATATTACGCACACTTTCTTCTCATGTCAAATCCTCGGAACAAAAATTTTCAGCGGCTCGCCTCAAAAGCTTGCAAGGGATGCCGTCAAATCCAATGATTTCAGCACTTCACGCCATTTTTCATCTGCTAAAATTTTTCTTTCTCTCTGTTGTTTGCCGGCACCACCATGTCACTTTTCTCCGCTTTTGCGCAAAAACTGCTCCCCCACCTGAACCCGGTGAAAGCTCAGCAGCTGGTTTCTGACAATCTCGACTGGGCCACCACTTTGGGATGCACAGCCGACATCACGCGCATTCCGCAGGAAGACCCCGTCCGCGTCATGGGACTGCGCTTTCCGAACCGCATCGGTCTTGCCGCAGGCTTTGACCGCGCAGGCACTGCTGTAAGCGCACTGGGCTCCTTCGGCTTCGGCCACGTGGAAGTCGGCACCGTTCGCGCGCAATGCTTCGCGCCACACGCAGCGCATCGCATCCGTCGCTTTGCCAAGGACCAGGCCATCGTCGAAAGCGGCGAAGCCGCAGGCCTCGGCCTTGACGCCGTCGCGGCGAATTTAAAAAGCGCACAGGCCTTCGCTCTTCGAGGCGGCATTCTGGGCTTGAGTCTTGCGCCGGAAGACCTCTGCGCTGACATGTTCAAAAAAGCTGCGCCGCTTGCTGACTACCTTGCCGTCAACGGCGTCAGAACTGAGCCTCAAGAGCTCCTCACGCTCCTCAAGGCCCTTCCTCAATGGAGAAAACAGGCGAAGGACGAAGGCCTCAAGCCCACCCCCGTCGCTCTAAAGCTTGCGCCCGACCTTTCGGAATCCGACTTTCTGAAGCTTCTCGATGCGGCCGCGCCGGCTGCTGACGCCCTGATCCTCACTGGGAGCACCGACACCGGCGCTGCCGACGGCGATCTGGCGTCCGATGAACGTCTCTCCGGCGCCCCGCTGGCCGAGCGCTCGCTTGCTGCGCTCAGCAAAGCTTCTGAACATCTAGCGAGCGCCCTCCCCCTTATTGCCTCGGGCGGCATCCTCTCAGAAAAAGACTGCATCGAGCGACTTGAAGCCGGCGCATCGCTCGTGCAGCTCTTTTCCGGCCTCATTTTCAACGGCCCCCTCTTCGTCGCCAACTGCGTTGACACCGCCGCGCGCTGGGCCCAAGAAAGCAGCCGCTGAACGCTCCGTCGCCTGAGGTACAATCGCGCGCACTGATTCCGGCGGAATATCAATCGGCAAGGACAAGAACAAAGCCGAGCATCCGCATTCCGCCGACAACCCCACAAAGTCACTCTCGGATTTCCTATGTACGAAACCGTTCCGGTTCGCCCCGGCTTTTGGAACGTGCCCTTCTGGGCGGAGATCGGCATCTATCTGCTCGCCGCCGTCACCGTTGCCGTGTGCGCCGCAGGCGTGATCCGCACGATCAAGAACCACCGCGCCAGCGTGCCTGACGCCGCCCGCGGCCCCTTCTCCCTTGCAGGCTTTCTGAAGGAAGTCTTCGGTCAGACCAAGGTAGCGCAGACCGGCCCCGGCAAAACCCACGTGGCAATGTTCTGGGGCTTCATTCTCCTTTTTCTCGGCACAGCCACGGCAACGCTCGACTGGGACGTCGGCCACTACCTCTTTGATCACCAGTTTCTGCAGGGGTGGGTTTATCTGGGATTCAAGTTCATTCTGGACATAGCGGGCGCCGCCGTTTTGCTTGGCCTTGCAGTTGCCGCCGTGCGCCGCTACATGCTCCACGACGCCCGCGTCGAAGCCGACGGCCGTTTTGTAGGCATCCTCGCGTCCCTTGCCGCCATCGTTCTCACGGGCTTTCTCACGGAAGCCATTCGTCTCTCGGTGCAACAGCCTGAATGGCGCGTCTTCTCGCCTGTAGGCAACGCCATTTCACTTCTTTTTGCTTCCGTCGACGCCGACACGCTCAAAACGCTCCACACCTTCGTGTGGGTGATCCACGGCCTGGCGTCCCTCTCCTTCATTGCGGCGCTGCCCCTCACCTACTACTCGCATCTTTTCAAGACGCCGCTCTCCATCGCGGGGCGCAAGGCAACGCCTGCCGGCGCCATCGACAAGATCGAAAACATTGAAGAGCAGGAATCCTTCGGCATCTCGCGCTTTGAACAGTTCACTTCGCTGGACCGCACCCGCATGGACGGCTGCACAGAATGCGGCCGCTGCCGCAGTGTCTGCCCCGCGGTGAGGGCGGCGACACCCTTGGATCCGAAACGCCTCGTGACGTCGCTCAAGGTGCGGCTCAACAGCCCGGCGGACTCGCGAGACCTCATCGGCGGCATCATCGAAAAAGACGCCCTCTGGAGCTGCACCACCTGCGGCGCCTGCGCTCGCGTCTGCCCGGCGGACATTCCCATTCCCGACATGGTGGTAGCGATGCGCCGGCACCTTGCGCTCGAACAAGGTGAATTCCCCGAGGGACTTGCCGGAAGCCTTGAAAACACGGCTTCCGTAGGCAACCCCTGGGGCATGGATCCAGGGAGCCGGCTCGCGTGGGCCAAGGGCCTTGACGTCCCTCGCGCCAAGCCCGGCATTGACTACGACGTTCTCTACTGGGTGGGTTGCTCCGCGTCCTATGACAAGCGTGCGCAGAAGATCGCCCGCGCCATGGTGAAGATTCTTCAAACGGCGGGCGTGAAGTTTGCCGTCATGGCCGAAGAGCGCTGCCACGCTGACTTTGCGCGCCGCGCGGGCGAGGAATACCTCTTTCAGACAGCCGCGGCTGAAAACATCGAGAATCTTTCAAAGTACCGCTTCAAGCACCTGCTCGCCGCCTGCCCGCACTGCTTCAACACGTTCAAGAACGAATATCCGCAGTTTGAAGGCGGCCGCTTTGACGTGGTGGATCACGCAAGCTTCATTGAGGAGCTCATTGAAACCGGGCGGCTCGCCCCGGAAAAGCGCGACGCGTCACTGGCCTATCACGACCCCTGCTACCTCGCCCGCTACAACGGCGCCACTGAAGCGCCGCGCCGGATTCTCGCCGCGCTCGGCATCCGCGTTGCCACGCCGGCAGCAAGCGGCGAAGCCACCAACTGCTGCGGCGCTGGCGGCGCTCAGATCTTCATGGATCGACCGGCGCGCATCAATGTGATTCGCTTGAAGGAACTCAAGGCCGCCGACGCCTGCGGCGCCGCAAGCGCCTGCCCGCACTGCATGACGATGCTCACGAGCGCCGCTGCGCAGGAAAAGCCGGGCGAAGCGCCTTATTCTCTGAAGGACATTGCCGAACTCGTGGCGGAGCGCCTGCCGGAACCCTCGTCCGGCGCCCCCGCCGCCTGAAGCTAGATAAAACCACACAACCATGAGCTTTACCTTCGAAAACAACGGAAAGAACGTTCAGGTGCTGGAGCGCGCCGCCCACGCTCTGGACGTCATCGCGGGCAGCGACGAGCCGCTCGCGAGCAACCAGATCGCCAAGGCGACGGGACTGAACGCCTCAAGCCTGCACCGCCTTCTCTGGACGCTTTCCGACCTGGGCTTTCTCGAGCATCACGAGGACGGCACCTGGCAGCTGGGACTGCGCTTTCTGGAGTACAGCAACCGCGTGAGAAAGGCGCTCCCCGTCCGGGCCGCCGCCGTTGACATCATGCGGGCGCTTTTCGAAAAAACGGGGCTCGCCGTGCACCTTTGCATGCGCTCGGGCGACAGCATCATCTACGTTGACCACCTCTACGCTGCGGAAACGGGCGTGCGATTCTCACGACAGGTGGGGGCGCTCGCCCCCTTGCACTGCTCTTCTGGCGGCAAGCTTTTTCTAAGCGCCTTCACCCCGGACGAGCTCTCGGGCTACATCACCCGCACGGGACTCAAGGCGAGAACGGACAAGTCCATCGTGACGCGCGAGCGCCTCGTGATGGCGCTTGACCGGGTGCGCGAGCGCGGCTGGTCGGAAGACAATGAGGAGCTCGAATACGGCATCCGCTGCGTGGGCGCGCCGATCCGAGACGAGAGCGGACGCATCATCGCTGCCATGACGCTCATGAGCGAAGGCGCAATGGACAACAAGCCGCTCTACGTCGACCTCATCACAAAGGCGGCCGCCGCGGTCACGAAGCTCCTGCAGCAAAGCGCGGCGCCCGCCGCCGCAAGCGTCTGACGCTTACCGCCAATCCAAACGCTGAGGCCCGGCATTTGCCGGGCCTCGTCATGTCAGTCGCTTGTCTTCAAGGCGCTTTAGAAGCCGCGCTCCTTGTTGGCCTCCTGCGCGGTCTTCACGACGCGGCGCGCCAGAGCCGACGTGGGATCAATGATGAAGACCGTCTTGCCAGCCACCTCCATGTCGCCCTCGTCGAGAATCAGCGGCAACTCCGTGCAACCCAGAATGAGCACGTTGCAGTCATAGGTCTTCACCATGTATTCAGCCGCACTCACGAGATCGTCTCGGCAAACGCCGTCGGTGTAGCCCGCCTTGGCGCCCTTGGGGCCGTAAATCGCGGCCATGACGCGCTCCTGATGCGCTGCGTCCGGCACGAACATGGCAATCCCCATCGCTTCCGCCTTCTTCGTGTAGATACCCGTCTTCACCGTGCCCGTCGTCGCAAGAAGCCCCACGCGGGCCTTGTCGCCGAACTTCGCCGCGATTTCGTCCATGCAGGCCTTCTGCATGTTGATGAACGGAATGGAGAGATGACGCTCCATGTAGGGCACGAAAGCATGTGCGGTGTTGCAGGGAATGATGAGCGCGTCGCAGCCGTCCTTTTCAAGACGCTTGGCGCAGTGGTAGAGCGAGAGCGTCGGATCCGTGCCATTGTCGAGCAGGCACTTCGTGCGGTCCGGAATCTGCGGATTCTGCTCAATCACGACGCGGATGTGTTCCTGATCGTTTGAGGCCGGCGTCGCCTTCGTGATCTTGTCGTAAAGGTCCACCGTCGCCGCGGGACCGAGGCCGCCGATCATGCCCACCTTGAAAGGCTTGGCGGGAATGCCGCCGCAAGCCGCAAGAAGCTTCTCAGCATAGCTTCCCGCCGCGAGCAACTCACCATCGTCGCCGCAGGGATCCACAAGATGCGCCGCTGCTTCCGCCACCAGTTCGCCAAACCATTGATGCGGGCACGCGCAGGTGAAGGCCACCACGGGAAAACCCTTTTCAAAAAGCGATTCCGCCGCGTTAAAGAGCTCGATCTTCCGATCCCCGAGCTTCATGCGATCATCCGGCGCATCCTGCCGCAGCGCCGTTTCTTCAATCACCACGCGCGCCGTGTGATCCTTCGCAAGAATCGCTGCCTTCAGGGCCACCGCCCGCTCCGGATGGGCGCCCGCCACAATGCCGATGCTCTTCATTTTCTTCTCTCCTTCACGCGACCGCCTTCTGTGTGGAAGCCGCCGATTGAATCTCGCGGCCGAACCCAAAGAGTCCGCCGCTTGCATCGGGAAAGAATATCAGAACGACTTTCGCCCGGCGTTCTCGCGTGTCATCTTTGATCACAACCGATGCAAAAAAGGCCGCCCGCCAAGGACAGCCTCTTCTTGCACGCCAGCCGCAGAAGCCTACATGAGCTCCCAGGGCTTTGCCTGCGCAAAAACCGTGTTGAATTCCGTTTCGTCCTCGAGCCACCGCTTCATGCGCAGCATGTCGTCCGCGCGCCGGCTGTTCGTTTCCGAATCGAGCACCACCATGACGAGACGGTGTCCGGCAAATTCACTCTGCACCACCATGCAACGGCCCGCCGCCGTCGTAAATCCCGTCTTTTGCAGCCCCACCTTCCAGCGCGGATCACCGATCAGGCGATTGGTGGTCTGCATGTGAAGCGTCCGCGTGCCAGCATCGATCACCGCCACAGGCGTCGTGGACGCCTTGCGAATCATCTCATGCTGATGCGCCGCAGCAGCGAGCAACCCCAAGTCTCGCGCCGTGGAAATGTTGTCATTGGAGAGTCCCGTAGGGTCCGCAAAGCGGCTCGACTCCATGCCAAGCTCCGCCGCCTTGGCGTTCATCGCCTCCACAAACGCCTTGACGCCCCCCGGGTAGGTTCTCGCCAGCATGTGCGCCGCCCGATTGTCCGAACTCATGAGCGCTGCGCGCAGCGTCGCCTCGCGGGTGAGCACCATGCCGACCTTCAACTTGCTGTCGGCCTTGCTCTTCACATAGTCCGCCCGGGCCACGGCAAGCCGAGCCGTCATCGGCAGCTCGCTCTCCATGATGACGAGTGCCGTCATGAGCTTTGTGACGGAAGCGATCGGAAGCGGGACATCCGCATTCTTTTCAAAGAAAACTTCCCCCGTGTCCTCGTCGGCCATGTAGGCAACGGAGCTCGAGAGCTCCAAGGGGTCGGGCGT
Source organism: uncultured Oscillospiraceae bacterium (assembly GCA_963587345.1). Taxonomy (GTDB): domain Bacteria; phylum Pseudomonadota; class Gammaproteobacteria; order Burkholderiales; family Burkholderiaceae_F; genus Duodenibacillus. Next base: position 31,138 of record CAVACW010000009.1, on the reverse strand, counting down.
GTCGCGAAGACCGGCGAGCATCGCGGCTGAGGGACCGCGCCGGCGCAGCGAGACGCGCGGGCGCTTCTTCGCCGTCACCACGCGCTCGGGCGAGGCGTATCCCGTCACAGGACGCAGGGACGCCACCTCCGCGGACGCGGCGCCAACGGAAGCGGAAAAGACCGCCGTAAGACTCGCGGCAAGGGCTGCACAAAAGAATCGCAGGGACACGAAAAAACGCCTTTCAAAAGGAAAACAGACGGATGTTACGTTGTTTTTCCTTGAAAACCAAATATCGGCTCCGCCCGTCAGAGTCGGCGGATCGACTCCCAGACGCGGGTGAGGCGCTTCACGCTTACGGGCACCGGGGTTCGCAGCTCCTGAGCAAAAAACGACACGCGAAGCTCCTCCAAGAGCCAGCCAAAGTCCGCCAGGCGCTCGTCTGCTTGTCCGCGCCGCGCTGCAAGCTCGCGGTAGTAGGGCACGGCAAGCTGCGTCAATTCCTGCATCTTCTGCGCGTCGCGCGCCGGATCGTTTCGAAGCTTGTCAAGACGCACGTTCACCGCCTTCACATAGCGCACGTAGTGCCGCAGCCGCTCCTCGTTCACGGACAAGAGAAAGTGCTTCGGAAAGAGACGCTTTAACTGCGACGTGATGTCCTTCACCGCCTCGGGGTAGGCCTTCGCCGCCTGCAGCTTCTTGGGGATTGTGGAAAGCTCAGTTGCCACCGCCTCCACCGTGCGAGCGATTTCCTGACCGATGAGAGAGAGCTTCGTTCGCGCCGCATCCTTTCGCTCGCCAAAGCCCTGCGCGCTGACGGGCCAGGGCTTTTCCATAGCGCAGATTTCAACCGCCAGCGCCGTCACATCGTCCCGCAGCGCCTCAAAGCTTTCAAAGCCCGCTGCCGCGGGCTCCACAACCCCCGCCATCATCTGCACACGGTGCAGCCCGTTCAGGTTCTTTTCAAGGTACTTCACCTGCTCCTTCATCTGAATCATGAAGAGGCGCCGCAGCCCCGCGCGATGCTGCTTTTCCGCCTGTTGCGGATCATCAAAAACTTCAAGCGAGCAGTAGTCGCCTCGATCCACGAGCGCCGGGTGTCCGATCAAGGTTTCGCCGCGTCGCTGAATTTCCATCAGTTCAGGAAGCTCGCCGAAATTCCACACCGTGATGTGGTCGGCCAGGTCCTCGGCGACGCTTTGATCGGCTTCAGCCACCGTGCGGAAGCTCTCCTGCGCCGCCTCCCCCAGTTCGCTTCTCAACTCAGCGAGATTTCTCCCCATCGCCAGCTGACGTCCATGCTCGTCAATCACCTTGAAATTCATGATGAGATGCTTGGCGAGAAACTCCGGCTTGAAATCCTCGCGATTGCAGCGAATGCCGGTCTCCTGCGCGATGTCTTCAATCAAGGCATCCGTCAACGTGCGGCCGGGCTGCGGCGTGCCTTCCTTCGTGCGCGTGAAGAATCCTGCCGCGTAGTCTGAGAGCGGCACGCAGTGGCGCCGCAGCTTCTGCGGCAAGCTCTTTAAGAGACTCTGCACCTTCTCCTTCACCATGCCCGGCACAAGCCAGTCGCAGCGCGCGGGATCGATCTGATTCAAGGCAAAAAGCGGCACCGCGAGCGTCACGCCGTCTCGGGGCGCCCCCGGCTCGAAGTGGTAAGTGACCGCCATGTCCGTTCCGGCCATCCGAAGCTTCTTCGGAAAATAGTCCGTCGTGATGCCCTGCGCGTCGTGGCGCATCAGCTCTTCGCGCGTGAGAAAGAGAATCTTGGGCGTCGTCTTCTGCGCTTCCTTGAGCCAGGCTTCAAAGGAGGCCTGATCAGCCACATCCCTGGCGATGTGCTCGTCGTAGTAGGCGTAGATGAGATCATCGTCCACCAGCACGTCCGGGCGCCGGCTCTTGGCTTCAATATCGCGAATCTCCTTCACGAGATCCTGATTGTGCCGAAAGAACGCCGCGCGGCTTTCAAACTCGCCCTCAACGAGCGCCTGCCGAATGAAGATCTCGCGGGAGAGCTTCGGATCGTGCTGCGTGTAGGTGACGCGCCGCTGCTGATAGACGGGAAGCCCGTAGAGCGTGCCGCGTTCAAAAGCCGTGACGGCGCCGCGCTTTTTCTCCCAGTGGGGCTCCGACCAGCTCTTTTTCAAGAGGCTTCCGGCCGCCGCCTCCACCCACTCGGGCTCGATGTCCGCGCAGCAGCGCGCAAAAAGGCGGCTCGTTTCCACGAGTTCGGAAGCCATCACCCAGCGGCAGGCCTTTTTTGCGATGGCGCTGCCCGGCCACAGCCAGAAATGGATGCCGCGGGCGCCCAAGTAGGGCGGCGCCCGGAAGTCTGCATCCAGCTGCCGGCACCCCAGATTCCCCAAAAGCCCCGTCAAAAGCGCCTGATGCAGCTCCTCGTAGCGGGCGGGGACCGTGTTTCGCTGCCAGCCGATGTCGTTCGTCAATTCCAGCAGCTGCTTGTAAACGTCTCGCCACTCCCGCAGGCGCCGGGGCGACAGAAACTTCTGCCGCACGCTTTCGGTGAGCTTCTTGTTGCTTTCCTTCTCCGCTCGCGCCTTTTCAAACCACTGCCACATCTTTACGTAGGAAAGGAAGTCGCTTCGCTCGTCCTTAAAGACTTTGTGCGCTGTGTCAGCCGCCTGCTGCGCTTCAACCGGGCGCTCGCGGGGGTCCTGCACGGAAAGGCCCGAAACAATGACAAGGGCTTCGGCCAAGGCGCCGCGCTCGGAAGCGGCGAGCAGCATGCGGGAAAACTTCGGATCCACGGGCAGGCGCGCGAGCTTGCGCCCCACGTCCGTCAAGTTGCCCACGTCGTCAATCGCCCCCAGCTCCGTCAGGATCGCGTAGCCGTCCGCCACAGCGCGCGCGGGCGGCGGCTCCACAAACGGGAAGTCGCGCACTTCACCCAATCTGAGCGACTTCATGCGCAGAATGACCGCCGCAAGATTGCTGCGCAGGATTTCAGGATCCGTGAAGGCGGGGCGCCGCGACCAGTCGTTTTCGTCGTAAAGGCGGATGCAGATGCCGTCGGCCACACGGCCGCAGCGGCCGGCGCGCTGATTGGCGGAAGCCTGGCTCACGGGCTCGATCAAGAGCTGCTCCACCTTGTTGCGGTAGGAGTAGCGCTTCACGCGGGCAAACCCCGTGTCCACCACAAAGCGGATGCCGGGCACGGTGAGCGACGTTTCCGCCACGTTCGTCGCGAGCACCACGCGGCGCACGCCGCCCGGCGTAAAGACGCGCTCCTGATCGGCGGCGGAAAGCCGCGCGTACAGGGGGAGCACATCGAGCGTGCCGGGGCGATGCCGCCGGCTGATCACCTCAGCCGCCTCGCGGATTTCACGCTCGCCCGGCAGGAACACCAGAATGTCGCCGCGCCCGGCGGACTCGAGCTCCTCCACGGCGTCAGCAATCGCCTCCATCCCCGTCTTGTCGTCCGTCTCGTCCACGTCCTCCACAGGCCGCCAGCGAATTTCCACAGGGTACGTGCGTCCCGAAATCGTGAAGACGGGCGCCGGATGCTCCGCGTCGCGCCCGAAGTGCTTGGCAAAGCGCTCCGCGTCAATCGTGGCGGAGGTGACAATGACCTTCAGGTCGGGGCGCTTCGGCAGGAGCTTCTTCAGATAGCCCAAAAGGAAGTCAATGTTGATCGAGCGCTCGTGCGCTTCGTCGATGATGATGGTGTCGTAGCGCTTTAACAAAGGATCCGTCTGCGTTTCAGCCAGCAGTATGCCGTCCGTCATCAGCTTGATCGTCGCCCCTGGCCCCGTCTCATCCGTAAAGCGCACCTTGAAGCCCACGACGTCGCCGGGCTTCGTGTGGAGCTCCTCGGCAAGGCGCTTCGCAATCGAGCTTGCCGCAATGCGTCGCGGCTGCGTGTGGCCGATGAGGCCCTTTTTTCCCCGCCCGGCCATAAGACAGATCTTGGGGAGCTGCGTCGTTTTGCCCGAGCCCGTCTCGCCGCAGACGATGATGACCTGATTCTCCTTCACGGCCTTCACGAGTTCGTCGCCCCGCTCGCTCACCGGGAGCCCCGGCATCAGCGTGAAGGGCGGAATAGGCGCGCGGCTTTCTTCAAACGAAAGGCGCTGGGGCTTGGCGGGCGTCACCGCCGCAGCGTCCGCGGGCTTGGCGACGGACGTCCGGCGCTCGGGAAGCCGCCCCGAGAAAACACGGGCCGCCTTTTTCGGCTTTGCAACGGTCGCGGCATCCGGCGTCTTTGTCGTCTGCAGGAATGTTTTCTTCACGGGCGGCTTGGCCACGACGGCCTGAGCCGGGCGCTTCACGGCAGCGGGCTTCTGAGGCGCCGGCGCCGCAGGCTTCGGAGCGGCCTTCACGGTCGTTTCCATCATTTTGCGCAAAGAATCGAAAGGGCGGCTCGTGGCAGCGTCAGACATGGCTTGGTGAAAAACTGGGGAAAAACGAGAAACGAGACGACGGATGAACTCAAATCGGAGCGGTCTGCGTCTACAATCGGGGACTTATTGCGCCGCAGGCCGAAGACGGCCGGCGCCAACCCCGCATTTAGAAGGATGAAGCATTATGGCACGCACCGTGCAATGCATTAAGCTCAAGAAGGAGGCCGAGGGCCTCGACTTTCCGCCGGTGCCGGGCGAGCTCGGCAAGAAAATCTGGGCGCAGGTGAGCAAGGAAGCCTGGGAAGACTGGAAGAAGCTGCAGACCATGATGATCAATGAATACGGTCTCAACTGCGCGGACATCAAGGTGCGCCAGCACCTCATGAGCCAGTGCGAGCAGTACTTCTTCGGCGCGGGCGTCGAGAACGTGCCGAACCACACGCCAGTGGAGGAAAAGAAGGCGTGAGCCTTTTCTTCCCACGTTGAAAGCGCCGTCCGAAGGCTTGTCCCGCGGACGGCGCTTTGCTAAAGCTTGAAGCCGGCGATCAGCGCACGAACTTCTTCACGCCTTCCGGCGTCCCCAGCAGCAGCACGTCCGCCGGCCTCGCCGCAAAGAGCCCGCAGGTGACGACGCCCGCCATGGCGCTCATCTCGAGCTCCATCGCGCGGGCTTCATGAATCGAGAGGCCGCGCACGTCAAGGATGCGGTTGCCGTTGTCCGTCGTGAAGTCGCGCTCGACGGGGTCACCGCCCCAGCGCACCTTGATGCGGCGGGCGAGCAGCTCCACCGCCATCGGAATCACTTCCACAGGAAGCGGAAACTTCCCGAGGGTCTCCACCTTCTTGGTGGCGTCCGCGATGCAAACGAAGGTCTTTGAAGCGCTCGCCACGATCTTCTCGCGGGTGAGCGCGCCGCCCCCGCCCTTCACCATTTCAAAGCGGCCGTTGATTTCGTCGGCGCCGTCCACGTAGACCGAAATGTCGTCGGTGAGTTCATTCAAGTCAATCACCTTGAAGCCCAGCTTCTTCAGCTTCTCGCTGGAGCGCACCGAGCTCGAGACGCAGGCGGAGGGCTTCTTTCCCGTTTCCGCCAGCCCGTCAATGAAGAAATCCACCGTCGAGCCCGTGCCCACGCCGAGAATCTCCCCGTCCTTCACATAATCCAGCGCGGCATAGGCCGTCGCGCGCTTCATGGCATTCTGATCCATACAATTGCTTCCTCATTGCTCCGCAAACCGCGGCATAAGCGACAAGGACAGTTCCAAGCCTTGCGCCGCCGCTATTTTGGCAGAGGCTTCCCGCTCCATGTCTAATGACTTCTCCCCGTCATCCGAAGCATCGGCGCTCGCGCACCAGCTTCTCACCCCCGTCACCGCCGCCAGCAACTACGCCGCGGCGCTTCTCGCCCTTTTGTCCGCCGAAGCTCTCACGCCGGAAAAAGTCCGCGAGGGCCTTGAGCGCATTCTGCGGGAGACAGAGCGCGCCAAGCGCTCCGCGCAAGCCATGAAGCGCCTCTTTCGCGCCGAGCACCCTGACTTTTTGACGGCTTCCCCCCTCGTGCTCGCACGGGAGGCGGCGGACGTCTCGCCGGCTCGTCTCATCGCGTCGCCCCGGCTTTCGGCCGTTCGGTGCGACGCCGGCCTCATTCATGAAGCGCTCGTCAATCTTCTCGCCAACGCCGAGGCCGCCCGGCGCTCGAGCGGCCTTGAGGGCGCCGTAACGCTCGAACTGCGGCCCGCGGGAGACGCGGTTTTCTTTCGCATCACGAACCCCGCCGCCCGCCCCGAAGACGCGCAGCGCATCATGATGACGCCCGGCCGCACAACGTCGCGATCGGGCTCGGGGCTGGGGCTCCTGCTCGTTCGCAGAATCCTCGCCGCACACGCTTCTGAACTGATCATTTCGACGGATGTCGGCGCCGTGAGCGCCGCCTTCAAGCTCCCCGTCGCCTGAATCGACGCGACCCCAACAAAACCCTTACAGGTTTACCCTAGGTGCGCTAAAATCGGCGCACTCTCAAGACGAGGGGCGGTCGCAGGCCTTCCCTCGTCTGATCGTTTTCTTGCGGAGCGTCCCTCATGTCCTTTTCCGATTACCTCACGGCCTCGTCACAGCCCCTGGGCACCGTCTTTGTGGTCGATGACGACGAAGCCGTGCGAGACTCCGTGCGCTGGCTGCTGGAATCGAGCAACTACAAGGTAGAGCTCTTTGACAGCGGCGAAAGCTTCATGACGCACTACCAGCCCGACCAGGTGGGGGTCTTGCTTTTGGACGTCCGCATGAACGGCATGAGCGGCCTCGAAGTGCAGGACCATCTGATCGCTCGCAAGTCGGATCTGCCCGTCATCATGCTCACCGCCTACGGCGACGTGCAGATGGCGGTGACCGCCCTTAAAAAGGGCGCCGTGGACTTCATTGAAAAGCCCTTTGACCACGCGGCGCTGCGCCAGCTCGTGGAGAAGATGCTCGTTGAAGCCAACCGGCGCCGCACCCAGAACGAGCGGGAAATCATCGGGCAGCAGAAGATGGCCAAGCTCACGCCCCGCGAGCGCCAGGTTCTGGAACGCATCGTCTCGGGCCGCCTCAACAAGCAGATCGCCGACGATCTGGGCATCTCCATCAAAACGGTGGAAGCGCACCGCGCCTCCATCATGGACAAGACCGCCTCGGGCACCGTGGCGGACCTGATGCGCGTGGTGATGGATTCAGGCGAGCGCCTGTAACGACGGCCCTCCGCTACTTCCCCTTTCATGCGGCGCCCACAAGAAGAACAACGCGCCGCATTTCGTTATCGTCCCTCGTCCATGTCGCAAGCCTACTTTCTCATTCCGGGACTGCTTCTGCCCCCCGGCGCCCGCGAGGGCGTCTCGCCTGAAACCCTCCAAGCCGCCGCCCGCCTCACCAAAAGCGTGAAGGGCGCGCCCGTACGGCAGACGCTCGTTGCCGGCCCCTTGGCAGGAAGCTCGCACCTAGCGTGGCTCTGGCGCGTCATAACGCGCCGCGACCTGCCCTTTTCGTCGGCGCCCTTTGCCTGGCTCATTGATGACGGCCCGGATCTCACGAGCGAAATCTGGTCCCTCGTCTTCTTTGCGACTAATGAATCCGGGGCCAGGGAGGCGCTGACACTGGACGACGACGCCGTGGAGCGCCTCTGCCAGCTCACGCGAAAGCCCCTTGCTACGCGCGGCTTCACGCTGCAGCGCTGGGACCGCACCTTCTACCTCACGCGGCAGACAGGCTGGGGCGTCATGACGCCCGAATGGCCGGTAATCCGCGCGGGACTTGCCTCGCCCCTTGACGTGGCGCCTTTGCCCAACGCGCCGGCCTCCGTTGCGGCTGATGCGCTTTCCGACCTGCAGGACCTTGAGAGCCTGCTGAAGACAGCCGGCCTTCAAGATGCCGCAGGCCGCGTCATCTCGGGGCTTGCCATCACCGGCGGCGGTTGCCAGCAGCGCTTCAATCCGCCTACGAAGATTCGCAGCGTCTTGTCTGACACGCCCTTCATTCGAAGCTGGGCGCAGGAATCGGGCATTCTCAACCACCGCACGGGCCGCGTGACGGGCGCCGTCGGATGGCCGCAGGACGCGCCCCCGGGGGACGTTATCGCAGTATTGGATGCTCTCTACGAGCCGTGGCTCGCACGCGACTGGACCGCGTGGAGCGCGGCGCTGCCCGAAGTTGTTCAATCCTTTGAAACGCTCTCCGCGGCCGCAAAAAAGAAAAACTGCAGCACGTCGCTTGTCGTCGCCTGCGGCATGACCGACACCGTCACCCTAACGACGGCGCCCGCAAGCGCTGGCGCCAAAGGGCTTCTTGCGCGCTTGACGCAGAAGGCGCTTTCGGCCGACGCATGGATTTTTGAATAGGCGACGCCATGGCAACTCAGTTTCAAGTCCGGCCGTACGACAAGGCGGCCTTTGAGTCACTTGCCTCCTCGGGGATGCTCCGCCCCATTGCACAGGCGCTCGCCGCCCGCGGCGTTCGCACGCCCGACGACCTGCGGGAGGACTGGAAGTCGCTGCTGCCTCCGTCCACCCTCGAAGGCACGGAAGCGGCGGCGAAGCTGCTTGCCGACCTGCGGGAGGCGCACGGCCGCGTCGTCATCGTCGCCGACTACGACTGCGACGGCGCCACCGCGTGCGCGATCGCGGTGCGCGGCCTCGCGGCGCTGGGCATTGCGGCGAGCTACGTGGTGCCCGACCGCTTCAAGCTCGGGTACGGACTTTCGCCCGAAATCGTTGATCTCTGCTGCCAAGCGACTCCCCGCCCCGACCTCATCGTGACAGTGGACAACGGCATCGCGAGCGTCGAAGGCGTGGCGCACGCGAAGGCCCTGGGACTCAAAGTCCTCATCACCGACCACCACCTGCCCGCAGAAACGCTCCCCGAAGCCGATTGCATCGTGAACCCCAACTTGAAAGAGAGCGCCTTTGAAAGCAAGGCGCTCGCGGGCTGCGGCGTGATGTACTACGTGCTTCTCGCGCTTCGAGCCGAACTGCGGAGGCGCGGGGTCTTCACCCCGGCGACGCAGCCGCGGCTTGACGCTCTGGCGGACCTCGTCGCCCTCGGCACCGTCGCCGACGTCGTGAAGCTCGACAAGAACAACCGGATTCTCGTCGCGCAGGGCTTGAACCGCATTCGCCGCGGCAACGCGCATCCCGGCGTGGCGGCGCTGCTGGCCGCCGCGGGACGCGACTGGGCGAAAGCCTCGGCGCGCGACTTCGCGTTCGCCGTCGCCCCGCGCATCAACGCCGCCGGGCGTCTCACCGGCATGGGGGTTGGAATTCGCTGCCTTTTGGCAGACGACGCCGCCGAAGCGCAGAGCGCCGCGCTGCAGCTCGAAGACTTGAATCGCGAGCGGCGTGACTTGGAAGACGCCATGCAAAGCGACGCCGAGGACTACGTGGCAAAAATCGACTGGCGCAGCAAGGCGACCGTGACGCTCTACGACGGCGGATGGCATCAGGGCGTCGTGGGGCTCGTCGCCAGCCGCGTGAAGGAGCGCATCCACCGCCCGGTGATCGCCTTTGCCAACGACGGCGAAGAGGACCTTAAAGGGTCCGGCCGATCCATTGAAGGCGTGCACCTGAGGGACGCCTTGGACGCCGTGAGCAAGATGGCGCCCGAGGTCATCGAACGCTTTGGGGGCCATGCCCTCGCCGCCGGCCTTACGATCAAAAAAGAAAACCTGCGGCGCTTTGCCTCGCTCTTTGAATTCTGCGTCGCCCGCATGGCGGACCCCGCGGTCTTTGACCGCATCGTGAAGGTGGACGGCGCCCTGTCGCCCGAGGAGATTTCGTTTCCGCTGGTGGAAGCCATCGCGGCTCGCATCTGGGGCCAGGGGTTCGAGCCCCCGGTGTTTGCCAACGACTTCACCGTCCTCTCACAGCGCGTTTTAAAGGACGCGCATCTCAAGCTCTTTCTTGACCTGAACGGCACGCGCTTTGACGCGATCTTCTTTCGCCACAACACGCCGCTTCCTGAGCGCGTGCGTCTCGCGTACCGCCCGGAAATCAACGAATTTCAGGGGCGCCGCACGGTGCAGCTCGTCGTTGAGGCCGCGGAAGTCTGACGGCATCCCGAAAGGGCGAAAAACGCCCGCTTTTTCAAAATTTTCCAGCCGGCCGCCCCGTATAATGACGGGTTCTCATGCCGCGCCGGACGCCGTCCGGCGCTCCCATCAATAAAAAATCATCTTCAGACAACATGGACGCCGAACGCATCAATTACGTTTACCGCACCTGTGAAGACCTGGCTCACCGTCTTGCTGAGCTTAGGGGGTATCTTTGACGTCGACCAGAAAGAACGTCGGCTCGAAGAAGTCAATCAGGAAATGGAAAACCCGGATCTCTGGAATGATCCGGAGCACGCTCAGAAAGTAAGCAAGGAAAAGAAGGTCCTCGACGATCTCGTGGGAAGCTTCCAGCGGCTCACTGCCGGCATTGCGGATGCCAAGGAGCTCTTTGACATGAGCCTCGCCGACAGTGACGACGCCGGCGCCGAAACTGTCGCCGCCGAAGTTGAAGGGTTTGAAAAGGACGTCGAAAAGCTCGAATTCAAGCGCATGTTCAACAAGCCCATGGATTCAGCAAACTGCTACATCGAAATTCAGGCGGGGGCGGGCGGCACGGAAGCTCAGGACTGGGCGAGCATGCTCGAGCGCATGTACCTGCGCTACACCGAACGCGCGGGCTTCACGGCAAAGCTCACCGAAGAAACCGAAGGCGACGTCGCGGGCATCAAGGGCTGCACCATCTACGTTGAAGGCGAGTGGGCCTACGGGACGCTGCGCACCGAAACCGGCATCCACCGTCTCGTGCGAAAGAGCCCCTTTGACGCCAATGCGCGGCGCCACACGTCCTTTGCCTCCGTCTACATCTACCCCGAAGTGGACGATTCGATTGAAATCACGGTGAACCCCGCGGATCTGCGCGTGGACGTCTTCCGCGCCTCGGGCGCAGGCGGCCAGCACATTCAGAAGACCGAGTCCGCCGTGCGAATCACACACATTCCCACCGGAATCGTGACGGTCTGCCAGGACGACCGCAGCCAGCACAACAACCGCGAGCAGGCGCTGCGCCAATTGAAAGCAAAGCTCTACGAAGCGGAACTGCGAAAGCGCATGGCCGAGCAGGAAAAGCTTGAAGAAGCCAAGAGCGACATCGGCTGGGGCCACCAGATTCGCAGCTACGTTCTGGACCAGAGCCGCGTGAAGGACCTTCGCACCAATGTGGAGACCGGAAACACGGGCGCCGTTTTGGACGGCGACCTTGACCAGTTTATCCAGGCAAGCCTCAAGATGGGCGTTTAATGGCGCCGAACCCAATTTTTTCGACAGCAATAAAAAATGACTGAACAGCAGACGAAGCAGACGATGGCCGAGCAGGCCGCCGAAGACGAAAACCACATCATCGCGGAGCGCCGCGCCAAGCTTGCGCGCCTTCGTGAAGCGGGCGTCGCCTACCCCAACGACTTTGCGCGCGCCGACCTCTTCGGCGACCTGCGCGCGAAGTGGGGCGTCGCCACCAAGGAAGACCTCGAAGCCGCGGCGCCGCAGGTGGCGGTCTCGGGCCGCATGATGCTCAAGCGCATCATGGGCAAGGCCTCCTTTGCGACCGTGCATGACTTCACGGGCGACATGCAGTACTTCATCACCCCGTCCGAAGTAGGCGATGAATCCTATGCACAGTTCAAGACGATGGACCTCGGCGACATCGTCGCCGCCGAAGGCACGCTCTTTCGCACAAACCGCGGCGAACTCTCGGTGCGCGTGAAGAAGCTCCGTCTTATGACGAAGTCGATCCGTCCGCTGCCTGACAAGCACAAGGGCCTCACCGACCCTGAGCAGTGCTGCCGCCAGCGCTACGCGGACCTCATCGTCAACGCCGAAAGCCGCCAGCGCTTTGAAACCCGCAGCAAGATCGTCGCAGGCGTGCGCGAATTCATGGGCGCCAACCGCTTCATGGAAGTCGAGACGCCGATGCTCAACCCGATCCCGGGCGGCGCCAACGCCAAGCCCTTCGTGACGCACCACAACGCGCTTGACATGCAGCTTTTCCTCCGAATCGCGCCGGAGCTTTACTTGAAGCGCCTGGTCGTGGGCGGCTTTGAGCGCGTCTTTGAAATCAATCGGTGCTTCCGAAACGAAGGCATCGACACGCGCCACAACCCCGAATTCACGACGATCGAGTTCTACGCCACGTACTGGACGTACCGCGATCAGATGGAATTCACGGAAAACCTGCTGCGCACCGTCGCCCAGAAGGCGATCGGCTCGATGAAGTTCACGTATCAGGGCACCGAGATTGATCTTGAAAAGCCCTTTGCAAAGCTCACGCCCGAACAGGCGATCATGAAGTATGCGCCGCAGTACACGGAAGAGAACTTGAAGGACGAAGCGTTCCTGCGCGCTGAGCTGAAGCGTCTCGGCGAGCCTCAGCCCGAGTGGGTCGGCATGGGCGCCCTCGTGATGGGGCTCTTTGAAGCCGTCGCTGAAGGCAAGCTGATCGAACCCACCTTCATCATCGACTACCCGGTGGAAATCAGCCCCCTGGCGCGCGCTTCCGACACGCGCCCCGGACTCACCGAGCGCTTTGAGCTTTTCATCTACGGCCGCGAGCTCGCCAACGGTTTCTCCGAATTAAACGATCCCGAAGACCAGGCGCGGCGCTTTCAGGCGCAGGCCGACGCCAAGAGCCACGGCGACGACGAAGCCATGTACTACGATGCGGACTTCATCCGCGCGCTGGAGTACGGCCTGCCCCCGACGGCGGGCTGCGGCATTGGCATTGACCGCTTCGTGATGCTCCTCACGAACGCCTCCACGATCCGCGACGTGCTGCTCTTCCCGACCCTGCGTCCGGAAGCCTGACGATGACGACAGACCGCATGTTCGGCAACCGCCCAGCCGAAGGCCGGTCTCTCGTGATCCGGGGCGAGCGCTGCGGCTGGCTTACGCCCGCCGCGGCCGCCGCTCTGGGCGAACTGCCCGAAGCGCTGCTTCGGGCTTTTCGTTTCACGACAGACGCCGTCACGCTGACGCTTCCCAAAGAAACCCGCGAGGCGAACGCCTTTCTTGCGACGATCGCCAGCGCGCTTTTTGACGCGGAAAAACTCCCAGACTGGCGAGACGAGCTTTTGGACGTTCTAAACGAAAAAGACGCCCCTTCAGGGCTCGTTTTGGAGCGCTCCGCCTTCCGGCTTTTCGGCCTCACGACACGCGCCGTCTACGCCGTCGCCGCTACGCCCGAGGGCCGTTACTGGCTCGGCCGCCGCAGCAGCAAAAAGCGCATCGATCCCGGACTCTACGACACGTTGGCCAGCGGCCTCATCGCCGCAGGCGAAACGCCTGACTTCGCTGTGCGCCGAGAGACCGCCGAGGAAGCGGGCTTGAAGTCGCCCGACGTCACGTTCGAAGAAACGCCGGTCGAATACCGAATCAGCCGCCCCGTGCCCGAAGGCTGGATGAATGAGATCACTTACGCCTACCGCGGCGCCACCGCCGCCGGCGTCTTTCCCGTCCCGTGCGACGGCGAAGTGGCAACGTTTGATTGCGCCGACTGGACCATGCTCCATGCGTTCCGGCACACAAGACTTCTCACCTACGAAACCGAAGCCGCCTTGGAGGCGCTTCAACTTCTCTGAGGCACCGCCATGCGAATCGCCACCTGGAACGTCAACAGCATCAAGATGCGCGCCGAGCAGGCCGCGGCGTGGATGAACGCTGCCGCCATTGACATCCTCTTCATGCAGGAAACGAAGACGACGGACGACGGCTTTCCCGCCGCTCTCTTTGAAGCCGCGGGCTTTGACGTCTGGTTTGACGGGCAGAAGACCTACAACGGCGTCGCGATGGCCGTACGCCGCGGCGCGGCGACCGTCTCCCGCGTCATGAAGGGTCTCCCCAGCTACCCCGACGACCAAAAGCGCTTCATTGCGGCGGACCTGACGCTCCCTGACGGAACCCTTCTCACCGCCGCGGGCGTCTACGTCCCCAATGGTCAGGAAGTGGCCTCCCCCAAGTACCTCTACAAGCTGGACTGGCTTGCCGCCCTCACGCGCTGGGCGCGGCACGAAGCCCGCGACGGCCGGGCGATGCTCGTGGCGGGCGACTTCAACATCGCGCCCACCGACGCCGACGTCTGGGATCCCGCAAGCTGGAAGGACAAGATTCTGGTGTCGGCTCCTGAGCGAGCGGCGCTCACGGCGCTTCGGGAGGCGGGGCTCATCGACGCGTGGGAAGCGGGGCTTCACGCCCCGGAAACCTATTCATGGTGGGACTACCGGCAGTCAGGCTTTGAAAAGAACCACGGCCTCAGGATCGACCTGATGCTCTCCACCGACGCGCTTTTAAAGCGCATGACAGACGTTGTCGTGGACACGACGCCCCGCGCGGCAGAGAAGCCGAGCGACCATGCGCCTGTCGTCATGACTGTCGCGTAGCCTGCGGCGTTTCCTCCGCCCGCAAAAAAGCCGCACCGAGGCCCTCCCCGCGTGCGGCTTTTTCCTGCATTTAAGCTAGCTCAGCTTCCAAGCGGCCTACGGCACCTTGAACTTGAAGTCGTGGCACTGGGCGCAGAAGTTTTCGCTCGCTTCATGCATGCGATGGCAGTTCGTGCACTCCAGCTGATCCTGATAGTGCGGGGACATGTGCGGATTCTGCGGCTTCACGTTCTTCGTCTTCTGAACGAGCTGCTTCGTCGGGTGGCACTGCGTGCACTTCTTGATGTCCGGCGGATCGAGTTCAGCCGGGTTGCCCTTGCCGTGGCACATCTGGCAATTCATGCCGCGAGCGACATGGCGATCGGCGCCGAACTTCTCAGCGGCGCAGGCTTCGCCGGCCAGGAAGAACGCAGCGCAGAGGCTGAGCACTAAAGCGGTACGCTTCATGATGGGGTTCTCCTCAAAACGGGGTAGAGAGTTGTAATCCTTATGGAGCGCCATTATTACCTTAAGCGAGCCTGACGTCTTCGTTCATGGAACCGATTTCGTCTTAGGGATTTCACTCATTTGTCTGCCGTCTAAGGGCGATTTCTGCCGTCGCTTCAATCCCGTTCGTCAAGCCACGCGGAAAGGATCGCCTCGAGCCGCGCCTCGTTGCTCTTTTCCGGATCGTCGTCAAAATCGGGGAGCGCCATCACCATGGCATGCAGCTCCGTCATCCGCAGCGTCACGGGATCCACGTCGGGATGCGCGTCATAAAGCGCTTCGGCAATCGCCTGAGCGTCCGTCCATTTCAGCATGTGTCTTTCCTCAAAGAAAAGCCTGCCGCGGCGCTCGTGTCCGAAGCAGGCTGCTTTTCACCGAACGGGCTTATTCCGTCACGATGTTGCGGTTGCGAACCGGGATCTCGATCGTGATGTCTTCCGTCCCCATCACCGTCTGGCACGCAAGGCGCGACTGCGCCGTGACGCCGAAGGCGTTGTCCAAGTGGTCGTATTCATCATCGCTCGGCTCGCCCAGGCTCTCAAAGCCCGACTTCACGATGACGTGGCAGGTAGCGCAGGCGCAGTTGTACTCGCAAGCGTGCGGAATCGCGACGCCCGCCTTGTTCAAGGCCTGCGCAAGCTTTTCGCCCGTCTTCACTTCAACCTGCGCGCCCTGCGGGCAGATCTTTTCGTTCGGCAGCACCGTTACGATAGGCATGGATGTCTCCTGAAATTTTTTAAAGGGTGTTGATGTTCTGGCCGGCCAAAGCCCGGCGAATGCTTCGGTCCATGCGGCGGGCGGCAAATTCCCCCGTCGCGCGGGTGAGGTTTTCCAATTCCGCCTTGATTGCCGCGGCATCCGTTCCTTGGGCGGCCTTCTTCAGCGCCGCTTCCGCCGCATCAATGGCAGCGCGCTCAGCGTCCGTCAAAAGGTCAGCGTCTTCAGCGAGCGCCGATTCCGTGGATTCAATGAGGCGGTCCGCTTCAACGCGGTTTTCGCGAAGCTCGCGCTCGGCCATGTCGCTCTTGGCGGCTTCGTTGCCGTCCTTCAGCATGCCGATGATGTCTTCGTCGGTGAGGCCGTAGCTCGGCTTCACGCGCACCGAGCTCTCCACCCCCGTGTGCTGCTCGCGCGCGGAGACGGAGAGAAGGCCGTCGGCGTCGATCTGGAACGTCACGCGAATGCGCGCCGCCCCCGCCGCCATCGGAGGAATGCCGCGAAGCTCAAAGCGCGCGAGCGACCGGCAGGCGTCCACCACTTCGCGCTCACCCTGCACGACGTGGATCGCCATCGCAGTCTGGCCGTCCTTGAAGGTCGTGAAGTCCTGCGCCATCGCCGTTGGAATCGCCGTATTGCGCGGAATCACCTTTTCGACGAGTCCGCCCATGGTCTCAAGCCCCAAGGAGAGCGGCGTCACGTCCAACAAAAGCCAGTCGTCGCCCGAAGCCGAATTGCCCGCGAGCTTGTTCGCCTGCATCGCGGCGCCCACCGCCACCACCTTGTCGGGGTCGATGTCGCACAGCGGCGTCTTTCCAAAGAAGTCCGCCGCCGCGCGGCGCACGCACGGCATGCGCGTTGCGCCCCCCACCAAGACGACGCCCTTGATGTCAGACGTCGTCTTCGCAGCGTCCTCCAAGACCTGCGCCACCGCGTCCGTCGTCTTTTTGACGAGCGGGCAGACCATCTCGTCAAAGGCGCGGCGCGTGAGGGTCTTCTCAATCTTGCGGCCGTCCGAAAGCTCAAGCGAAATTTCGCTCTCATCGGCCTCAGTCAACGCTTCCCGCGCGGCCTTCGCGGCCTGCGTGAGCCGCCGCTTGTCCTGCGCGGACAAGACGTCGCCGTCCGAAGCAAAGCCTTCCAACGCCCAGCAGACGACGCGATGATCGAAGTCGTCGCCGCCCAGGGCCGAATTGCCGCCCGTGGCAAGCACTTCGAAAACGCCTTTCGTGAGTTCGAGCAGCGACACGTCAAAGGTGCCGCCCCCCAAGTCGTAAATGAGGTAGAGCCCTTCGGCGCCGTTATCCAGACCGTAGGCCAAAGCCGCCGCCGTGGGTTCGTTCAAAAGGCGCAGCACGTTGAGGCCCGCGAGCTTGGCGGCGTCCTTCGTCGCCTGACGCTGCGCATCATCAAAATACGCCGGCACCGTGATCACGGCGCCCACGAGCTCTCCCCCGAGGCGTGACTCGGCACGAAGCCTCAGCGCCTTCAAGACTTCAGCCGACACTTCCACCGGGCTCTTCACGCCAGCGGCAGTCACGAGCCGCACCATGCCGTCGCCCTCGGCAAAGCGATACGGCAGCGTCACGTTCCCCGCGATGTCCTTCAAGCCCCGGCCAATGAGGCGCTTGGCGCTGCTCACCGTGTTCAAGGGGTCCGCGGCCTGTTCGGCAAGCGCCTCCCACCCCGTGTGCACCGCGCCGTCCGGCAAGAAGCGCACGACGGAAGGAAAAAGCGTGCGGCCCGCCTCATCCGGAATCACCTCCGCGGAGCCGTTGATGACGGACGCCACGAGCGAATTCGTCGTTCCAAGGTCGATGCCCACGGCAAGACGCTCTTCATGCGGCGCTGCGGACATGCCGGGCTCAGCGATCTGCAGGAGCCCCATAGAGTCAAAATCGGTCATATCGTTTCCGTCCGGCCCGCCAAAGACGCGGCCATCTTTTCAATGAACATCAGCCGGCGCACCGCGCCGCGCGCCTTGGCGGCGTCAAAGTCGTCGTCCAGCGCTTCTCCCAGCGTCGCCCGCTCCTTCTCGCCCGCCTCGCGCACTTCCACGAGAAGCGCCGCTTTCCCTGCGGCGTCCGCTTCATCCATGCGCTCGCGCCACTCCATCTGCTGCATCAGAAACGCGGGATCCATGCGGGTGTCGGTTTCCGTCGCGAGATCCACGCCCCTGAGCTTCAAAAGCTCGGTCGCGCGGCCGACGTCGGTTGCCAAGGCGTCGCGCGCCTCATTGATGCGGCCCGCCCACTGCTCGGCGACGCGCCGCTCAGCTGCAGGACGCCCCGCAAAGCGGTCGGGGTGCACGAGCGCAATGGCTTTCTTCCACGCGGCCTGCACGTCGTCTGCGGTGAGGCGAAACTTTTCCGGAAGTCCCAGAAGCGAAAACGCGGTCATCTGCGCCATGATCAAAGCCTAGACGTGGAACGACTTGCCGCAGCCGCAGCGTTCTTTTTCGTTGGGGTTGTTGTACTTGAACCCCTCCTGCAGGCCCTGCTTCACGTAGTCAAGCTCGGTGCCGTCGATGTAGGGAAGGCTCTTGGCGTCAACAATCACCTTGACGCCGTGGCTCTCCCAGGCCTGATCGTCTTCATTCATGGCGTCGGCAAACTCGAGCTTGTAAGCCATGCCCGAGCACCCCGACGTCTTTACGCCCAGCCGCAGGCCGATGCCCTTGCCGCGCTTGGCGAGAAAGGCCGCCACGTGGCGCGCGGCCGCCTCCGTCAATGTCACTGCCATTTTCTGCTGCTCCTTACTTTGCGGCCTGCTTCTTGCGATAGTCGTCGATCGCCGCCTTCACGGCGTCTTCGGCGAGAATCGAGCAGTGGATCTTCACCGGGGGGAGCGCGAGCTCTTCGGCAATCGCGGAATTCGTGATCTTCTCGGCGTCTTCGATGCTCTTTCCCTTCACCCACTCCGTCACCAGAGACGACGAAGCGATCGCCGAGCCGCAGCCGTAGGTCTTGAACTTGGCGTCCTCAATGACGCCCTCGTCGTTCACCTTGATTTGCAGGCGCATCACATCGCCGCAGGCAGGCGCGCCCACCATGCCGGTGCCGACCTGGCTGTCTTCCTTGTCAAGCGTGCCCACATTGCGGGGGTGCTCGTAATGGTCCATCAATTTTTCGCTGTAAGGCATGTTCTCTTCTCCGAAATACTGACGGGCGTCCGGGCGAATGAACGATCCGCCCCGTCACCCCGAAAAATTAGTGTTCGCTCCACTGCACCTGCCCGAGGTCGACACCCTCCTTGTGCATCTCCCACAAGGGAGACATTTCGCGCAAGCGCGCCACTTCGCGGGTGAGCGTTTCAATCGCGAAGTCGATCTCCTCTTCGGTCGTAAAGCGTCCGAGCGTAAAGCGAATCGAGCTGTGCGCGAGCTCGTCCTCGCGACCCAGCGCCTTCAAGACGTAGCTCGGCTCAAGAGAGGCCGACGTGCAGGCCGAGCCCGAACTCACCGCGAGGTCCTTCACCGCCATCATGAGGCTTTCGCCCTCGATGAACTTGAAGGAGACATTGAGGTTCGTCACGGCGCGATGCTCCATGTCGCCGTTGATGACGATCTCAGGAATGTTCTTCTCAATGCCCGCAAGCAACCGGTCGCGCAGAGCGCGCTCGCGCTTCATCTCCTCGGGCTGCTCCAACTTCATCAGGCGGTAGGCTTCCCCCATGCCCACGATCTGGTGCGTGGCGAGCGTGCCCGAGCGCATGCCGCGCTCGTGGCCGCCGCCGTGGATCTGGGCTTCCAGACGAACGCGCGGCTTGCGGCGCACGTAAAGGGCGCCGATGCCCTTGGGGCCGTAGACCTTGTGGGCCGAAAGGCTCATAAGGTCGATCTTCAGCTTTTCCATGTCAAGGTCCATCTTGCCCACGGCCTGCGTCGCGTCGCAGTGGAAAAGAACGCCGTGGCGGCGGCACATCTCGCCGATGGCAGCGATGTCCTGAATGACGCCGATCTCATTGTTGACGCCCATCACGGACACGAGGGTCGTGTCCGGACGGATGGCAGCTTCGAGCGCTTCAAGATCGAGAAGGCCGTTTTCCTGCACGTCCATGTACGTGACTTCGTAGCCTTCCTCTTCCAAGTGGCGCATGGAGTCAAGAATCGCCTTGTGCTCGGTCTTCACGGTGATGAGGTGCTTGCCCTTGTCCCGATAGAAGTGCGCCGCGCCCTTCACGGCAAGGTTGTCGGCTTCGGTCGCGCCCGAGGTCCACACGATTTCACGCGGATCAGCATTGATGTAGGCGGCGACGTTGGCACGGGCTTCCTCGACCGCCTTCTCCGCCTCCCACCCGTAAGCATGGGAGCGGCTCGCCGGATTGCCGAACTTGTCGCACAGGTACGTGAACATCTTCACCGCCACCCGGGGATCCACCGGCGTCGTTGCAGAGTAGTCAAGATAAACAGGCAGTTTGAGCGTCATTTTTTGACTGCCGGCTGCTCGTAAGGCAGATCCGGCTCCTTTCTCGTTCAAGGGAATTGATCAAATGGTTTGGCGAGGTGTGTTTTACAAGGGCTCTGGAGGTCTAACCACCGCCTCCCGGGCTCGGGCGGCCGCTTCGTGAGCGGCTCTTCGTTCTTCATAGCGTTCGCGGATGTCGGCAAGCGTCTGAGCATTCAGAAATTCCGCCATCCGCACATTAAGTTCAGACCAGAGACCATGCGCGAGGCACTCGGCGCCGCCACGGCACGTGGCGCCGCCCTTGCACTGCGTGGCGTCCACCTGCTCCTCCACCGCGCTCACAATCTCACCCGCGGTGATTTCATCGGCGCCGCGGGAGAGGCGATAGCCGCCGCCCGGCCCCCGCAGGCTCGTCACGAGATTGGCGCGACGCAGCTTGCAGAAAATCTGCTCGAGGTAGGCCACCGAAATCGATTGGCGCTTGGCGATGTCGCTCAGACGCACCGGGCCTTTTTCGCCGTAGAGCGCGAGATCGATCATGCTCGTAACCGCAAAGCGGCCGCGTGTGGTGAGTTTCATTGAACTGGGTCTCCGTCATTCAGTCGCTTCTTTTAGGGGGGTGCTTTTAATAGCTGACTGAATTGGTCAGGAATCATACAGGAATTTGGCGCCAATAGTTGAGTGAATCACTCAGGATTTTGTTTTTCTTCACGTCTTTTCCTTCCTGCCTCACGCTTTTCCTTCGTTTTCCCTACCCGACCGGCCGCCGTTCGCAGTATCCTCTGCACCTTTCCCAGAAAAAAGACCGCCGCAAGCACTCGAAGAAATTTGCAGCGGCCCCAAAAAAGAACTCCTTCGTCGCCCCTTCCGACGGGCGTCGGACAACAAAAAAGTGAAGGACACCTCCATGTCGAAATCTCGTCTTGCCGCACTGGCGCTTGCCGTTCTCCTCACGTCAGCCGCCCAGGCCGCGACACTGCGCATCGCCACCGAACCTACTTTTCCCCCGTTTGAATCGGTGGACACGAAGACGCACGAATACACGGGCTTTGACATGGACCTCATTCGTCTGCTCGCGAAGAAGGCAGGCTACGCCCCGGTGATCGAGTCCGTGGGCTTTGACGCCATCGTGCCGGGCCTCATCACGGGCACCGTGGACGTGGGCGCCGCGGGCATCACGATCACGCCGGAGCGCTCAAAGCGCGTCCTCTTCACCGACCCCTACTATGACGCGGGGCTCTCCATCGTCATTCACCGCGACGACAAGGGCGTCCTCTCGGGCGAGAAGTCCCTTGAAGGTCGCAAGATCTGCGTGCAGATCGGCACCTCGGGCGCACAGCGCGCGGGCCAAATCAAGGGCGCCGTCGTGCGCAACTTCAACACGATGCCGGAAGCCTATCTGGAACTCAAAAACAAGGGCTGCGCAGCGGTCGTCGCCGACAAGCCCGTAAACGGCTACTTCATGGCCGAGCACGGCGACGCGGACCTGTCCTACTACCACCTCCCCGTGACGCTCAACGCCGAACAGTTCGGCTTTGCTGTTTCCAAAAGGCATCCGGAGCTCCAAAAGAAGCTCAATCGGGCCCTGAAGGACGCCAAAGCCTCGGGCGAATATCAGGCGCTCTACGAAAAGTATTTCGGGAAATAAACCTCCCGCCTCCGGAACATGCCGCCGGATATCATTTACCGGATTTTCTCCTGCGGCCTGTTCTTTCTTTCGACTGCCGCTCCCCTCGGGGCAAGCAGCCGGTCTCATAACAAAAAGGGAATGATGACATGAAGACCACAACGAAAATCCTCGCAGCGGCAGCCGCCTGCGCCGTCGTCTGCTCCTCCGAGGCCGCCACGCTTCGCGTGGCGACGGAAGCCGCCTTTGCGCCGTTTGAGTTCGTCAACAGCCAGACGCACGAACTGGAAGGCTTTGACCTCGATCTCATCCGCCTTCTCGCGAAAAAGGCGGGCTACGACACGGAAATCACCGCCATGGGGTTTGATGCCATCATTCCCGGCATTCTGACGGGCACGATCGACGTGGGCGCCGCCGGCTTCACGATCACGAAGGAGCGCGCCAAGCGCGTCCTCTTCACCGACCCCTACTATGACGCCGGCCTCTCCATTCTGGTGCGCAAGGAAGATCAGGGCGTCATCAAGAGCGAGAAGGACCTCAAGAACCAGAAGATCTGCGTGCAGATCGGCACCTCGGGCGCCATCTACGCAGGCAAGATCCCTGGCGCGCAGGTGACGAGCTACAACGCCCTCCCCGACGCCTATCTTGAACTGAAGAACAAGGGCTGCCGCGCCGTGGTCGCCGACAAGCCCGTCACGGGCTACTTCATGGCCACGAAGGGCGACGCCGACGGCTCCTACTACCATCTGCCGCTCACCCTCACCGCCGAACAGTTCGGGTTCTGCCTCTCCAAGAAGAACCCCAAGCTGCAGAAGGCCCTCAACAAGGCCCTGAAGGACGCCCGCGCCTCGGGCGAATACCGCGCCCTCTACGAAAAATATTTCGGCAAGTAAGCTGCTCACTTCACGCACGCCATGCAAGCGGCGTCCTCTCATCTGGGGTCGCCGCTTGTTCGTTCACCGGCCTCAAACCGCATGCGCCGGCCGCCTCTCGCTCTGCTATCGTGTCTCCCACCTTTTTTCACGGAGGCCTCCCCATGCCTTCCCTGCCTGACACATTTGCCCAGTACCGCGCCGCGCTCGCGCGAGAGCTGGTTCCTGCGATGGGCTGCACTGAACCCATCGCGCTCGCATACGCCGCCGCGGAAGCCGGCCGCCGTCTCGGCGGCTACCCTGACGCAATCGACGTCGAAGTCTCCCGCAACATCGTGAAGAACGTGAAGAGCGTCGTCGTTCCCAACACTGGGGGACTCCACGGCATCGAGGCCGCGGTTGCCGCAGGGTTTGTCGTGCGACGCCCCGAGCTCGCGCTTGAAGTCCTCTCCCAAGTGACAGATGCCGAGCGCGAGGAAATCGGACGCCGCGTGACCGATCCCATGTCCGTGCATCAGTCAAATGAACCCGACGTCTTCTTCATTCGCGTCACCGGAAGTCGCGAGGGAAAGACCGTCGCCGTCACCGTGCGCACTTGCCACACGAACATCACTTCCGTCATGGAAGACGGCGAGGAAGTCTTCCACGGAGGCGAAGCCGCCGCAGAAGAAGAGGCGCCCTCGGAGGCCGCCTGGTCCATTCCGGAACTCATCGCCGCCGCCCGCGTGATGCCCTTGGCGGAAAGCGAAGCGCTTCTTGAGCGACAGCTCACCTGCAACCTCGCCATCAGCCGCGAAGGGCTCGAGCATGGCTGGGGCGCTTCGATCGGACGCATTCTTTTAAAGCGCAACGCCGATGATCCCGCCGTACGCGCCCGGGCGCTTGCCGCCGCCGGGTCTGACGCCCGCATGAACGGCTGCGAAATGCCGGTCGTGATCGTCTCAGGCAGCGGCAACCAAGGCATCACCGCCAGCGTCCCCATCGCCGTCTACGCCGAAGCGCTCAAGGCGCCGCACGACGAAGTCCTGCGCGCCCTTCTCATTTCCGATCTCGTCACCATTGCCCTGAAGCAGGGCATCGGCAAGCTCTCCGCCTACTGCGGCTCAGTGAGCGCGGGCTGCGGCAGCGCTGCAGGGATCGCCTACTTGGAAGGCATGAACGACAAGGAAATCGAGGAAGTAATCACCAACGCCCTCGCCATCACATCTGGCATGATCTGCGACGGCGCGAAGTCCTCGTGCGCGGCGAAGATCTCGATGTCCGTTGAAGGCGGGCTTCTCGCGCTTGACATGGTGAAGAACCATCAAGCCTTCAGAAGCGGCGACGGCATCGTGCAGGAGACGACGGACGAAACCGCAGCCGCCGTAGGCCGGATCGCAAGCCGCGGCATGGTGGACACCGACCGCGAGATCATTCGCGTCATGCTTCAGGAAGATTGATCATCCTACGGCAGGTTTCGGGCAAATTTTTCGAAACTCCTCTACTTTCTTCGAAGGCGATTCTTTATCATTGCCGCCTTGGAACGCCTTCGTTCCCTTTTTTGTTGATGCATTTTCGGAGCCGCCCCGATGGAATTTGACGTTTCGCTCGTTACGGGCTCGTTGCCCCTTTTGATTCAGGGCGCGCTGGTGACGCTGGAGATCACGGCACTCGCCGTAGGCCTTGGTCTGGTGTTCGGTCTTCTCGCGGCTCTGGCGCAGCTGAGCAAATTCACCCCCCTGCGCCTTCTCGCCAAGATCTACGTGGACTTCATCCGCGGCACGCCGCTCCTTGTTCAGATTTTCATCATCTACTTTGCGCTTCCCGTCATCATCGGACACCGCATTGATCCCTTCGTCGCCGCCGTCGCCGCCTGCTCCATCAATTCGGGCGCCTATGTGGCGGAAATCTTCCGCGCCGGCATTCAGTCGATCGACGTCGGCCAGATGCGAGCCGGCCTGAGCCTCGGCATGAACTGGACGATGACGATGCGCTACATCATCCTGCCGCAGGCCTTTAAGCGCATCATTCCGCCGCTGGGCAACGAATTCATCGCCATGCTGAAGGACTCGTCCCTTGTGTCCGTCATCGGCTTTGAAGAACTCACGCGCTCGGGGCAGTTGATCATCGCCGAGACTTATGGGTCGCTTGAAATCTGGTCAGCGGTCGCCGTCCTCTACCTCATCATGACGCTCACCATCACGCGTCTCGTGAGCCTTCTGGAAAAGAAGTTCCGCGCAAGCGATAATCGCTGACTGTGCCTCAAGCGCTCTCAAAAAAACGACCGCCCGGTGACAAGCTGAGCGGTCGTTTTTTATTCCCTTTCAATCTTTGAGACAACCTAACGGCACCACCAACACGCCATCTTCTCGCCGATAACCATATTCTGTTCCGGTAAGTACCATTTTGAACGTTGGAAGCGGAATATCGTCGGAGACTTTTGCGGCGTTTCGTCGGAGACTTTTGCGGCGTTTCGTCGGAGACTTTTGCGGCGTTTCGTCGGAGACTTTTGCGGCGTTTCGTCGGAGACTTTTGCGGCGTTTCGTCGGAGACTTTTGCGGCGTTTCGTCGGAGACTTTTGCGGTGTTTCGCCGGAGACTTTTGCGGTGTTTCGCCGGAGACTTTCTCCCACGCCGCAACCGCCGTCAGTCGCTCACATAAACGTAGCTGGAAAGCCCAGAGAGCGTGCGCTCCATTTCGGGCTGCATGTTGTCTCGGATGACGCTCTGCAGTTCCTTTCGCACCAGCTCCACCTGCTCGAGGCTACGGTCCGCGCTCCCCGTCACCCACATGGAGCGCTGGGCGCGAAAGCCGCCTGGTAGCGGTGCAAACCGCACGTCGTTCAAGAACTGACGGCCGCACCAAAGGCTCGTGGGCGGCATGATGCCAAGTCCCTGCGCTTCCGCCACGAGCCCCACGAAGGCGTAGCTCGAGCTCACAGCGATTTCCTGCACCGGCAACGCATTCATGGCGCCCAGAAGCCGTTTCACGCGCTCCTGATCGGCGCTTCCGTCGGTTTCGGTGAGCACCGGCCGGTCGCGCACCGCCTTCTGCAAGTCCGCGGCCGACCGAATTTCAGGGCAGGCCTTTGACGTCACCAGAAGAAGCTCCTCGCGGTAAGCCTCCTCTCGCACCCAGCGCTCGTCATCGTCGTCCACGCCCGCGCAGAGGATGACATCCAATTGATCGTCGTGGAGCTTGGAGACCAGAGGCTTGTAAGAGTCCGTGCAGACGGAAAGCCCCGCCACGCGCTTCAAGAGCCGATTCAAGAGCCAGGGGCTTGAGGTGGCGGCGACGGATTCGCCCATCCCGAGACGCAGCTTCTGGAAGGTCATTTCTTCGGAAACCACGCGGGTTCGGATGCGTTGCACGCTGCGCAGCAACGCTTCGCCGTCTTCAAGAAGCCGGCGACCAGCCGCGGTGAGCTTCAAGGGCCGCGTGTCGCGCTCAAAAAGCGTCACGCTCAAGTTGGCTTCAAGGGAGGAGACTGCCTGAGACACGGCCGCCGGCGACATGGAAAGCGCCGCGGCCGCCGCCCGAACGCCGGCCTTCTCCACCACCGTTAGGAAGATTTTGACGTGCCGAAGATCCAGCGATGCGTTTTTCACGAGGAGCGACTCCTTTTGAGTTTTTTGGTAATCACTCGGAGGATTTTACCCCGTTATTTTCTCAATCAAATCAGCTCACAAAATCCCAAGCGGTCTTTGCAAAGAGCAGTGCCAGCACAATCACGATGATGGGACGCACAACTTTCGTTCCCTTGTTGAGAACGAGCCCGGCGCCCACATAGTTGCCGGCAATTCCGAAGAGCCCCGCCACGAGCCCCAGAGCCCAAAGAATGTTCCCCGAGAGCATGAAGGTTGTGAAGGCCGCCACGTTGCTCGCCAGATTCATGGCCTTCACTTCGCCGTTAGCGCTTCGCACGTCAAGCTTGGCCCAGAGGCTGCACGCCAAAAGCATGAAAGTGCCCGCCCCCGGCCCGTAGAAGCCATCGTAAGTACCGCAAAGAAAAGCAGCCGCGGAAAGAATCAAGAGGCGGCGCTTTTCAGGCATTTCACCCGCCTGCGCCGAAATCACCTGACGCTTGAAGACGACAAAAAACGCAATGACAGGAAGCAGCACCGCCAGCAACAGCTGAAACCAATGCTCAGGCACCATGAGCGCGAGCCTGGCTCCTAGAGCGCTCCCCAAAAGCGCCATCACGATCCCCGGCACCGCCCACTTCACGTTGATGCAACCCGCAGCCCAGAGGCGCCCCGTTGCAATCGCCGTCCCCATCATGCCGGAGAGCTTGTTTGTTCCCAGCGCAAGATGCGCCGGCACTCCCGCCAGAAGGTACGCCGGCAGCGTGATGAGGCCGCCACCGCCTGCAATGGCGTCCACAAAGCCGCCGATGAAGATGAGGGGGCAGACGATGAGATACTGGGTAAGTTCAGCTTCCATGATTGAACGTCAAAGGCGCGGCACCGCCGCCAAAAGTTTCTGCGTGTAGGGATCTGCGGGGTGTGAAAGCACGTCCGCCGTCCGCCCCGTCTCCACGAGGCGCCCCGTCTTCATGACGGCGATGCGGTCGGCAAAGTACTCCACCACCGAGAAGTTGTGGGTTATGAAGAGGTACGCCGTCTGCGTCTCGCGCTGCACAGCGCGCAAAAGGTTCACGATCTGCGCCTGCACCGAGACGTCCAGCGCGCTCGTAGGCTCGTCGCAGATCACAACGGCAGGCGACGCCGCCAGCGCTCGGGCGATCGCGATGCGCTGCCGCTGGCCGCCCGAGAATTCATGCGGAAGCTTCGAGAAACTCTCCCGAGGGAGTTCCACCAAGTCAAGGAGCTCCTCCGCCCGCTTTCGCCGCGCAGCGTCGCTTTCTCCAATCCCCAGCGCCTTCATGCCTTCCGTCACCGATTCTCCCACCGTCATTCGGGGATCGAGCGACGCGTACGGATCCTGAAAAATCATCTGCACCGAGCGGCGCAGGTGACGGGCGTCCGCCTCGCTCACAAGGCGCCCGTTTCTCACCCGGCGCCCCGCAAGCGTCACCTCGCCTGCGACACGGGCCGCATCATCCAAAAGCCCCATCACGGCCTTGCCGAAGGTCGTCTTCCCGGAGCCCGACTCGCCCACGAGCGCCAGCGTCTCCCCTCGGGAAAGCGAGAGCGTCACGTCCGTCACCGCGGGCGAGAGCCTCGGCCGGCGAAAGAGTCCTTGAGACGCCTCATAGACAACAGAAAAATGCGCCACCTCCAAAACGGGCTCGGTCGCCGCCGGCGTTTTCTCTTCTGCCACAGGCAAAGCCGCCGCCACGGCGCCCGGAAAAAAGCATCGCACGGCATGAGCCCCCGTCATCATCGCCTCGGGCGCCGTCTGCCGGCAGGCGTCCTTGGCATTAGGACAGCGCGGCGCAAAGCGGCATCCCGTCATGGCGGAAAGCTGCGTGAGCGTCGGCACGCGTCCCGGAATGCCCGCTAGTTCAGCCCCCCGCCGCGCCTGCGTGGGCACCGCCGCAAGAAGCCCCGCGGCATAAGGGTGACGAGGGCCGGCGAAAAACGTCGCGCAGTCCGCCGTCTCCACGACTTCTCCCGCGTACATGAGCGCCACACGGTCCGCAAAGCGTTTCACAACAGCAAGGTCATGCGTGATGAGAAGGAGCGCCGTCCCCCGCTCCTTTTGCAGCGATTTCAAAAGGTCGAGAATCTGCGCCTGCAACGTGACGTCCAGCGCGGTCGTGGGCTCGTCGGCGATGACGGCTTCGGGGTCGCCCGCCAAGGCCATGGCAATCAGCACGCGCTGCTTCTGGCCGCCCGAGAGCTCAAAGGGATAGGCCGCAGCCTTGCGCTCGGGCTCAGGGAGCCCCACGCGGCCTAGCCATTCGATCACTTTGCCGCGCCTTTCAGACTTCCCCAACGACGTATTGAGCCGAAGCACTTCGTCGATCTGCTCGCCCACCGTCTGCACGGGGTTGAGACTTCCCGAAGCCTCCTGAAACACCATGGCGATGCGATGTCCGCGGCAGCGGCACATGGCTTCTTCAGGCAAATCCGGCAGCGACGTACCCGAAAGCTTCACGTCCCCCGCTGTGATCGCCGCGTCTTCGGGCAAAAGACGCATGAGGGAAAGCGCCGTCATGCTCTTGCCGCACCCCGACTCGCCCACCAAGGCGAGCGTCTCCCCCGCCGCCACCGAGAAAGAGACGCCGTTCACCACGCGCAGAGGGCCCTCTTCCGTAAAAAGGTCCACGGCGAGGTCTTCAACCTCGAGCACCTTTCGTCCATCACGCATCAGCCTTCTCCTTCACGCGACAAGCGCCCCAGAGCCGCGGGCTGCGGGGGTCAAACACCTCGCGAACGGCGGAAGCAAAAAGGTTGGCGGCGAGCACCAGCGTCCCCATGAAGAGGAAGGCCGCCGCGAGATTCCACCAGATGACGGGCGAGCGGCTCATTTCGCCTGACGCCGCATTGATCATGGTGCCGAAGCTGTTGATGACGGGGTCCACCCCAACGCCCACGTAGCTCAGCACCGCCTCGTAGAGCACGATTCCCGAAAAATCGAGCACGGCGACGATCAAGACAATGTGAACAACATTTGGAAAGACGTGGCGCGCGAGAATGCGCCACGCGGGAACACCGAAAGCCTTGGCGGCCGTCACGAAGTCCATCGCCGACGTCTTCATCGTCTCGGCGCGCAAGAAGCGCGCCAAGGCCGCCCAGCCCGTGACGCCGATGATGAGGGCCAGAAGGAAAAGCCGCAGATCAGCGCGCTCCAGCCCCGTCTCATAGAGCTGCGGGTTTTGGTCGATGAAGACCTGAATGAGGAGCACGGACGCCGCAATGAGCAAAACTGACGGGATGGAGGAAATCGTCGTGTAGACGTACTGAATGACGTCGTCCACCCAGCCCTTGAAGTACCCCGCGCAAAGCCCCAGCACCACCGCAAAGGGGAGCGCCGACAAGGTGGCGAGGCTCCCGATCACGACCGCCGTGCGAATTGACTTCACCGCGGTGACCAAGACGTCGTTCCCCACAGCGTCCGTCCCCAGCACGTGCCGCGCGGGCCAGATGAAGGCAAGCACCACAGCGGCGAGAATCGTGAGCTGCAGCACCATGATCGCCGGCCGCGCGGGATTCGTGCGAGACGTGACGCGCGTGAGACTCGTCGTAAAGGGCGTGTGGCAGAACGCCTTGTGCAGGCCCGCTAAAACAAACCACAGAAGCGAGAGCGCCATGACGCCCGTCAGAAGCGCCGCAAAGAAGCGCTTTCCCAGCAGAATCCCCGCGTGCGCCTCGTCAACGTCGGGCGACACGCCCTTCAAGCGCTGGTAGTCGCGCACGGGCTCGCCCTCCTTCACCACGGTGGTCTTGTCAAAGTCCCGCAAGGCAAAAGGCGCCGAATAGCTGCGCTCGCGCGAAGCGATGCGGCCGGCGAGCGCCTTGTCAAGGAGCGACACGGTTTTCACGTCGTAGGCGACGGCTTCTCCGGGCGCCGTCGGAAGCGCTGCTCTCCAGTGCACGCTGTCGGCGAGCGCCGTCACGAAAAAAAGGAGCAGCACCGCAGCCGACGCCTGCGCCACCGGGCGCCGCAACACCTTCTTCCACTTGCTGGCCAAGTCCGGCACTCGCGACACATGCCAGACAGTGCCGATGAGAAGCGCCGCGAGAAGCCACATCACCACGTCGGTGTAAAGCAGAACGAATTTCATGTTTTTTTAGCGCAACCGGATGCGAGGATCCGCCACGGTATAAGCAACGTCCGTCAGAATGAGGCCGGCGACGTAGGCCGCCGTGCCCAGAAACACCATGGCGCGCACGACGGAAAAGTCCTGCGCGTTGATGGCGTCAATCGTATAAGAGCCCAGTCCCGGAATCCCGAAGAAGTTTTCCATGATGAGGGACCCCATGAAAAGCATCGGCAGAACCGCCACCGTGCTCGTCAAAATAGGAAGCATCGCGTTGCGCAGAACGTGCCCGAAGAGAACACGCCACTCGCTCGCCCCCTTGGCGCGCGCCGTTCGCACATAGTCCCGGCCGATCTCTTCCAAAAAGAGCGCGCGATAAAGGAGCACGTCGCCCCCAAGGCGCGAAAAGATGCCGATTGCCACCGGCAGGAGCAAAAACGCCGTCATCCCCCAGCCGTCCGCGAAGCCTGAGACCGGCACCCAGCGCAGCGTCTTCGAAAAGAGCCACTGGCCCAGAATGATGTAGAAAAGCGACGACACGCTCATGATGCCAATGCTGGTCACGACGCCCGCCATCTCCCAGCCCGTTCGCCGCACCCAGACGAGCAGCAACGAAAACACCACCATCACGAAGACGCCGAGAATGAACGTGGGAACCGCAAGCGCAAGCGACGGCAGCGACCGCTCCTTCACGTCCTCATTGATGCTGCGCCCTGAATCCGTAAAGCCCAGGTCCCCGGTGAGAAGCGGCGCAGACTTCGTGAAAAAGAGGGTCTTCGTCACCTTCTCAACCCCCATCGCCGCCTCGTTCCAAACCAGCGGCAGGTCGTAGCCGTGCGCCGCCTTCCAGTCGGAAACTGCCGCCTCCGTCACGTAGCGCCCCCCGAGATTGAGCCGCGCCATGTCGTCGGGCGTGTTCACCGCAAAAAAGAGCGCGAAGGTGAGCGCATTCACCCCCAGAAGCACCAGAGCGCCATAGAGCACCCGTCGAATGAGATAGCCGATCATGCTTTCCCTCCGTTAGTTCGAAAGCTCCAAAATCCACCATCACGAGTCGGAGGAGCCACGTTCGCTCTCAGGATGGCAATTGCTCGACA
>CAVACW010000008.1:7585-38104 GCA_963587345.1 uncultured Oscillospiraceae bacterium | reverse complement strand
GTGCGCTGGGAGCGCCCCCTTCAAGAAAGCGCGGCCAGCCTCCGTAAGCGAAATGAGGCGTTCGCGCCGATCCGCTTCGCAGGAGGCGGCGGCAATGAGGGGAGCCTCGTCGGCGAGCATGCGCTTTACCATCACGGAAACCGTGGCAGGCTTCACGCCGATGCGCTCAGAAAGCTTCAAGATGCCAAGCGGCCCCTCGCCAAAAAGCGCCATGAGAAGCGAAAACTTCCCTTCCGAGACCCCCTTTTGCGCGAGAGGCGCATAGACCACCGAACGCAGCCGGTCCGACGCCGCCACGAAGTTGAGCATCAGTTCAATGCCCTCGATGTCGGCCTCCTGCGCCCCCTCGTAGGGAAGTCGCTGAATCGCGTCCCGCGTGGGCAGAATCCGTGCCTGATAGTCCATGAAGCCTCCGAAATTTAGCTAGCTAATTATATCGAAGGCTTCGAGAACTTCAAGCGGCCGGCTGCTCGACCTGATCACAATGGCGGAGGACAAAGCGTCCCGCCTGTGGCATAGTTCCGCCAACCTTTGGATCATCGCCAGCCCTGCACTCGCCGAAAACCAACTTTTCACCGATTTTTCCCTTTTCAGTCATTTTGTCATTCAAGAAGGAGTCAACATGCTCTCTGACATTGAAATCGCGCAGGCTGCCGAGCTTAAGCGCATCGATGACCTCGCCCACGAGTGGGGCCTCACGGACGCGGAATTCGAACCCTACGGCCGCGACAAGGCGAAGGTGAAGCTCGCCTCGGACAAGAAGCCCCACGGCAAGCTCATTCTCGTCACGGCCACCTCCGGCATGCCCGCTGGGTCCGGCAAGACCACCACGTCGATTGCGCTTGCGCAGGCCATGAACCGCCTCGGGAAAAAGGCCGTTCTCGCCCTGCGCGAGCCGAGCCTCGGCCCCGTCTTCGGCATGAAAGGGGGCGCTGCGGGCGGCGGCTACTCTCAGGTTTTGCCGATGGAGTCGATCAACCTGCACTTCACGGGCGACTTCCATGCGATCACCGCGGCGAACAACCTCCTTGCGGCCTTGATCGACAACGCCCGCCATCAGGGCCAGGTGGACTTGAAGGAAGTGACGTGGCGCCGCGTCCTGGACGTGAACGACCGCATGCTCCGCAACATCGTGGACGGCTTGGGCGGCCCCGCCAACGGCATTCCCACGGAAACGGGCTTTGACATCACGGCGGCGAGCGAACTCATGGCCGTCATCTGCCTTGCGGACGGCGAAGAAGACCTCCGCGCCCGCATCGACCGGCTCGTCGTCGGCATCAAGCGCGACGGCACCGCCTTCACGTGCGGCGAACTCGGCGCCACGGGCGCCCTGATGGCGCTCCTTTTGGAAGCCGTGAAGCCCAACATGGTGCAGACTCTGGAAGGGACGCCCGCCTTCGTGCACGGCGGCCCCTTTGCCAACATCGCCCACGGTTGCAACTCCGTCGCCGCCACGAAGGCCGCGCTTTCGATGGGCGAATTCGCCATCACAGAAGCGGGCTTCGGCAGCGACCTCGGGGCGGAGAAGTTCTACGACATCAAGTGCCGCGCGGCAAACCTGCATCCGTCAGCCGCCGTGCTCGTCACGAGCCTCAGGGCGCTTCACTGGCACGGCGGCGTGCCGCTTCCCGAAATCGGCGCTCCCAACATGGAGGCCCTGAAGAAAGGCCTTTGCAACCTCGAAGCCCACATCGACAACCTGAAGACCTTCGGCCCCCAGGTCGTCGTGTCCGTGAACCACTTCGCGGGCGACGACGAAGCCGAGCTCGCCGTGCTCTTTGAGTGCGCGAAAGCAAAGGGCGTGCGCATCGCCCTTTGCGACGGGTTTGCCCAGGGAGGCGCTGGCGCCGAGGCGCTCGCCAAGGAAGTGCTCGCTGCGTGCGAAGGCGCCCCTGCCCCCTTGAACTACGCCTACGCCGAAGGCACGGAAGTCACCGAAGCCATCCGCCAGATCGCCGAGCGCGTCTATGGCGCGGCGAAGGTGACGCTCTCGGACGCCGCGAAGAAGGATCTCAAGAAGATTCAGGAGCTCGGCTTTGACCACCTCCCCGTCTGCATCGCGAAAACGCCGTTCTCGCTTTCCGCGGACGCAAAGGCGCTGGGCGCTCCGAAGGGCTTCACGCTCCCCGTGCAGCGCTTCATTTTGAACGCGGGCGCAGGGTTCGTCGTCGTGACGACGGGCTCCATCATGCGAATGCCGGGGCTGCCGAAGAAACCCGCGGCCTACGGCATCGACGTGAAGGACGGCCGCATCACAGGCCTCGCGTAAAGTCGCTTTTCGCAAGTCTCTTGCCAAATTGTCTTAGGCCATGAGCCTGAGACTCAAAAGGCGGAACAGTGCTACATTGACTGCTCCGCCTTTTCTTGTATCAAGAAAAGCCCCTCAAATTGCAAGCTATCAGGGACATCGTCGTGGATACTCTCAACTTTCTGTGCAGCATCATCTGGAGTCCGGCCTTGGTCGGCCTCCTCCTAGCCACCGGCGCTTACTTTTCGCTCAGAAGCCGCTTTCTGCAGTTGCGGCTGGTGCCCGAAATGCTCCGACTCATGTTCCAGCAGAATCAGGACAAGTCCGGCGTCTCCTCCTTTCAAGCGCTCTGCATGACCTTGGCCGGGCGCGTGGGCACCGGCAACATTGCGGGCGTGGCGACCGCCATCTGCTTCGGCGGCCCGGGCGCTCTCTTCTGGATGTGGGTCGTCGCCTTCGTGGGCGCCTCGAGCGCCTTTGTGGAGTCGACGCTGGGCCAGATCTACAAGGAGAAGATCAACGGTGAATTTACGGGCGGCCCCGCCTTCTACATCGAGCACGGCGCCCGCAGCAAGTTCTTTGCGTGGGTTTTCGCGATCGTGACGCTCGCCGCCTCGGGCGTTCTGTGTCCGGGCGTTCAGTCCAACGCCATCGCCGCCGCCATGGACCACGCTTTCGGCATCAACAGCGCGATTTCCGCGGCCGTGGTGTGCTCGCTTCTTTGCTTCATCGTCTTCGGCGGCTTGAAGCGCATCGCCACCTTCACGACGCTCGTCGTGCCCTTCATGGCGATCACCTACATCGTCGTGGCGCTCATCACCTGCTTCTGCAACCTGGACAAGATCCCCGGCGTCTTCCAGCTCATCTTCTCGAGCGCCTTCGGCGCCGAGGGCGTTCTGGGCGGCATGGCCGGCAGCGCCGTGAGCTGGGGCGTGAAGCGCGGCCTTTACTCCAACGAAGCGGGCCAGGGCTCCGGCCCCCACGCTTCTTCCGCGGCCTCCGTCTCGCACCCCGCAAAGCAAGGCCTCGTTCAGGCCTTCTCGATCTACATCGACACGTGGTTTGTGTGCACCGCCACGGGCCTCATGATCCTCACGACGGGCTGCTACAACGTCATCAACCCCGAGGGCGTCACGCTCATCGGCCACCTCTCGGGCGTCTCCGCGGGCCCCGTCTTCGCGCAGTACGCGATTGACACCGACATGCCGGGCTTCGGCTCTCCCTTCGTGGCTCTCGCGCTCTTCTTCTTTGCGTTCACGACGATTCTCGCCTACGCCTACATGGCCGAAACGAACGTG
The DNA here is from genome assembly GCA_963587345.1 of uncultured Oscillospiraceae bacterium. GTDB lineage: Bacteria > Pseudomonadota > Gammaproteobacteria > Burkholderiales > Burkholderiaceae_F > Duodenibacillus. Next base: position 34,558 of record CAVACW010000008.1, on the reverse strand, counting down.
AAGTACTTGAACCGCACCTTGAAGAAAGCGTGGCTGCCGCCCCTCATGCGCTTCATCCTTGTCGTGTCCGTGGGCGTGTGCGCCATCAAGCCTTCGGAAATCGTCTGGCTTTGCTCGGACATCGGCACCGGCCTCATGTCCTGGACGAACCTTCTCGCCATCCTCTTCCTGCACAACATCGCCTTCAAGGCCTTGAAGGACTATGAAGCACAGCGAAAGGCCGGAGTCGAGCCCGTGTTCCACCCGGAAGCGCTCGGCATTGAAAACGCTGGCTACTGGATGGGCGAGCGCGCAGAAAAGAACCTCGTCATCGAATCGAAGGAAGGCGTGGAAAACGCGCCTTACACCCGCGGCATCCGCCGCATCCTGAAGCGGATCTACAACCGAGACTAGCTTCAGCAACCATCAAGAAAGGCGGTCCTGCTTTTGATGCAGCGGCCGCCTTTTCGTTTTCTTGTTGCGCCAAAGTTTCCGTCTATCCGTCCGGTCACCATCACCTAACACCTGGGAGATCCTGAGGCAAATAGGCTTGTTGCACTACAACACACTCTTTTCCGGAAAATGCAATGCCGTAGAGACGAATAAGACGAGCACCCGTTGTCGCGTAATGGATGCCATAACGCTTTTCATGGATCTGTGCCATTGCCTGCGCAGCTACTTCCGGCAAGGACTTCATATCGTTGGTTCGCTTGATTTCCAAAATAACTGCAATCCCATTCTGGTCTACCAATCGAATGTCCGAATAACCGTCACCAGACTCCCGATTAGATTCAAGGACCACGCTATCACCGGTGCCTAGCAATCCAAGAACCAATCCGTGATAAAAGCCTTCTGCACTGGTATCTCTCACACTGATGCATTTTGTTAAAAACTTCTGCAACACCCCTTGAGCCAGAATTCCCTCACCGTCAATTAGCTTTTGCATAAACGACCGACCCACAGCCTGATAATCGCTTCCTTCTGCACTGAAGTAAATCGCTACTTGTCTTTCGAAACAAACTCTCACTTCCTCATTAGGAACGCGAAGCCGCTTTACATCACCACCGAGACTCTCAACAGCAGTCAGATAGCCAGTGCTATACAAAAGGCTCATCAGCTGACGCGAAGAATGAGAGGCGTCGAGTTCTGCAAAAGATAAATCCTCAGTTATTTCAACATCTATTGTATGCCCCGCTAACAGTTCCTTCAGAAATTTCAGATGAGACTCATCCGCATAATGAATGAATTCCTCAATCAAATCATTGCTACTCGTATGAATCCAATAATTCTTGAACTTCTTCTCACCATCGCCCTGCGCATCGCGACAAAAACTCAACAAATCCCATGGACAATAGATTTCTTTTTTGCCAAAGCGATACCCATCGTAATGTTGCCTCACGTCGTCAGCATAAGCAGAAAGGCCAAAATCTGCCAATACCCGAGAAGCCTCGGCTGATGTAAACCCAATTGCTCCTGCCAACAGGTCATCCGAAATCGTATGACAGCCAAAATTATTCAAACCCGTAAAAACGCTTTCCTTTGATACACGCAAACAACCTGTAACAACGGCTTTCCTCAAATATTTATTGTCCTTGAGCGCTCCCCCCAGCATTTCTCTTAGCAACGGCATCATCTTTCCGTAAAAACCACAGAATCTTGCCTGATTCAACGGAACATCGTACTCATCAACAAGAACAATGACTTTCTTGTGGCAAAAATAGTAGAGCGACTGCACGAGCATCTTCAGAGCATTGGGAAGTCGGTCTTGCTTCCGCGTCAAACTAGCATCCTGCAATCCGATAAGTTGCTCTACCACCCGCCGACGAGCGGCTGAAAGTTGTTCCGAATCGGCCAAAAAAGAGTATTCCAATGCTGTTTCAGCCACAAGCCGGGCCAAAGCAGCAACTGCCTCTTCAAACGTATCGCCACGAACTTCTTTGAAACTGATGAAAAGTACTGGCCATCGACCAAGATTTTTCTCGCAGAAAGCCTGATCCGATGTCACATTCAATCCAGAGAAAAGAGCTATTTTCTCTTCTCTATCTTCGAAATCGTTGTAGTTAATTTCAAAAAATGATTGAAGCGTATTCTGCAAAAGCGTTTTTCCAAATCGACGAGGTCGTGTAATAAGCGACACCACATTACCATCGTTCAAAATCTGCGGAATGAACTCTGTTTTGTCGACATAGTATGCGCCGAGTTCACGAATGCTTGCAAATGAACTTTCCCCAACTAAAACTTGATTTCTGAACATATTAACCATCAAATCAGAAATAAATTCATCTCTCTCCGCCGCGCAGAGGAGCGGAACTTGTAGAGCCCCTGACCGAAGTTGTATTTCGTCACTGGCCTTTTTTTCGTCGGCCAGCACAACAGTTCCGCAGTGCGCACAACGAAAGTGACATTGCTCAGAAGAGCAAATTGTCCGTCCCAATGCTTGAACATGATGTCTACGAAGTAGTCCACCGCCATACGATACAGGACCGCCGTCGCTTCGAAAGCGCCCGACTGGAGTCGGATGAAGTCGGCGTAGGCGCATCGGTGGTTCGCGAGCGCCCGCGCAAAAGCCTGCAGCCACACGGGATCGATCGTCTCAAAGAGCGCCGAAAACTCGCACCCCACGAGCTCCTCCTGCGTCGCCCGGAAAATCTCCGCAAAAGCAAGATTCACTTCCGCCACGCGGGCGTCCGCGGGATTGCCCTTCGAGTCACGAAGGAGCTCCGCGACGCAGCCGGCGGCGCCGTGGCAAAACGCATTTTCGTAAAAGTCGGGCGGCTGATGGGAGATCATCATTGAGGCCAAAGCGCCTTGGCGAAGAGCCCCGCGGGGACCGTCTTCTCAGCGCTTCAATGGGAATCTGTAGTCTTTTGATTTTATCAGCTATGCCGAGGGCAGAAGCGGAATTTGCCAGCGCCTTGCCGCCAGCCGCGCGAGGCAAGAAAAAAGCCGGCGCCTCCGCAGCGGAGGAACCGGCCTTTGTGACTCAGGCGAACTTCAAGACTACTCTTCGCCCTTCAAGGGCTTCACCGCCTTCCAGACAAGGCCAAGGAAGGCGCCCGCCAGGGCAAAGGAGATCCAGCCCAGACCCACGGTATGGAGCGGCACCGAGTTCTTCAGGAACTCTTCGAAGGCGCCCAGATTGACGCCCGCTGTCTCGAGGCCGTTGATCACAGCCATCACCAGCGTCGCCGCCATCGTGCCCACGTAAACGCAACGGCGGCCGTCAAAGAAGTTGTTGAGGAACGCCAGAGCGATGAGCGCCACGCACGGCGGATAAAGGAACATCAGCACCGGAATCGTGGAAACGATGATGGTCTTCAAGCCAAAGAGGCCGATCAGGTAGGAAACCACCGTGAAGACCGTCACCCACGCGACGTAGGAGAACTTCCCGGTGATGCGCAGCGCAAACGCGGCGCAGCAGGTGATGAGACCGATCGACGTCGTGAGGCAGGCGAGAAGCACAATGACGGAGAGCAGGAGCGCCCCGGCGTGGCCGAAGAAGATCTTCGCGCTTTCCGCGAGAATCGGCGCCCCCGTGTCCTGCATGCCGATCGCGGTGACGCTTTCTGCGCCGATCTTCGCTACGAAGATGTAGATCACGGCAAGAAGGCCGCCCGCGATGAGTCCGGACTTGTAGACCTGGCGGGCAACGTTGGCCTCACCCGTGACGCCCGACTCGCGCACCGCCGCCACGACGAGCGTGGCAAAAACGAGCGACGCAATGGCGTCCAAGGTGTTGTAGCCGTCCAAAATGCCCTGAACCGCCGCCACCACCGCCGTGGCGTACGTCGCCGTCGGCGCCTGCGGCGCCCCCATGGGCGACACGAAGGACTGGACGATGAAGATCAGAAGCGTCAGCACGAGGGCCGGCGTCAGAAGCTTGCCGATGCGGTCCACGAGCTTTGAGGGCGAAGCGGAAAGCCAGAACGTAATCGCAAAGAAGACCGCGAGGAAGATGGGGAGCGCGATGCCCGCCGCCTCATCTGGAATGAAAGGACGAACGCCGATTTCAAAGGAGACCGTGCCCGTGCGGGGAACCGCGAAGCAGGGACCGATCGCGAGATAGCACACGACGGTGTAGAAAACGCCGTACCAGGGATGCACGCGGCTTGCGAGCTCCTGCAGGTCGCGGCAGCCGGAATAGCCCATCGCCATCACGCCCAGAAGGGGAAGGCCCACGCCCGTGATGCAGAAGCCGAGCAGCGCCCAGCCGTAGTTTTCACCGGCGCTCTGCCCCATCGCAGCGGGGAAGATCAGGTTGCCGGCGCCGAAAAAGAGCGCGAAGAGCATCAGGCCGATGGCAATGTAGCGACTGCTGTTGCTTTTGTTTGGCATAAGGAAGTGATCCTGTGGTCGTTATGTTCATGATCCGCCCGGCCCGGTCAAAGCGCGCGCGGACGACCTTCGGGACGCTCCGGGGATAGAGCGGTCCTGCACAAGGTTTCGTTAGAAGCCCCGGCCGCCCGGCATCGGTAAATGCCGCACGACGTTCTTCAGGGCGTCCGCGCTTTCCGGATCACGGGAGGGGCGGCGCTGCTAGCACTTCCGGCAATGACGGTAGCCATTCCCGGCGCTGGAACTGTTTAGTATATCTTTTTTGCCCCAGCCTGTCAGCTGAAATTCGAAAATTCTTCCGACTTTCGACCATGGCGCCGCCTGTCTCAAAACGCCAACCAAAGTAGCTGCGCCTCATCACAACATGCGAAGCACACTGAGGGCGAAAGTCACGGCTACCCGCTACTCATGCAACCCGAGGCAATCGACTCGGGTTGCAGAAAAAAGTCAGCTCGCTCGTACGCCCCCCACCACCGCACAATCCTTGCGGCAGAACGCGATGCCGTAGACGTACTGCCGGCCGCAGCGCAGGCGATCAAGGTACGCTGTGTAGTGTTTTTCCTCGATCTGCCTTAAAGCCGCATCCGCCAAGTCATACATGTCTTCCGCATTCTCGCAGCGCTTGATTTCAATCACGACGCCCACGCGCTTCGTACCCACTCCCTGCGTGAAAATGATGTCTGAGTAGCCGTCTCCAGCCTCCGCGTTAGACCGCAGGTCTTTCGCGCAAGAGCCGGCGCACGAGAGAAGCCCCATCAGGAAACCGTGGTAATAGTTTTCCGCCGGAGCCTTTGTGGCCGTATCTCGCACCGAGACATAGTTTTCCAAGAGCGGCACCAAAACATCCGCCATCGCGTCACAGTTTCCTTCCAACGCTGCCTTCGCAAAGTCCCATCCGTAGGCCACAAATTCGCGGTTCGTCTTGGAGTAGCGAGACTTCACTTTATTGATGAACGAATCCAGAATTTCCTCATTGGGAATCTTCACGCGGTACGCATTAAGCGGCGCAAGACGCTTCACAACTGTAAGGTACCCGGAATAGAGAAGCAGCGTCCAGAAGTCCCGCGATTCGTGTTGCGCGAAATCGCTGTAAGTAAGCTTGTCATTGATCGTGAGATCAACTTCGCCGCCGTCCACCAGCACCTGCATCAAGTCCGCGTCTTCACTCGGCAGAAACCCAAGAAATTCGTCAATGACTTCATTGCCGCTCGTGCCTTCCCAGTAATTTTCGGGCTGGTAGCGCATTGGAGCTCCGCTTCCCAACGCCTTGTCCGCGAAATTGATCACGTCCCACGGGCAGTAAATTTCTCGGCCCGCGAATCGGTAGCCGTCATACCAATGCTTGACGTCATGAAAACGCTCGGAGAGACCGTAGCAATTGAGCAACGTCTTCACTTCCTCAGCGCTAAAACCGATCACTTCGCTCAGTGCCTGATCTTCTGAACAAACGGTGTTCACATCGAAATTATTGATGCCGGTAAAGACGCTTTCTTTGCTGACGCGGAGACACCCGGTGAGAACGGCCTTCCTCACGTACGCCGTCGCGTCAAATTCGTCCTGCTGCGGCTCCTTCAGAATTTGCCCCAGAAAAGCCCGAATGAGGTTGAGCATTTCCTTGTAGTAGCCAAACTGCGCAGCCTTCGCAAGCGGCACGTCGTACTCGTCAACAAGCAGCACCACCTGGCCTTCAAAGTGCTTGGACAACGCGATCGTCAGCGTTTTGAGAAAACTCTTGGCATCGTCCTCATGCGCTCGGTCTTTCAGGTACCCCGGCGTCAGATAGTGCCCCAGCGTCGCTTTATCGAACTCATCGAGCCTCGGACTCTCTAGAAGGAATCGGTACGGTGCCACCTTGGATTCCAGCAGCGCCGCAAAGGCCGCATAAGCTTGCCCGTAATCGGCGCCCTCAACATCTTTGAACGTAAGGGAGATGACAGGGAACTGTCCCATGTAGGCTCGACAGAAATCGGACTCGTCCGTAATCGCGAGACCGGCAAAGAGTTTTTGGTGTCCATCAACGCCCCGCGGATGCTTCCAATCCAGCTGCAGAAAGCTTTTGAGCATGTCCATGAAGAGCGTCTTCCCGAAACGGCGAGGCCGGGTTATGAGACGCACTTTCTTGCCTGCTGTCAACAGCGGCTTGATGAACGCCGTTTTATCGACGTAATAGCAGCCATTCCGAATCAAATCCGGAAAATTTTCAATCGCGAGAGGGAGTTCTTTTTTCATGGAGTCCAAAATTCCCGACCTTCCGAGCCTGACGTTGCATAACGAAAATTATCTCATACACGGTGTCAAGCAAAAGGAAAATCGGCTCTATCCGAGCTGACCGGCGCCGCCATCCAGTCCCACGCTTACGCATGAAGGAGTCCGCAGCTTAGGAATCATAAAACAATAACTTAGCGCTCTTTATCTAGGAAATTCCAGCATTTTTAATGCACTAAAAAAGAGAAGTTCACTAGGTTAAATTTTGACAGTTCCTTAGCTCTACCACACGCCCGGCTGCAGCAGGCGCAGTATGATGCACGGACTCGCTTCGCCCGTCGTGCGAAGCTCCATGGATGGAAAAAAAGATCATGAACGCTCAAGACTTTGACGCCGCCTGCCGTGCAACGGTTGACCAGCTTTTTGACGACATCCGGCGCCTCACCGCGTCGCCCTCGCCCCGCACGGGCGTAACGCGCCTCGGCTACTCTGACGAAGAGGAAGCGACCGTCCAGCACTTGGAGGCGCTGGGGCGAAAGCTCGGGCTTGAAGCGGAGCGCGACGCTGCAGGGAACCTCTGGCTCACGCTGCCCGGCCGGGACCGATCCCTTCCAGCCATCGCCGCCGGCAGTCATGCTGACAGCGTCTTGGACGGCGGCAACTACGACGGCCTCGCCGGCATCGCCTGCGCGCTCTGCGTCGTTCTTTGGCTAAAGTCGCAGCACGTAACGCTCGCGCGAGACTATCGCATGCTCGTCATCCGGTCGGAAGAACAGGGCCTTATCGGCACCACGGCCGTGCTGGGAAATCTGCACCCCGAAGACCTCGAGCGCCGCTTCACGGCCGACGGCCCCACACTCGCGCAGCGGCTGGCGCGCCGCGGGCTGGATGCCGCGCCTCTTGTTGCGGGAAAGCCACTGATCGACCTCACACGCCTCGCGGCATTCCTTGAGGCGCACATCGAGCAGACCGAAAGGCTTGACGCCTCGCCCAACCGTCGCGTGGGTCTCGTGACCGGCATTCGCGGCGTCCGGATGCACCGCGTCATTCGCTGCGAAGGAGAAACAGGCCACGCGGGCGCGGTGGAGTTCCCGGCCCGACACGATGCGGTCGCCGCCTGCGCGCGTTTTGTCGCCGAGGTGTACGAACGCTGGCAGCACTGCCTTGCCATGGGCAAGGACCTCGTCGTCACGACCGGCATGATCCGCACGCCGGAAACGGCAATTTTTAACAAGATCTCCGGCCTCTGCGAGATGTCGCTTGACATGCGCAGTCTGGACGACGCAACGTTTGCAGACTTTTCGCGAGAGATTGACGACACCATGGCGCGAATCGCGACCGAGATGGGCGTGACGTTCGTCTGCGACCCAGCGGTGATTCTGCCGCCCAACCACTCGGACGAGCGGCTCTTGAGGCGCCTCGCGCATGCCGCAGAACAAGAAGGCATCGGCCTTCAGACAATGGCCTCTGGCGCGGGGCACGACGCCGCCAACTTCGGAGCCGCGGGCGTTCCCTTTGCGATGCTCTTCATCGCCAACCAGAACGGCTCGCACAATCCGCGCGAAGCGATGAAAACGGAGGACCTCTTCCTTGCCGCTCGCGTGATGACGCGCGCGGTGCTCGATTTCGATCAGACGGCCTGATTCAGCGGGGCGTGAAGAGCCGGTCTTCCGCGACGTCACATCCTGCCTTGCGCAGGGCGATGCGCGCAAAAGAGTAGTTTGCGTCGGTGCGCCCCTCTTCGTACGCGATGACGCGTCCCCGGCCGCGGCAGAGCTCGAGAAGCTCTCCTTCCTTCAGCCAGTGGTCGGGATTTCGAGGCTTGCCAAAGCGCACCAGTTCGCCGCGCGTGAAAGTTTCGTAAAGAAAGACGCCCCCCGGCGCCAGGTTCGCCCACAGGTCGTCCCAGCGGGGGCGATGAAGGTAGTTGACGCCTACGACGGCGTCGTACGTTTCCCCTGCAAGCGGCCACGCAGCGCCTTCCAAGTCCATCTGGCGAAAGTGCACCGTCTCGGGAAAGAAGGCGGGCGGCGGATTCACGTCCACGGCCCAGACGTCAAGCCCCATGAGGGAGAGAAAGCGCGTGTTGCGCCCGTTTCCTGAGGCTATTTCAAGCACCTTCGCGCCGGGCGCCATGAGCCCCGCAAAGCGCATCACCCAGGCGCTTGCTGGCTCGTGCGGGCCGCTCACATCCTTTGCCATCGCTGCGCCTAGAGGTAGACCACCCACTGCACGAGCCACTGCAAAAGGCTCATGAAAGGCGAAATGAAGTAGTTGAGAAGGCCGGAGACGAGAAGCACCGCGAGAATGATCATCCCGTACCGTTCCAGATTCGCGTAAGCCATCGCCTGCTTCCACGGGAGCAGTCCCTCGAGGATCCGTCCGCCGTCCAAGGGCAAAATCGGAATGAGGTTGAAAGCCGCAAGCATCATGTTGACGGAGAGCCCCGCCACCGCCACTTCAATCAAAACCGATCCCAGATAGCTTTCGGGCGAGAGCATTACGAGAAGCTTCAGAATGACGAGCCACCCCGCAACCTGCGCGAGGTTCATCGCGGGGCCGGCCAAGGCCACCCAGATCATGTCGCGCTTCGGGTTGTAGAGGCGGCCGAAATTGACGGGAACGGGCTTGGCCCACCCGAAGAGCAGCCCGCCGCCCCCGGTGAGAAGGCTTCCAACCAGCAGGACGCCCGGCACCAGAAGCGTGCCCACGGGATCCACGTGTCGCAGAGGATTCAAGGTGACGCGCCCCATCACCCAGGCGGTGTTGTCCCCTAGGCGTTTTGCGGCGTAGCCGTGAGCCGCTTCGTGCAGCGTGATGGCGAGCACCGCCGGCACGGCGTAGATGAGAATGCTGGTAAGGATATGGAGTATCTGCATAATGCGGGCGAGTGTAGCAAGGGATGGCGGCAGGCACGGCGCATCGCTCGTTTGCCAACGGTGCCGCGCTGGACAAAATCAGTCATTTGCCATTGATGCTCATGGCTTTTTATGGGGCCGCCGTCTTCTTGAGATGTCAGCAAAAAAGTGTCAGGAAAGATTTCCTTCCCAGGAAAATTCGGCCGTTTCCGTTCGCCGCCGCGGTCGTGATGCCGTCGATGAGTCCCACCTCTTCCACACTCGGTAGCGCTGCGGCTTGTGTTCTTCCCGCCCGCACCGTCTATAGAATTGAGCATTGCTCCTTTATTTTGCCGAGTTCGTTCTGCTTTGCGGAAGCCATCATGCCAAATTCCGACTATTGCACCACCTTGCCTTACCAACTCTCCTCTTTCGAGAAGATACGAGAAGAGCATCTGATCTACGTAGACAAGACCCCGTTCATTGAAAAGCTTGAGCGACTCCGAAAGTATTACGCCTTCATCGTCCGTCCTCGCCGCTTCGGCAAAACGCTTTTCACAAGCGTCCTCGAAGCCTATTACGACAAATCCAAGGCCCTGGACTTCGAAAAAAACTTCAAAGGCACCTACATCGGCGCTCATCCCACGCCGAATCAAGGGAAATATTGCACTCTGCATCTGGAATTCTCCGGCATTGACCCGGAGCATCTCATTGAGGAATTCAATACGAAGCTCTCCTGCGGCTTTGCCGACTTCTTCCACCGCTACCCCGTCAAAGGCGCCGAAGCCCTCATCAATGCCAGCGGCCGGCTCCCCGCTCAATACCTTTTGGAATTTTTCATCGCGGTCAAGAGCTCTCTTGCCGAAAAGCTTTTCATCATCATTGACGAATACGATCAGTTTGCCAACAACATTCTGGCGTCCGACCCGTCGCTCTTTCGAAAAATCACGGGAAAGGACGGCTTTTTGAAAAACTTCTACTCCCAGATCAAGGAAGCCACCCGCACCGATTTTGTCGCTCGCATTTTCATGACGGGCGTCACCGTGATTTCAGTGGACTCCATCACGTCCGGCTTTTCCATCGCAGACGACATCTCCAAGCATCCTGCGTTCGCGGATCTCTTTGGATTTACGCCGGACGAACTGCGAGCGCTCATTGGGCAGTCCGTCGACTTCGATCGCTGCCGCCGGACGGAGGGCGAGGTGTTCCAGCAGATGCGGGACTACTACAACGGCTACCGGTTCTGCCCCAAGACCGACACCACGGTCTTCAACGCCTCGCTTTGCCTCTACTACCTGACGAGTCTTCAAGAAACATTTTCCGAGCCCGACCCCATGCTGGATCCCCGCTCCAGCCTGGACCATCAGCGCATGTCGGGCCTTCTCGCGCTCGCTGACAAAGAACAGGTCAAACAATGCTTTGAAGACGTAGTGGAAGGCCGTCCCCTTCTTTTCGGCGGCTTTTCCGATTCGCTCAATCTCAACAGCAAAAACCAATTTGATCGAAACGATCTGCTGTCGCTCCTTTTTTATCTGGGGCTTCTTACCTTTTCCCCCGCCGACGCCTCGTTGCTTGTCTGTCCCAACCGCTCCATCCGCAACCAGTTTTTCCTCTACTACATGCGGGCAGTGAAACACACCCCCCTGCGTTTGTCGGATGAGAAGCTGCGAAAAGCCGTCACCGCCCTGCAGCAAGGCGACCCTCGTCCTTTTCTGAATTACGTTTCTCTACAGCTTACGGCCGGCGCAGGGCTTCACCTCTATTCCCACTTTGACGAAAGCAACCTTCAGACCGCCATCAAATTGATGGCGCAGATCAATGCAGGCTACCGAGGCCTCGTCGAAAACGAGGCCTTAGGCAAAGGCTGGACGGACATCATCCTCAAAACCGACGACTGCGGCATCCCGTCCTATCTTTTCGAACTCAAGTACCTGCCCCGATCGAAGCAAAAGAAAGACACGTCAGCTGCTCAAGCCGCTTTGGAGCAAGCAGCGAGCCAGCTCAAGCAGTACCAGCATGCTGAAAACATTCAGAGCATCTCGCGTTTGAAAAAGTTCGCCATCGTCTTTGTCGGCACGGAACTCGCCGGGCTTCAGGAAGTCGTCTGAGAAAACTTGCGGCGGTATCTCCGGCTGGTGTGCGGCCGATGTCCATCAACCGTCGGTTGAAATACAAAAATGGTTAAATTCTCATGAAAGCACCTCCCCTTGTCATCGCGCTCGCGGGCGCCGTCGCCGCAACCGCCGTCGCCGGCTTCGTCTGGAAATCGCTTCCCTCTACCGACACGGCGCTGCATCTCTACGGCACGGTTGACACCCGAACGGTGCGGCTTGCGTTTGAAGAAGCCGGTCGTCTCACCGAACTCACCGTCTCCGAAGGCGCGACAGTAAAAGAAGGCGATCGCATTGCCACGATTGACGACGAACGACACCGTTTGTTGCTTTCGCAAGCCGAAGCGGCGGAAGCCGTGGCGCAGAAGAACCTCTTGCTGCTTCTCGCTGGCGCCCGCGCCGAAGACATCGCGGCCGCGAAGGCCCGTCTCGATGCGGCTAAAGCCGCACAACAGCTTTCCGAGCGCACCTGCCGACGCGAGCAAAAGCTCGGGGCTGCCACGAGCCCCCTAAAGACCGATCAGGCCTGCTCTCAGGCCGCGGCGGACCGAGCGACCGCCGAAGCCGCTCAAAAAGAGCTGGAGCGCCTTGAAGCCGGCACTCGCGTCGAAGAGATCAACGTCGCGAAAGCCGAACTCGAAGCGCGCCGCGTCCAGACGGCGGACGCCCGTCGTGCATTGAAGGCGTGCGTCCTTGTCGCCCCCTCGGACTTCGTCGTCCGAGCGCGCCTGAAAGAGCCAGGCGACATGGTCTCCGCCTCCGTCCCGGTCGTGGAAGGCGCCCTGATAAACCCTCTGTGGATCCGCGCCTGGGTGGACGAAGTGAACCTCGGGCGCGTAACGCCCGGCATGAAGGCCGTGGTGACGACCGACAGCGCGCCAGACGCCGCGATTCCAGCAACCGTGGGCTTTGTGTCCACCGTCGCTGAATTCACGCCAAAGTCCGTGCAGACCGAAGCCGTGCGCACGTCGCTCGTGTACGAAGTGCGCCTCACCGCAGACGACGCCCAGTCGCTGCTTCGCCTCGGGATGCCGGTCACCGTGACGCTTGAGGCAGCGCATGACAGGCCCTGACGCTCTGCGGCTTGCCAGCGTCACGCGACGCGAAAAGGGCGTCGCCAAGCCCCTCGTCACCGCCGTGACGCTCACCGTAAAGCCCGGGCGCCTTGCGGCGCTGGTGGGCCCGGACGGCGCGGGGAAAACCACCCTCATGCGAATCGCCGCGGGGATTCTCGCGCCGCAGGAAGGCACCGTCGAAGTCTTCGGACGCGACGTCTATCGCTCGGGCGGCGCCCAATCCTTGACGGGCTACATGCCGCAGCAGTTCGGGCTCTACGAAGACCTCTCCGTGATGGAGAACTTCCTTCTCTACGCTGACCTCTTCGGCCTCTCGGAAGCCGACCGCCGCGAGCGCTTTGTGGAGCTCCTTGCGATGACTGACCTCACGCGCTTCACAGAACGAGCGGCGGGAAAGCTCTCGGGCGGAATGAAGCAGAAGCTGGGACTTGCGTGCGCCCTTTTAAACCGACCGCCGCTCTTGCTTCTTGACGAACCCACCGTAGGCGTCGATCCCCTGTCACGGCGCGAGCTCTGGAGCATTCTCAAGCGGGCCGTGGGCCCCGGCAAGATGACGGCGCTCGTCGCCACCACCTACACCGACGAAGCGTCGCTCTGCGACGAGGTGTTTCTGCTCGACGCGGGACGCCTCACGCTCTCAGGAACGCCAGAGGCTGTCGCGTCACGCGCCGCCAACCGAACGGCGCTTGCAAAAGCTGCGGGGATTGCGCCGAGGCTTTTGCAAGCGCGGCTCGCAGACAATCGCGCCCTGGTGCTTGACGCCGTTCCAGCGGCGGGCGGCGTGCACGTGCTTTTGCAAGACGGCGCAACGCTGGAAGCCCTGACGGCCGCGCATCCAGGCCTCACCCTCACGCCGCAGTCCCCCTCGCTGGAAGACGGGTGGCTTGCCTCGCAGGCTGCGGCGTCTGAAGCTGCGTCTGTGCCGCTCTTGCAGACCGCTTCCGTCACTGACGCTTCCGATCCCGTCATTCGCGCGCGGAACATCGTGCGGCGCTTCGGAGACTTCACCGCCGTGGACCAGACGACGTTTGACGTGCACCCGGGCGAAATCTTCGGGCTGCTGGGGCCCAACGGCGCGGGAAAGACCACCACCTTTCGCATGCTCTGCGGCCTTATCGACGTGACGGAAGGCGAGCTTGAGGTCGCGGGCTGCGACGTGCGCCAAAGCCGCGCCGCCTCGCGCCGGCATCTGGGCTACATGTCGCAGAAGTTTGCGCTCTACGGCAATCTCACCTGCCGGGAGAATCTGGAATTTTTCGCTGGCGCGCAGGGGCTGGAAGGCTCTGAAGCCCGCGAGCGCGTGGCAGCGCTGCTGCGGGACTTTGATCTCGCCGATTATGAGCGTTGCGCCGCGAGCGACCTGCCCGGCGGCGTGAAGCAGCGTCTTGCGATGGCGGCGGCCTTGGTCGCACGCCCCGCGGTGCTTTTTCTCGACGAGCCCACGAGCGGCGCCGACGTCCCCACCCGGCGCGGCTTCTGGCGGCGCATGACGGACTTGGCCGCGGCGGGCGTCACCATCATCGTCACGACGCACTTCATGGAAGAGGCCGAGTACTGCGACCGCCTCATCATTCAGGATGCGGGAAAGACGCTTGCGCTCGGAACGCCAGACGAAATCCGCGGCGACTCCCCCACCATGAACGATGCCTTCATCCACATCGTGGAGGCCGCTCGCCGCACCCATAACGAGAAACTGCCGGGAGGCGCGTCATGACATCCGCCTTTTGGCGCCACGCCGCGGCGCTCACCGTAAAGGAAATGCGTCAGATCGTCCGCGACAAGAGCGCGTTCTTGCTCGGGATCGCCATGCCTCTGATGCTCATTCTTCTCTTTGGCTACGGCATCACATTTGACATCCGAGACGTGCGTCTGGCCGTGGCTGACGAAGCCCGCACCGAAAACTCCCGCGCCCTCACGGCAGCCCTTTCACACAACCCGATCTTCAACATCACCGGAGCCGCAACGCGCGCCGAGGGCGAAGCCTGGCTCAACGCCTTTGAAGTCGAAGGTCTCCTCGTCTTCACGCTTGAAAACGGGAGCCTCAAGGAATCGCTCACGATCGACGGCATTGACGCAACGCGCGCCGTCATGGTCGGCAACGCCGTCACGGGAGCGCTCGCTGTTGCGGCGCAAAAGACGGGGACGGCGGGCGGCGTCACCGTCATCCCGCGGCTCTGGTTCAACGAAAGCGCCGAAAGCCGGCGCTACCTCGTGCCGGGCCTCATGGTGATCGTACTCACCCTCACCGGAATGATGCTCACGGGGCTCGTGCTCGCCCGCGAATGGGAGCGAGGCACGATGGAGGCGCTGCTTGCCACCCCCGCCTCTTCGGGGGCGATTCTTCTATCGAAAACGCTCCCCTACCTTCTGCTGGGGCTCACGGGCTGGGGGCTCTGCCTTTTGGCGGCCGTCTGCCTTTACGAGGTGCCCATTCGCGGCAGCCTCGCCGTGATTGCCGCGGGATCGCTTCTCTACCTTCTCATCGGACTCCTGCTGGGACTCTTCATCTCGGGGAAGACGCGCTCGCAGTTTCTCGCAAGCCAGTTCACCGTACTCTCGGGGTTTCTCCCCGCCGTCATCCTCTCAGGCTTCATCTTTGACCTTCGGAGCGCCCCGGCGTGGGCGGACATGCTCGCGCACTGCTTTCCGCCCGTCTACTACATGGAGATTCTGCGGGTGGGCTTTCTCACGGGCGGGATGGAGTCGCTTCTTCTGAGGGACTTTGCGGCGCTGGGCCTCTTTGCCGTCGTGCTCTTCATTCTCGCCAAAAAGCAGTGCGCCAAAAGGATCCGGCCATGACCTTCCCGTCGCCCGCGCTTCGCGCGCTCATCAAGAAGGAGTTCCTCTGCGTCCTGAAGGATCGGACGAGCCGCATGATTCTCGTCGTGCCCGTCATTCTCTACGTGATCCTCTTTGGCTACATCGCAAGCTTTAATCTGGAGCGCATTCCCTACGCCCTCTGCGACCTTTCGCATTCTGAAGCGTCCGCGTCCTTCATCCGCGCCGTGGAAGGGGGCGGCCTCTTTGACCGCGTCGCCACGCTCGCCAGCACGGCGCAGGCGGCGCGCGTGCTGGAAACAACCGACGCTCTTGTCACTGCCGTCATTGCGCCCGACTTCGCGCAACGTCTGGCGGACGGCCGCGAAGCCCCGGTCCTCGTCATTGTGGACGGCCGCAACTCCACGACAGCACAGCTCGCGGCCGGGTACCTCGCCACCATCGCCTCGCAGTTCAACGCCGAACGATCGGGCACGACGCCCTCCCTCACCATGAGGCTTCTCTACAACGTGAACAACATCACGCAATGGTTCATTCTGCCCGGGCTCATTCTCATGATCGCCATGCTGCAGACCGTGGTGCTCTCAGCGCTCTCCATTGCGCGAGAGCGAGAGCAAGGCACCTACGAGTCGCTGCTCGTGACGCCCGTGACGCCAGGCGAGATTCTCTTTTCCAAAATGCTCGTCCCCTGCGCCGTGGGCTGTTTTCAAAGCGGCCTCATCTTCGCGGCGTGCCTCTGGTGGTTTGAGATTCCGTTTTCGGGTCGCCTCCTGCAGCTCGCGGCCGTGGAGATCGTCTTTCTCGCGGCGATCGTAGGGCTGGGGCTCGCGGTGTCAGCCGCCGCCAAGTCCATGCAGCAGGCGCTTCTCATCGTGATCGTCTTTCTCGTCCCGATGGTGCTGCTGGGCGGACTTTTCACGCCCGTGGAGAACATGCCGGACTGGGTGCAGGCGCTCACTTGGATCGATCCCCTGCGGTTCGGCCTCGTCGCCGTGCGACGCATCTACCTCGCAGGCGCCACGTGGATGGACGTTGCGAGGACGATGTGGCCCGCAGCCGCCGCGGCGTGCGTGACGCTGCCGGCGGCCTACGTCTTCTGCACCCGGCGGCTCTGACATCCGATTGGCTTGGGGCAGCCCGCCAAAATTCTTGCCAAGCCATGGCAAGCGCCTGCTTGAAGACGCTTTGAAAAGTCTGCTCCCAAAAAAACTGAGAGCAGAACCTGGCTGCTGTGCCCAGCGTCAGTTCACAGCGATATCGGGCGCCTGCGTCTGGTCAAACACCTCCCAGTCACTGAGCGCGACGTGAAGGGCCGTGACGCTCACCTTCCCATCCTGCGTGATGACGACGCTCGCCTCGAGCTGAGTCAAAGACTTCGGGTCGCCATTTCTGGCCGTCACCACAAGATCGCCATTGGCCTTTTTCGTCACATGAAAGGCAAGCGGCAGATCACCGCCTTCCTGCACCAAGGCTCCGAAGCTCGAGATGCCCTCAGGCGTCATCGTCTGCAACGCCAGAAGGTACTGCAAATCGTTGTCGCCGCAAAGCTCCTTCAAGGCTTTGAAGACCTGTTCCGACTTGGTGCTCGGCGCACCGCGCGCAAAGCGCGCCAGATCGTCGGGCGACGCCGCGCCGTCGGACCCATCATGAACCTTCGTCGTCCGCCCGTCAGGCTGCTTAATTTCGATGGACGCCTTTCCAACCTTGTCCAAAGGCTGCGTTCGGGGCCGCAGCATCCCGCGCAGCTTCGTCTCCGCCGAAGCGACGCTCATCGTGCCGTCGAGACGAAGCGCTGGCGGCGTGTTAAAGGAGGCAAGGTCAAAATCCTTCGATCCCAGAAAGTTGTTGATCGCCGCCGATTCCTTGAGGCCGCGCGCCAAGCCATCCTTGAACGATTTGAAATGATGGCTTCCGAAGCTTTTGATCACCGCCCGGTCGACCATGTTTTGCCGTTTGCTTCGACTCAGGAACATGAAGTCGGGATCATTCTCGACAAACTGCTCTCGGAATAGGCGCTGGGCCGAGGCCACCGGACTCCATCGCTTGGAGAGTCTTGCCAGAAGCAGGCTGTCGTTAAACGACTGACAGCAATTGGCAAGATCGCGAAGATCCGCTTTTTCTGGAACCGGATCTTGATCTTCGCCATACAAAAGATCAATCACCACCTGCAGCGACGGGTCACACGAATCAAACAACTCATAAAGCGCAGCCTCTTTCTCCGCCACGCGACGCTGCTGCTCAGGGGTGATGCCAACGAGCGACAGCACCTTCGCATAGAGACCTCGATTCCTAATCGGCAACTGGCACTGAGGATGGTCGCCGCTTACCAGCGCTTCGATTTCCAGCGCCCTTTCTGAAAAAACGTTGAGATGCTCATCGGGAACCATCTCTTTCACGAACTTCATCGTTTCAGCGTAAAGCGCCTTCTGAGCCGGCTTCCACTCAGGATGCCGGCGCCCAATGAACTCAAGTCCCGCATCAAAATTCTTGACGGCCGCATGAAACTCGTCCACTGATTTCAAGAAGTCCGCCAGAAGCTCATCTCTCTCCGGCAACTCCTTTGAACTGTCGTAGTAAACCAGCGTTTTGATCTGCTCGGACATGAGGCGCTTCACCTGACGCCAGAAACCGGCGGGCGCGCCGGCATAGTCCGTACCCTCTTCCAGCTCCTCAACGACCTGTCGAAATCCTTGAGCAGCCTCTTCCACCGTCTTCACATAATGAAGCCTAAAGCGGATGCTCTGCGCATTGCCAATGTCTTCCTGAATCTGCTGCAAATAAGCCGCCTGAACATCGGGATCTTTGATCTTGCTCACCTTCTCCGTGAGTTCACGCAAATTGACTTCCCGCCCTACGTTGTCGATGATCTCCGCGGCCTGATCAACGGTGACGCCCTCCTCCGGCAGGAGATCAAGCTGCGCGAGAATCACATCCGGGATGGGGGCGGTATCCAACCATTGCTTCACAATCTCAGCGAGCGCCGCTCGCTTCCCCTCGCCTTGCTCACAGAAACGGCACAGCCAGTCGATTTTCACCGGCGTAAAGGCTTCGACTCGCTTGAGCAGCGCCTTCGTTTGACGTTTGAAGGACTTCACATTGCCAAAACCGTCAAAAACGCCTTTCAGGAGTGCGTTCTTGCGCGCCAGCGTCAATTTGGGCTTCTCGGGCCTCCCCGAGCCATCGTCTATGCAAAAGTTGCCAAAGTTCTTGACTTTTTTCAACGCGGCCACACGACATTCGGCAAAATTCTTGACCACGAGATGAACCGCCTCTTTCACTGCCTTTGCCGAGTCCGCCGTCACCCGCCCTTGGGGATCGCGCGTGAGCATCGCCGGGAGCCGCTTCGCCATCTCGTGCAGAATGTCGCGCTTCAAGGCAACATCATAGCCAGCGCCGGACCACTGCGGGTCATTCAAAAGCCGACGCACGGGGACTTTGAAGTCCTCTTCCATGGCGTCTTCAATGGCCGCCTTGAATTCACCGTAGGCCTCTGACGTCCGTTCCGTCTCAAGCATCTGGCGGATGCCGTTCTCAACCTCTGAAAAATTTTGGAGCGAAGCGAATTGCTGCTTCACGGCCTCCTGATTCAGCCGGCTTTTGCAAAAAGCCAGAATCATCTGACGGTCGAAGTCATTCTCTCCCATCGGCTGGTGATCCTCGTCCCCCGCCACCAGCCGGCTCGCCATCTGCTCCACCGTCTGCTGCCAATGGTTGTTAAGCGCTTGCTGCTGACGCGCCTGCTGACGCCCCGAAGCAGCGGAACCTGCCGGCAGCTGGAGCTGGACATTGCGAGGATTCGCCGGAGCCCGCTGGGCGTTTCTCAACGCTGGGTCCAGATTCTCCGCGCCCCGATTCTTTGGCGCCCCGGCTGCTTTTCCAATGTCTTCCGCCCCGATGTCACGAGCATTCTCCACTACCGTCCACTGGCCGATTTCGAAAACCATTTGTATTTTCCTCTTTCCTCGTCAGACCGCCAGAAAATGCGACATGTCAAAAGGCGTCGCTTCCTGAGGCGCCGCACGTTGCTCAAGCCGCTCCTTCCAGTCTCGCGCTGCCTTCACAAAGTTCGCCAGCAGCGACTTGAATTCATCCACTTCAAGCGACCCCGTGAGCATCATGTGCAGCACGAACATCTGCTTTTGGGCATCCAGTCCCAGCGTAGCGCCTCGCGTCTCTGAGCCGAGCCAGTCCGCCTTCATCAGCACCGGAAATTCCTTCTCCCGGCCTTCGGCGCTCGCCAAATCCGAAATGAGAAAAAGATGATTGCCCGCCACCTGAAAGTCCACCGCCGTCTCGCCAAAGAGCACGCGGCAGGCGCCGCCCTCGCCGGGCTGCATCGCAATGCCCAGAATGTCACCGAGCGAAGACAACAATTCCGTTACCTTGATCACGTTTGATCTCCAAAAAATCTTGCATTCCGCTTCTTGCGAGGCCGGCGCCTGAAGGCGCCCTGCCACTGAGTGTACCTACGATTTGCAGGTTTCTGTGTTGTCTAATACGTGTTATGGACGAACAACAACTGCCACAGTACCTACAAAAATTAGGTGCACTCCTGCCACTCGCCGCAGCCCTGACGACGCTTCGCAGATCGATTTTCGAATGATATGGGAAGCCTTCCGATGCGCCGTGCCAAGTTTGTTAAATGAACTCTCCCTCAATTGCTCCAAATCAAATGGCGCAACTGCGAGTGGCCTTTCATTGCACGAACCCGGCCCCTTCGAATTCGGGAGGGGTCAAGCCTTCACCCCACCCGCTTGAATCGCAACAACAATCCGGCTACGCCATCAACACGAGTTTTCCCGCTTCGTTCATCGCGATAGTCTGCTTGTTTGCAATACGGAGGTCGGTGTAGTTCGCCTGACCTTCCGGCGTAATCGTCACCGTCGCTAACAATTGATTCGGATCATCCGCCGGATTCGGACGCACCGCAACAAGGATGTTGCCATTGGCGTCCTTTGACACCCGATAGTCGAACTTCGTCGCCTCGCCCGGCTTGCCGATGATGAGCGACGCAAAAGAGCGCGGCCCGCCCTGCGACATCGCCTGCAGCGCCAGACGATACTGCAGCTCATTGGACCCGCAGAGCGCCTGAAGCGCCTTGAGCACCGAGCTCACCTTTGAATTCATGTAGCCATCCTGGCACCGCTTTGCGTCTTCGGGCGACAAGAACCCCTCCGCCTTGTCATCCACCCAGACGTGGTGGCCGTCAGACAACTCGATGTCGTAGGACGTGGAGCCGCTTGCCTGCTCCACACCGCGCAGCCGGCGAAAGTCGGCCTGAAACTGAGCCTCGGCATGAGCCTTGCTGCCGGCTTCTCGAAGCGAAATAAAGGGCTTCATGGCAAAGGAGTCCAGCGTGAAGCCGCACTTGTCCCGAAGATGCTTCATGGCTGCCACAACGCCCACGCCGTACACCAGCTGGAAGTCAGCCATCACATTCATTTCCGCCGATGTGAACTGCATCTGAGTGATCACCAAGTCCTCGAACTCTTCAGGCGAAAGCTCCCGATCCTTGTATTGAAAGGAGGTCTTCGACACCTCCAGAGCACTCAGGCGGGCCTTCTCTCGCTCCGCTTCGTATTTCTCCTTCGGCCACTTGAGACGGAGCGCTCGGTCCATCAAGCGCCAGAACAACGAGTGCGTCTGCTGATGAATTCCGACCATGTCTTGCGCGGGCTTCGGCGCTGCATGAAACAGCACCTTGTAAATGTCCTTCAAGCCAATCGCCCGGCCCTTCGCTTCAAACGCCCGCTCAAGCTGCAGAAGATTTCCCTTCACCAAGCTCGCGCCAAAGACCACGTCCGCATCTCCGCTAAAAAGCGCCAATGACTTCAGGAAAATCGCCTGATTCGTTTTCGGCAACCTCACCTTCCCATGGCGCCCGCTGATGACGTCGGCCAGCTGCTGCATGACGGGCGAATAGACGCGCACGTCCGGCATCTTTTTCTGCAGGAAGCAAAGCGTGTCCTGCATCCACTGACGCTGCTCATCCGTCCACTGGGGATAGCGGCGCTTGAGCACGATGAAAAGCGGCATCCCGAAATCCGTTTCAGCCTCTCTGAGCTCAGCCACCTTCTGACGAAAGAGCATAGCGCCCTCGATCCCCACGCGGCCGCTCGCAATCAGCCGCTTCTTTTCGGCCGCCACCTCCGCCCAGAAGTCAGCAGAGAGCTCACGACCTTCCTTGTCGTTCGGGAACTTCTCTTTGAGATCTTGAATCACTTCATCAAGCTTTTCGTCGCCCTCCTGAAGTTCTGCCAGACGCCTCTCCAGCTCCTTTCGCTTCGCCTCGTCAAGCGCCACACCTTGGGCTTTCATTTGATCCAACCCCAGCGCCTCTGCAAATTCAACCTTCAGCTTCTGGCCGAAAGCATCGATCTGCGCCGCGTTGTACTCCGAATACGCGAGTTTGATGACGGAGGCCGCCTGCGCCGCCGCAATGTCGCGGTTCTTCGGCAAAAACTCCATTTCGGTGAGGATGCGCGCGCTCGCCTGCACCGTGATCTTTTTGTCCTTGGTTTGTCCAGCGCACGCAAGGGCCGCGCTTTCCAGCGATTCACGCGACAAGCCGCCGCGGCAGAACGCCCTGACGCCCTCTTTCACGCGCTCTGGCATCTGCGGATACGCCTGCAGGAACGCGTCATCAAAGCGCGCGATCCACTCGCCTGCCATCGTTTGAAACGTCTCCGCCGTCCCTTCGCCGCCGCCCGCAAGAATTCCCTCGCACGCCGCGAGCTTCAGATCCGCGGGAAGCGACGAACGGCCAATGTCCTGCAACGCGGCCCGTCGGCTCGCAACGTAGTGGGACACCCGCTTGTCAAGCTCCGCCACCAGCCCCAAGACGGCTTCATCCGTCACCACGCCGTCCTGGCGCTGCGCCTTCACAAAAAGGGGACCGACCGTTTTCTCCATCACCGCGTCAAGCCCCTTTGCCACCGCGGCGCGAGCCGCCTCCAGCGAAAGCCCCGAAACGGCAGCCAGCTCACGGACGGCGCTCCACTCCGTCAGCCTCTGCACGCGAGCCTCCCACCCAGCGAGGTTCAACGCTTCTTTCTGCAGCAAGTCGTATAGCAAAGCCCGGGCATCAGCACGAGTCGCCGCCGACAGTCGAGCTGAAACATCCGGCCGGCGCAGCAAATCAGGCAGCAGCGTCCGCAAGCGCTGCTTTATCTCGTCGCTCGCCTGAAGCTCGTTGATTTTTCCTGGCGTGCGACGGTCCCCCAGCGCCTCCGAAAGCAGAAAGGCTTCGCGACAGAAGCGAGGCGCCTCCGTCTGCAACCGGGCAAGCTCTTCGTCAATCGGCGTTCGCTTCTCAACTGGCGTCGCGAACCATTCGTTGAGCTGCGCCGCCAGATGCAGGTGAAGCTCCTTGGCAAACTTGCTTCGCACCGTGCCTTCCGGCTCGCCAAGCCACTGCGCCATGTCCTGAAGCGCCGCATCCCGGCTGCTGTCGCGGGAATTCTTCGCCTTCTGCTGCGCCACGATTTCTTCGGTCACGCGATTGGCCAGCGCATTCGCAAATGCCGTCTCATTGTCTCCCTTGCGCACCTTCGCCAGATGCTCGAGAACGGCGGCACTCTGCAAAAAGCCAGAGAGCTCGAATTCATTCTTGGCTGCGGCGCCGTTCCTGACCGCCTCGGCGGCCATCGACTCGACCACCGACTTCATGAGCGCCTCCTCATAGGCGCTGCTCACCTCGGCCACCGTCACGTTTACACCCGCCTCATGCCGCTCGATGAAGTTCGTCTTCACCTTCTTCCACACGTCCGATCGTGCCAAGTTGACTTCCACGCGATCGCCATAGAGCGCATGCATTTTCTGAACGAACCCGTTAATCTCGGGGCCCGCCAGGCCGTTTCGAAGATCGTCCGCCACCTCAGCCGAACGAGAACGAGCCGCCACTCGGTCCAAAAGCTCGTTGACAAAACAGGCGCAAACCACGCCCCTCAGCCAGCCGCAAATGGGCGATTTGTCGCTGATGGCGGACATGATGCGCTCCAGCGTCTCCTGCACTTCACCCGCATGATCGTTCAAAAGCTGGACGAGTTCCGGATGTCGAGCCATGTGCATCATGACCATCACCTTGGCCATCTGCACCCGAAGTGTCATTGACCCCTTGAGGTCTTGGGTGCTCACCGCATGATTCTCAAGGAGCTGTTGAGCATTGGCAGTCTTCACGCCATCGAGCGCATTCGCCGCCCCGTCCACAAACTGCTTCAAAGCGGCTTCGAGCTCCCTGCCATCCATCGGATAACGCTTCAAAGCGGCAACCAGCGAATCGTCATTCGCCAAATTCCGCTCGGCAACATTTGCAAGAGAAATCAGCATCGGATGCTTGCAAGACGTCAGAACCCGGGCATCCCGGACCACGCTTCGGCCGGTTTTGATTCCCCCCATCAAAAGGTCAAACCTTTCCATGACGTTCAAATAGGCGTCCACCTTGCCTTGAAGCTTCGTCTGCGACGCCTTGACAAGCGCCGACACCCGATCGAGAAGCCCGGTCTGAGGATTTCTGTACTCCTCGTCGTCACTCGGGTAGCCGTCGCCCAGATCTTCAACGAGCTCTCGAGCATCCGCCTCACTGACGCCAGCCTTCACAAGCTGCCCTGTCGCTTTCGTGAAAAACTCTCGGGACTTCTCCACAAACGTCTTCTTGGCGTCCAGCTCTTGGCGAAACGCCCCAGTCATCACCTCCTCAAGAAGCCCCCGGACATCAGCCTCCGTTTGAAGGCTCGCCAAGCGAGCAACAATCGCCGGACTGCGACAAACGGTGCGCACCTTGACTCGGTTGACCAAGTTCGCATCGACCCCAAGGCGCTGCATCGCTGCGGGATCGTTCTTAAGCTTGGCAACTTCCGCCTGGACCGCCAGAAAGAGCCCCGCCCTTTCGTAGCAGTTCTTAAAAAACGACTCTGCCGTCTGCGGCGTCAGCGCCTGCGGGTCCTTATTGATTTCTTCTTTGGCATAGATGCTGAGGTACTTGATGTTCTGAGCATTCTGGCTGGGGCACAACGCCCCAAATCGCGCCTGAACCGCCGCCAAGGCCCGCTTTCGAGCCTCCTCAAAAGCCTTCGGAAAATGGTCGAAACTGCGCTTGATTGCAGCGTCATCAAAAAGCGAAATCAGACGATCCTTCGCAGCCGGCCCGTCCGGCAACCCCAGAATATTGGCCCTTTCCCCTTCAACTTCTCTGGCGACGACCCCGCCGCTCAACACCACAAGCCAGTCATCGGTGCTGCCCGTCGCGCCCGCGCCCTCATTTTGCGACACGGGCCCCACATCAACGTCGGGTTCAATCTGCGCCGGTTGAACATTTCCATTTTTGTCGTAAATCACCCAGTCATCAAAACGATCAACCATTTTTATTCTTCCTGATCCGTGATATTGAATCTTTCTCTTCAGAGAGCATGCAATCGAGCGCCCTTTGCTTCCAGCGGCGTCTTAGGAACTGTAGACAAATAATCTAGCGATCCTTTTGGAAAAACGCTTTTACTTTCAACACGCAAAACGCTATGGATCACTAGGTTATAGTTTTATAGTTCCTTACATCCCGCCGCTCGCGACGCGCGTGACGGCCGAACTGGCCGAAGGGCATTTTCAGCAAATGATAGGGATTCACTTGAAAAAGGACGCACTCTGCTTGTTAAAGGAACGCCTTCACTGTTGCGCCAAAGCAAAAAAAACGCGCCGCCCCATGACGCGGGAGCCCCTGAGGGCCCTCTCCGTCGTTGGCTCAGGCGACTCCCGGCGCCTGGTCAGGCAGACAACAAGGCGGCCGTCCCAGTGAAAACCTGCACTGAACGGCCGCCCGATTCGCGGGCGCTTGGCCTGCGAATGAATCCTCTCGCATGAGGCTTTATGTTACCTCAGGTATTCCGCTTCCGCCTTCTGGCAGACTTCAATCACTTCAGAAACGGTGATCGGCGCCTGCAGCTTGTCAATGAGCGGACCCACTGCAGGAAGCGTATCCGGGAACTTCTCCTGAACCACATGCTTCAATGAGGCAACCGACATTTTTCCCTCAAAGAACGAGAGCAGCGCCTGAGACGTCAAGTGGGTGAGCCCCTTGAACTTCTCGATGAAGTCCGAAGCGATCTGCTGACTGACCTCTTCGCGGTTGCCGGCGCCTTTCGCACGCTCGTAGCTCAGGCCGGCCAGCACCGCGCGGCGCAGCAACCGCTTGGTATCGTCATACTCCAGCAGTCCGTCAACCGCTTTCAGCACAGCCAGACGATTTCCCACAAACTCATCCACGAAATTCTTCACAGATTCAGAGAAGCGTTCCAAATCCTCCTTGACGCCGCCCGTCCCCGTGCTGCTCTCGTTGTCAAGCACGCTGCGTCGCGTCTCAACAAACGCCTTGTGAACCGCCTTGCGGCAGAGCGCCGAGACATCGCCAACGTCCATGCCGGCCGCTTTGGCAAGGGGCGTCATCACAATGTGCTGGACAAGGGGAGCCACCGCATCTTCGTCAACCAGACTCGTCACCACATTGTCTTCCTTCACCGGCTGCTTCAGCGCGCTCACGAGCATCAGGAAATCCGCTTTCGCCAGGCAAACTTCCTCCATCTTCTGATCAACGTCGGACCACTTCTCCAGCTTGCCCAGCTCCGTCTTCGTCGGCTCCTGACTCAAAATGTCGTGCAGGTTGTCGATCAGATACTGCTGAACTTCCTCAGTGGCGTAGTCGCAAATCACCTTGACGCGATTGAGCAGCTGCGGAAGCTGAATCTCCAAGTTGGCGTGAAAACGCTCCAAGTTCTCCAGCTTTCTCTCGATCTCAGCACAGGCCTCTTCCGTGAGCTGACCGTCAGGCGACTCCTCCAAGGCCTTCGCCATCGAAGCCTCCAGCAGAGACTTCATGTCCTTTTTAATCGCGTCACCGTACAAGGCGCAGGCCTTCTCATAAGCGGTATCCTCCCCAAAAGCACTAGGCTTCACACGGCAACGACCGATCGACTGAACCGCGTTGTTCCAGCACCGAGACAGGAAGTTCTCGAGCCGCTTCTTCAGTGAATTTGCCTTGTACTCAGTCAGGGTCTCGCCCTGCGGGAGGCTGACGCCCAGCTCTCGAGGAGCCACCGCCTTTCCGCTTCGGGCATCCTTCAGCATCGAAACGTCTGTCTTTTCAAGAACAACCCACTCTTCATCAATGGCCGCCGGAGTGGACGTTCCCACTTCCCCGTCGATGGTGGACCCACCCGACGTCGTGGTCTTGGTGTTCTCAGCATCGGGCGCCTTCGTGGACCCCTTCTGAAGGTCGCACACCTCCCAATCACCAAAATTGCCCGTATGCGTCACATTAACCGAATTCGGCATTTTCTCTTCTCCGTTTAGAAACCGACTTGCGTGCTGGTCGATTATTCATTGATTTAAAGCAGTTTTTGTCTATCAACCAGTCAAGCCGCCGCCTGCAGGCACATGGAATCAAACCGCAAGGAAATGAGGCATGGCAAAAGGCTGGGAATCCTGAGAGCCCGCGCTTTGCTGAAGCTTTTCCTTCCAGTCTCGCGCTGACTTCACGAAATTCGCCAGCAGCGACTTGAATTCGTTCACTTCCAGCGACCCCGTGAGCATCATGTGCAGAACGAACATCTGCTTCTTGGCATCGAGCCCCAGCGTGGCGCCTCGGGTTTCCGAGCCCAGCCAGTC
>CAVACW010000008.1:0-7575 GCA_963587345.1 uncultured Oscillospiraceae bacterium | reverse complement strand
GCCTTCAGCAGCGCTGGAAACTCCTTCTCGCGGCCTTCTGCACTCGAAGGAACAGATGGTTGTCCGCCACTTGAAAGTCCACCGCCGTCTCGCCGAAAAGCACGCGGCAAGCGCCGTTCTCTTCCGGGAGCATGGCAATGCCCAGCATGTCGCCCAGCGACAAAAGCAACTCTGTTACCTTGATCACGACTAATCTCCAAAAAAATAGCGTTCCCCGCTTGCGCGAAAGCCGAGGCCCTGATTCAGGACCGCCGCTCGCCGCCTCAATGCTGACGGCGCTTCGCGGGTGATCATCCGGATGATATGGGAAGCATTTTGCGACCGACGTCCGCCTTTTGGTAAAGAAACTCTGCGATTCTTGTTAGAGATCAAATCGCCGCTCAACATCGCTTTCGCCCTGCGAAACAACCCGAAAAAAACGGGCTCACCGCGATTTCCACGATGAACCCGTTGCAAATCCGCTCGCCGCGCTACCCGAGGTAGCGATTCAGCACCGCAGCAAGCGCCGCCATGTCCACAGGCTTGGGGAGATAGTCGTTCATGCCCGCCGACTTCGCCGCCTGCTTGTCTTCAGCAAAGGCGTTGGCGCTCATCGCCACAACGGGCACGGTCGTCGCGTCCGCCGCCCTCGACGCGCGGATGAGTCGCGTGGCGGCGTTTCCATCCATCACGGGCATTTGAATGTCCATCAGGATGAGGCTGTAGTAGCCCGGCTCGTGCCCTTCAAAGGCCTTCACCGCTTCCAGTCCGTTTTCCGCCGTCTCCACCATGGCGTGCGTCATGTCCAGGAGCTCGAGGGCGATCTCTCGGTTCAACTCATTGTCTTCGACGAGAAGGACGCGCTTTCCAGTGAAGTCGAGCGACTCAAGTCCCGTCAAGGGCTCAATGTCGGAAGCTTTCCCGGCGTCTACCAAGGGAAGCGGCTCCTCGGCGGACGTTCTGAGGCGGAAGGTCACAGTGAAGGTGCTGCCCTTTCCGAATTCCGATGCGACCTTGATTTCGCCGTCCATCATGTCGATCAGGTTGTGCGCGATGGAAAGCCCCAATCCCGTGCCGGGGATGCTCTTGGTTTCCGCCGCACGCGAAAAGGGCTTGAAGAGGTGTTCGAGAAACTCCGCCTTCATGCCGCAGCCCGTGTCACGGCAGGTGAATTCAAAGGCGGCGTAGTGTCGAGACGACGAAGGCTTCTCTTGCAGGAGCACCTCGACGTCGCCCTGCGCGGGCGTGAACTTGATGGCGTTTCCCGCGATGTTGATGAAGATTTGCCGAAGCCGCAACCCGTCGCCGATGAGCTCTCGATGTTGCAGCCCGCAGTCCGTTGTGAAATGCACGCCCTTGTTCGTCGCCTCAGGCGACAAAATCGTCGTCATCTCGGAAAAGACGGTCGCGAGATTGAACCGTTCTTCAGATAAAGACGCCTCGCCCGTCTCGATGCTCGAGATGTCGAGCACATCGTTTAATAGCGACAGCAGATGCGTGCTTGACACGGAAATCTTGTCCAAGCAGTCCTTCACGCGTCGGGGATCGTCGGCGTGCGCCGCCGCAATCGCCGTCATGCCGATGATGCCGTTCATGGGCGTGCGGATGTCATGGGAGACGCTGTTTAAAAACACCGCCTTGGCGCGTCCCGCGCGCTCGGCGGCATCCAAGGCCGTCTGCAGGGCCTCCGCCTTCTGGCGCCGGTCGCGAACTTCACGATCCACGTTTCGAAATGCCACGAGAAAGTCTTCCGATCCCGTCTCCGGCGACACCAGTACAAAAGTGACGCGGTAGTACTCAATCCCTCGGCTCGTGCTGCGGCGATATTCCACCGAATAGCCGCGCAGATCCTGGTGCATCTCGCGGCGAACGTGCTCATAATCAACGGCCTCCAGAACCCGCGACTGATCAGGCTCGTAGATGTAGCCTCGCGTGTAGGCGCGGCAGATCTCTTCAAAGTTGTTGAGCGCCAGCGCTTCCTTCACCGCCTCATCCGTGACGTGTCCCTGAGTTCCAAAAAAGCTCTGCATGGGCGTCGCCGTCATCTCGGGCACGGCGATGTACCAGACCGTAGCGTTTTCGCTGCTCAAACCCTCCACAACCTTCTTCAATTCCTCGGCTTCCGCACGAGACTTCTCAAGGCTTTCGTTCAAGCGCCGAATGTCCGCCAGCTGCCGCTCCTGCTCGGCCACGGTGCGCTCGAGCACCGCCTCGCGCTGCCGGCTCATTTCAAGCATCGCCTTCTCTCGGTCAATCGTGAAAATGAAGCCCACGAAGCGCCGCGTGCCGTCGGGCTGCAGCTCGATGCGCCCCATGTCGTGGCACCAGTGATAAAGACCGTCCGCGAGCTTCACGCGGCAGTCCGTGCCGTAGGGCGTCTTGCCCGTGGGATCATGCGTCGCCGCAAAAACGCCGTGGGCAACCCGCGCCCGGTCCTCGGGATGAACGAGATCAAAGTAGTCCTGCAGGGACTGCATGACAATCCCCAGCATCTGCGCGAGCTCCGGCCCCCAGTCGCCCGAAATGAGGTTCCCGTCGTGATCCACCACGATGGCCCAGCCCGAGGCGTTCTGCTCGGGAAGCCGCCCCGCGGCGCGAACGTCAGTGAGAATCTTTGTCATGCGGATTTCTCCTCGAGGTGCCGCCGAATGAGCGTGAGCATGGTCTTGAAGTTCACGGGCTTCGTGAGATAGTCATTCATGCCGGCCGCGCGCGCCTTCTCACGGTCTTCGGCGTAGGCGTTGGCGCTCATCGCGATGATGGGCACGGTGTGCGAATCGGCCTTCCCGGCCGCGCGGATCAGCTGCGCCGCAGCGTTTCCGTCCAATTCCGGCATCTGAATGTCCATCAAAATCACGTCGTAGTAGCCCGCTTCATGCCCTTCGTACGCCGTGACCGCCTCGCGGCCGTTCTCGGCCGTCTCGACCATCGCCTTCGTCATGCCGAGCACTTCCACCCCGATCTCCTGATTCAAGGGATTGTCCTCCACGAGAAGGATGCGCCGCCCGGTGAAGTCAAAGTGCTCGTCGTCCACCATCGCCTCGTTTTCCGCCTCCTCCTGCTTGCCTGTGATGAGTCCACTGATCACGGCGTCAAGGCGCGACTTGAAGAGGGGCTTTTCGATAAAGCCGTCGGCGCCCGCTTCGCGCGCCTCCTTTTCGATCGTCGTCCAGTCGTAGGCGGAAATGATGATGATCGGCACGTCCGGCCCCACGCACTCGCGCACGGCTCGCGTGGTCTGCACGCCGTCCATCCCGGGCATGCGCCAGTCGATGAGACAGACGCTGTAGTCCAAAGCCGCCTCGTGCGCCGCCTTCACTTTCACCACAGCGGCTTCGCCCGACAAGACGTAGTCCCCCTTCATGCCAAGCTCGGACAAGGAGTAGCAGGTGCTTTCGCAAAGGATCTCATCATCGTCCACGACGAGTACGGAGAGTCCCTTCAGAATCTCGTCGCTTGGCTTCGGCGCGGTCTGCGCCTTGAGGCGAAACGTGACGGAAAAAGTGCTCCCTTTGCCGTATTCGGAAGCCACCGTAATGTCGCCGTCCATCATCCGCACGATGTTGCGGGCGATCGGAAGCCCCAATCCCGTCCCCGGCGTGTGGTTCATAAAGGCATCCTCTGCGCGCTCAAAGGGCGTGAAAAGGCGCTTCAGGAATTCAGGCGTCATGCCGCAGCCCGTGTCACGACAGACGAATTCGAAGCTCGCGTAGTGCCGGGACGTCGTGGGCCGCTCGGCGAGCATCACTTCGATGCGGCCGCCCCGCGGCGTGAAGTTCACGGCGTTGGTGAGGATGTTGAGAAAGACCTGCCGCAGGCGGATGGCGTCTCCGAGCACGTTTTCATGCACGACGCCGTGCACATCGATCGCAAGGTCCAGGTCCTTTGCCTCCACCGCGGCGTCGATCGTCGTGATGAGGTCGGAAAAAAGCCCGGCAAGGCTGAACTTCTCCTCGTTCAAGGTCGCCTTCCCCGACTCGATGCGAGAAATGTCCAGAACGTCATTGATGAGCCCCAGCAAATGGGAGCTTGCAACCGAAATCTTGGCGAGGCAGTCCTTCACGCGCCGGGCGTCGTTCACATGCGCCGACGCAATCGCCGTCATGCCGATGATGCCGTTCATCGGCGTGCGGATGTCGTGGGAAATGTTGTTCAAGAAGACCGTCTTGGCGCGGCTCGCGCGCTGCGCGGCGTCAAGCGCCGTCTCGAGCGCCTCCTGCTTCTTCTTTTCCTCGCGAACTTCCTTGTCGACGTTTTTATAGCCAACCACAAAGTCTTCGCTCGCGCCCGTCGCATCCGTTCGCGCAAAGCACTCCTCGTAGTACTCGGTGCCGTATTCGGAACAGCGGCGAAACGGCACACGGTACACCGGGCGGCGCTGGGTTTCGCGCACGACGACATCAACCTTCGACGCCGCAAGATACGCCTCGCGATCTTCTTCGTGAACAGCCAAGTCGGCGTAGAGCTGCTGCCCCTCTTCATACGTGCCGGTCACGAGCGCCTTGCGAACGGATGCCTCATGGACGCGGAATCCCGTGTTTTGAATAAGCCGCAGGCGGTTTTGGGACGGACTGTTGTACCAGATCGTCGCGTACTGGCGCCCCAAAGCTTTGATCGTCCCCAGGCGGCGCGCCATGTCGCGGTTGCTCGCCGCGAGCTGCTCGTTGAGACGCTGAATTTCTTCGAGCTGCTCAGCCTGCCGCTTGCAGAGCTCGGCCAATGCCGCCTCACGCTTCTCGTAAAGCGCCTGCATCCGTCGCACGCGATCCACCTGGATGACCACGCCATAAAAGCGCCGCAGCGGCGCCCCCTCCGGGTCAATGAAGCGGCCGATGTCGCGACACCAGTAATACTGGCCGTCCGCGCACTTCATGCGGTACTCGACGTCGTAGACGGTGCAGCAGGTGGTCTCCTTCAAGGCCGCGGCAAAAGCAGCTTCCGTTGCTTCAAGATCCTCGGGATGCACGCAGCTCCAGAAGCGCTCAAGTCCCGCGGGAGAGTCCTCAAGCTTTTCACCAAAAAGCGCACAGTAGTCGGCGCTCCAATGCACCTCGCGAACAACGCCCATGGCGTCCACCGTGCAGGACCAGCCGGTGGCGTCGTGCGCTTCATAGGTGGAATCAAACACGGCGCCAGTCAGGTTCTGACCCGGAGATTGCAAAGCGTTGATGTCGTCAGAATCGACAGTCATTGCGGGACCTACTTGAAAGCTCTTGGGATGGCAGAAGGCTTTGTCCCGAGAGAAGGGCAAAGCAAGGTCGAGGGATTGTACCCGCTCAGAGCCCGCGCCGCGGGGCTTCACCGCGGTTTTTGGCACGCTGATTCACGACTTCTGAGTACTTTGCACAAAGGCGTCGCTTCTTGACGCGGCGCAAGGTACGCGCGTACCCATCGCTGAAAGAATCTCTTCGTCTCAAATTTCAAGGCGCTGAAGCTACAGCTACGGCGCCTCGTCAACAAGGAGAAAAACTCATGATGAATCGTCGCAGCGCTCTTCGCAACGGCCTTCTCGGCGCCGCAGCCGCCGCGTCCGTCGGCATCACGGGCACGGCTGAGGCCGCCGCCCGCCGTCCCCGCCAGTACACCTTTGACGTCGTCATCGTCGGCTCAGGATGCGCGGGCCTGGCGGCCGCCCTCGAAGCGTCCGATCAGGGCGCCCGAGTGGCGCTTTTGGAAAAGATGAGCATGCCTTTTGGCAACACCATCTACGCGGGCGGCATCTTCAACGCCACGAACACCTACGTGCAAAAGGAGCAGGGGCTTGCCACCGACACCGTCGAAGCCTTCTATCAGGACATGATGAAGGTGTCGCTCAACCAGGGCAATCCCGAGCTCACGAAGATCTTCGCTGAAGAAAGCGCCTCCGTCATCGAATGGCTCACAAAGCGCGCCGGCATCCATTTCAAGAAGCTCGTGACCGAAGTGTGGCCAGGATTGAACCGCGGCCATCAAGTGGCGGGCGAACTGAAGCCGGGCGGCAACCAGCTCGTAAAGCAGCTGATGGACGAAGTGAAAAAGAGCCCGCGCATCAAGTACTTCACGAACACCAAGGTGGTGGGGCTCCTTAAAACGCCACTTCTTGCCTGCACCGGCGCCCGCGCCATCTCGGAAGACCTGGGCGAAGTGATCTTCAACGCCAAGGGCGGCGTCATTCTCTGCACGGGCGGGTTCCACGCCAACAAGGAAATGGTCTGCAAGTACATGGGCGGCGGCGCTACGCTGATGCCTTTGCGCGGCTCGCCCTACATGATGGGCGAAAACATTGAATTGACGCGCCCCTTCTTCCCCTACTACTCCAACATGGACCAGTTCCACGGCGGCCCGATCCACGGCCCCACTCAGGCGAACCCCTCGACGCTTGTGAACTACGGCGTGATCGTGGACCGCAAGGGCCAGCGCGTGATCGATGAAGCAAAGACCTACGTCGAAGTCGCCAAGGAACTTCCCAAGGTGACGCTTGACAACTGGGCCTACATCATCATGGACAGCGCCATTATCGGCATCGACACCGTCCAGATTCGTCTTGACCGCTACAAGATGAAGAAAGCGCCGATCTACGAAGGAAACACCATTGAAGAGCTGGCGAAGGCGATGGGCGTTGACGCGAAGACGCTTAAAGCGACGATGGAAAGCTACAACCGCGCTGTGAAGAACGGCACGGCCTCGGATCTGTCGCCGGCAAACACCCTCGAGCACCCGCGCCCCGTCGTGAAGGCCCCCTTCATTGCGCTTCCCTTCCAGGGCGGCATGACCGCCACTTTCGGCGGCCCCAACATCACCGAAGACGGCGAAGTTATCAACACGGAGAAGGAGCCGATTCCGGGCCTCTACGCCGCAGGCAACGCGACGGGCGGCATCTTCTTCTGGAACTACATCGTCGGCAGCCAGCTCACCTCTGCCGTGATCTTCGGGCGTCGCGCCGCCCGCAGCGCTGCGGCGCGCGCCAAGTCAAAGAAAGCGTAAGGCGCTTTCTCCGCTGCTGTCACAGCGGCTGCCCGGTTGCTCTGCGTCCGCTGTGACCTCTTCCTCTCCTGAGTTGCGGCTCGATCAGGCGTTGCACTATCTGACCGAGCCGCCTTTTTGTCTTCAAGCCTCGGGCTGCGTCTTTTTCAGCTCCGCAAAAAAGAGCACCAGATCCGCCACGGTGTGAATGCCCAGCTTCTTGAAGGCGGACGCCCGATGCCCCTCCACCGTGCGCTCGCTGATGGAAAGCCGGATCGCCGCCTCGCGATTCAAGAGTCCTCGGGCAAGCATGCGGCACACCTCCTTCTCGCGATCAGTGAGCGCAGCGTAGGCAGCGACGGCGTCGCCCGCCGTGCGAATGCCGAGCGCCTTCAGAGCGTTTTTGGCAAGCGCCGCGCGAATGGCGGCGACAAAGCGCTCGGGATCAATGGGCTTTGCAACAAAATCGACGGCCCCCTCCTTCATCGCCTCCACGGCCGTCTCCATCGTGCCGTGGCCCGTAAGAAAGATGATAGGAAGCCGCGAGCCGCGGCGCATCAGCTCCTGCTGCAGCTCAAGCCGTTAGTTCGAAAGCTCCAAAATCTACCATCACGAGTCGGAGGAGCCTCGTTCGCTCTCAGGATGGCAATTGCT
>CAVACW010000007.1:32506-45426 GCA_963587345.1 uncultured Oscillospiraceae bacterium | reverse complement strand
GCTAATTTTCAAGACCTACGGCGTGCCCTTTTCTAGATAGGCTGCCTACAAAAATTATCCCCACTCCCTGCCGCCCTCTGCGCCATGACAAAAACCAATGGAGACTCTTATGAAAAAGACTTTGCTGGCTGCCGCGATCGTCGCGGGCTTTGCGAGCGCTGCCACGGCGGCGGATGTCAGCCTCTACGGCCGCTTTGACATTGGCTTTGGCTACACCCACGCCGACAACGGCTGGGACGGCGCCGAGAATAAGCTCGCGATGCAAAGCGGAAACTACACCTCGAGCCGCTTTGGCTTGAAGGGCTCCGAAGACCTCGGAAACGGCTATCAGGTGTCCTTCATTCTGGAAAACGGCGTTTCGACGGACACGGGCGCCTTGAAGACTTCTGACACGCTCTTTGACCGCGAAGCGACGATTCACCTGACGACGCCCTACGGCATCTTTGCCGCTGGCCGCTTGGCGCCCCTTGGGACGGATGGCGGCTCCTACAACATGCTGGGCAACATCCACGCCTTCGGCACGGGCGTGGGCGACGTGGCGACGCAGGGCATCGTGATGGCGGGGCTTCCCGCGAGCCGCTTCTCGAACTCCGTGACGTACGTGAGTCCGCGCCTGGCGGGCGTGCAGTTTGAAGCCCGCTACGGCATGGGCGAAGAGGGGACGGATCAGTATGAAAACAAGTCCTCCTCCGACCACTACCTGGGCCTGGGCGTCTCCTATCAGAGGGGCGCCTTTGACGGCGTCATCCTCTACGAAGGCGTGAACGAGAAGTCGATTGGCGTGAAGACGAAGACGCAGTCCGAAGGGGCGGTGAAGGACATGTGGCGCATCACGGCAGGCGGCAACTACGACTTTGGCGTGGCGAAGATCTACCTCGCGGGCCAGTACTTTGACAATGCGGACAAGCTGGGGACCGAAGGCTATTCGACCCTCGTGAAGAAGACCGTGGGTGAATACGCCTCCGGGAAATCGAATTCGCTTGACCAGTGGAAGGGCTTCGGCCTCTTGGCGAGCGCCGACATTCCGCTGGCGGGCGGCACCTTGAAGGTGGGCGGCGGCTATGTGAAGGCGAAGACCGACGAGCTCGCGAAGGAATTGAAGGCGGAAGGCTGGTTCACGGGGCTCGGCTACACGTATTCGTTCTCGAAGACCACGAAGGCCGTCGTCGCGTTCGGCACCTCGAACGTCACCTACAAGGAGGCGGGCTGCAAGATTGCCGAGCCCTCCGCCTACTACGGCACGCTGGGCCTTGCCCACTACTTCTAAAAGCACTCCGAAGCAGTACGCCGGCCGCCGTCCCTCCCTGTTGGACGGCCGGCGAGGTGTTTTCGCCGTCCGATGGTTTTGGACTCCTCGGGCGGCGTTTTTTTGGACTACAGTCTTCCCATCATGCGAAATCCTTTCCCCGCCTGGGACGCCAAGGGCGTCTTGAATCCCGCCTCTCAGCCCTTTGAGCTCGTGAAAAGCCGGCTCGCCTCGGTGCTTGCGCTCATGGATCGTGTGGACGACGCGAGTCCGAGGGCCGCCGCGGACTACTTGAAGCTTGCGGAGTCCGCGAGGGCGCTGGCGCGCACGATGCTGACGGCTTGCGACGCGCAGCGTTCCATGAATGCGCTTGCGAGCCGCATCGTTGCCGAGCGCCAGCGGCTCTTGTCGCTGCTGGAGGCGATGGACGAGCGGACGGTGGCGATGGTGAAGGCACTCGGGGAGACGGCCTCGGGTGAAGACCAGCTTATTGCCGCCGCGCGCCGCTGGCAGACGGTGCGCAGCCGTCAGGTGCGCAGCCAGCGGGCCGACCGGCGCGTTGCCGAGCCCATCCGCTCGCTCTACTCCCGCGTGAAGGCGGGGATGAAGCTTGAGCTGCCCATTGCGGCGTCAGGCTACCGCGGCAAGCTCTCCGCGGCCGCCGCCGAAGGCGTTCTGAAGACAACGGAGGATCCCGCGGTGCGGCGCCTGACGTTCGGGGCCTGCAACGCGTGGTACGCCGAAAATGCCTCGATTTTTGCGGAGCTCTTGAATGCGGCAGCGGGCTGTCGCGTGAACATTCTGGAGCGCGAAGGGAAGACGTTTACGGAAGCATCGGCTGCCGGGGAGGGGGTGTCAGTCGCCGTCTTTGACGCGCTCATGGCGGCGGTGGAGTCCGAAGCCGAGGCCGTGCGCCCCGCAGTGACGCTGCGAGCCGAAGTTTTTGCGGGAAAAACAGCGGACGGGGAGCCGGTGCGCATGCCCGCGGCGTTTCTCGCGGCGCCGCCCCCGTTTGTGAAGACGCCCGCGGCGCTTGCGACGTTTGAAGGCGCGGTGAAGGCCGTGAAGACCGCGGTGGCGGACATCGCGCCCGACGCTCCTGATTTCATTGACCGCGAGATCGCCGCAGGCTGGGTGGAGAGCCGCTCCCTGGCGGGCGGCGAAGGCGGCAGCTGGACGGACGAAGTGCCGAGCGCGGGCGCCGTGGCCGTCTTTGCGGACTGGCAGCCCACGATCGGGCGGGCGTTTGAGCTCGCGCACACCTTTGGCGAAGCGTACCTACGGCAACAGCTTTTATCGGAGCCCGCCCTTTTGCGCCGGCCCGCCGCCGTGCTCTGCGAAACCGTGGGGCGGCTTTTCAGCCACGCGCTTCTCGTGCATCTTGTCGCCGCCACAAAAGGCGACAAGGCGGCTTATGCTGCCGTCCTCTGGCAGGGGCTCCTGCGGCTTTCAAAGAATCTCTTGGACCTGCCGTTTCGCTGCCGCTTGATTGAGGCGGTGCAGGAAGCCCGGCGCACGCAGTACTTGTCCGTCGGACGGATCAACGACCTCACGGAAGCCGCCTGGCGCCGCGCCTATGGCGAGACGACGGACGGGTGCGATCAGTACGTGTGGGCGCACAAGATTCATTTCTACCGCACGGAGACGCTGCATTACGACTGGCAGTACACGTTCGGCTTTCTCGCGTCCGCGGCGCTTTTTGACGTCCTGAAAACGGGCGGGTGCACGGCGGCCGGCGTGACGCTGGCGGACTTCTGCCGCGAAAGCGCCTGGACGGACGCCGAGTCGCTTTTTCAAAAGCACCTCCAGGCAGACATCGCAAGCGGCGCATTCTGGCGCGCGACGCTCGCGCAGTCGCTTTTTCCGATTGCGCTCGCGGCCTCGCTGTAAGGGGGCTTGGTGTCCCGCTCTTTTGTGACGGAACGGTGACAGGGGCGGCCGTGCTAAGTAAAATTCCGCAGACGTCCGCGAGAGCGCCTGACGCGCTTCTCTGGCGGCGATTCTCTGATACTGGAAAAGGACGGATTGTCATGCGACTGAAATTTCCTTTGATTGCCTTGAGCGCCGCGCTTTTGGCAAGCGGCGTGAGCGCT
The DNA here is from genome assembly GCA_963587345.1 of uncultured Oscillospiraceae bacterium. Taxonomy (GTDB): domain Bacteria; phylum Pseudomonadota; class Gammaproteobacteria; order Burkholderiales; family Burkholderiaceae_F; genus Duodenibacillus. Next base: position 42,087 of record CAVACW010000007.1, on the reverse strand, counting down.
GCCGAGCTCAATGCTTATTCGATCATGCCCGAAAAGTATGCGTCGAAGATCTTCGCCGAGTTCACGAAGGACACTGGCATCAAAGTGAATTTCCTGCGATTCTCTTCGGGCGAGGCGCTTGCGAGATTGACGGCTGAAAAGAACAATCCGCAGGTGGATGTGATGCTCGGGGGGCCGGCGGACACCTACGCTGCGGGCATCAAGGAAGGCATCTTTGAAGCTTATCGTCCGAAGGACTCGGACGCAATCGCCGCGAACCTGCGCGACCCCGGCGACCACTGGACGGGGATCGGCGTCATTCCGCTTTGCTTTTTGACGAACACGAACTTCCTGAAGAAGAATCAAATGCAGGCGCCGGCGCAGTGGTCTGACCTTCTTGACAAGCGCTACAAGAACAACCTGCAGATGGCGGACGCCCGCACCTCGGGGACGGCCACCGAGCGAATCTACTCCTTGGTGAAGATCATGGGTGAAGACGAGGCGTTCAAATTCCAGAAGGCCTTGAACGCCAACATCCAGATGTACACGAAGAGCGGCGCGGGCGGCGCCATGCCGATTGCGACGGGGCAGTGCGCGTCTGGCATCTTTTACATCGTGGACGCCCTGGATATTCAACAGCAGGGCTACCCCGTGACGGTGAGCTACCCCAAGGACGGCGTGAGCTTCGGGATTGAGGCGACCGGCGTCATCGCAGGCGGCCGACACAATGCGGAAGCGAAAAAGTTCGTGGACTGGGCGGCGAGCAAGAAGTTTGCGCAGTTCATTGTGGACAACAAGATCAACTACGTTCCCACCCGCAGCGACGTGAAGACGGCCAACCCGATTCTCGACCTTTCGAAGATCAACACCGTTACGGTGGACGTCGCCTGGAAGGGCGACAACCGCAAGCGCTTCACGCAGCGCTGGATCAACGAAGTCATCAAGTAAGGCTTCGCGCTGCGACTCCTCCCGTCCGCGCTTTTTCTCCTTGGCGCGGACGGGCTCATCTCCTTTCTGAGAGTTCCTATGGCGACAAGCTTTCGCGCCGCAGGCGGCGACGCGGCCACGAAGCTCACGGTTCTGATGCTGTGGCTTCTTTTGGCGGCGTTCGTGGTCTATCCGCTCGCGCGCCTTCTGTTGATGGCCTTCACGGTGGACGGCGCGCTCACGCTCGAGAACCTGAAGCCCTTCATCGCTAGCTGGTACGACCGGCAGGCGGCGGTGAACAGCATCCTTTTAGGGGGCTCGGTGGGCTTGGCGGGCACGGCGTTGGGGTTCATCTTTGCGTACGCCGTGACGCGGCTTTCGATGCCTCGGTGGCTCAAGGCGGCGGTGAGCGCGGTGACGCTCCTTCCCCTCATTTCTCCGCCCTTCACGAGCAGCATTGCGCTGACGCTCTCCCTGGGGCCCAACGGCATCCTTCTGGAGCTTCTGGGGCTCGGGAACTTCAATTTCTACGGCTTCTGGGGCACCTTCATTTCGGAAACGCTCACCTTCTTCCCGGTGGCGTTCATGACGCTTTCGACGATTTTGTCGCGCATTGATCCCAACTTGGAAGACGCGGCGTATTCGCTCGGAGCCTCAAGCTTCAAGGTGTTCCGGTCGGTGACGCTTCCTTTGGCGGCGCCCGGGATCGCCAACGCCTTCCTTCTCGTTTTCTCCTGCTCCCTGGCGGACTTTGCGACGCCTCAGGTGCTGGGCGGCCATTCCTTTCCGGTGCTTCCCACGCAGGCCTATCTGCAGATCACCGGCCTGTACGACTTCAAGGGGGGCTCCGCGCTGTCCTTCATGCTCCTCATACCGGCGATTGCGGTCTATCTGCTGCAGCGCTACTGGGTGGGGAAAAAGAGCTATGTGACGGTTTCAGGGAAAGCGGGCGGGCGCAGTTCCGTGAAGGGCCCGGGCCCCCTGTTGACTGCAGGCATCGCGGGCGTCGTGGTGCTTGTCTCAGCCTTCATCCTCTACCTTTACGCCATCATTCTCACGGCGTCCGTGGTGAAAATCTGGGGCATCAACAACCAGCTGACGCTCGAGCACTACGAGTACGTCTTCACCTACGGCCTGAAGGCGATCAAGGACACGCTCCTCATTGCGTGCATCGGCACTCCCGTTGGCGGTCTTCTCGCCGTGCTCGTGGGCTACGCCACGGCAAGACTCAAGGTGCGGGGGCATCGGACGCTTGAGACCGTGTCGCTTTTGAACTACACGCTTCCCGGCACGGTGGTGGGCATTGCCTACATCATCGCCTTCAACGATAAGCCGATCGTCCTGACAGGGACGCTCTACATTCTCGTTGCGGCCTACGTCTTTCGGTATTCATCCGCCGGGATCCGCAATGTCATTGCGGCCTTGACGCAGATTGACCCATCGATTGAGGAGGCAAGCCGCAGCCTCGGAGCTTCCGCCGTGAAGACCTTCACGTCGGTGACGGTGCCTCTGGTGCTCCCCGCGATTTTGGCGGGCATGCGCTACCTCTTCATTCACTCGATGACCGCCATCAGCGCCACGATCTTTCTCGTGTCTGTGCACTGGACGCTCATCACGACCCGCATTCTGGAATGCATGACGGAGCTGCAGTTCGCGCAGGCCTGCGCCTTCTCCATCGTGCTCATCGGGCTGGTCTTCATCGCTTCCGGCGTGATGAATCTCATCGCGCGGATGCTCTGCCGCAACGGCGACGCAATCGGAGTTCATTAAAAATGGCGGTCTCTTTGGAACTGCGCGGGATCTCCCGCACCTACGTGAAGGATCATGAGACCTTTGCGGCCGTGGACGACGTGAATCTCACGGTGTCGCCCGGCGAATTTCTGACCTTTCTCGGCCCCTCGGGCTGCGGAAAGACGACGACGCTCAGAATGGTGGCGGGGTTTGAGACCCCGACGGCGGGCGCCATCCTCGTGGACGGCGAAGACATCACGGCAGTGCCCGCCAACGAGCGGAACATGGGGTTCGTGTTTCAGAACTACGCGCTTTTTCCCCATATGACGATCTTTGAGAACGTCGCCTACGGCCTGCGAATCCGCGGCGTCACGGGCGACGCCTTGAAGGCCAAGGTAAGGGAGGGGCTTCAAATGGTGGGGCTGGCAAAGGCCGAGCAGCGCTATCCCCATCAGCTGTCGGGCGGCGAGCAGCAGCGCGTCGCTCTGGCGCGCGTTCTCGTGCTGCGGCCCCGCATTCTCTTGATGGACGAGCCCTTGAGCAACTTGGACGCGAAGCTGCGGCTTCACATGCGGACCGAAATCCGACGCATCCAGCAGGAACTGGAGCTCACCTGCCTTTACGTGACGCACGACCAGAAGGAGGCGCTCACGATGTCGGACCGCATCATGGTGATGAATCGCGGTCATATTGAGCAGCTTGGGACCCCCATGGCGCTTTACGAGGATCCGGCGACGCCATTTGTGGCGGACTTCATCGGGCAGGCGAACCTCATTCCGGGGGTGTTGGAAGGCGTGGACGACGCGGGGCTCGCGCTCTTTAGGGCAGGCGAGCGGGTGCTTCGCGCCCGCATGGGGCGGCAGAATCCGCCCGCTGTGGGAGAAAAGGCGCTCCTCGTGGTGCGTCCCGAAAATCTGCGTCTGAGCACGGGTGCTGACGCAACGAACGCCGTTCCTATGAAGATCGTGAACCGTCTCTTTGAAGGCGATCGGATCGACTACGACGCGGTGATCGAGGGGAGCGGGCAGGCAAAGCCCTTTACGCTCGCGGTGCCTTTTCTTCCCGGAACGACGATGGAAGCCGTGGGCGTCACGGCCGAAGTGTCTTTTGCGCCCGCCGCCGGCGTCGTGATTTGCGGGTAGGATTCGTCTTCCGCCTTTTTGGGGCGCCCCGTCCGCTGCGGCCGGGGCGTCATCGTTTTTCTCGGCGGCTTGAGGTTTAGACATGCAGCTTTCTCGCTCTCACTACACGTTGATCGGTTGCCTTGCTCCGGTTTGCTGGGGCATGAGCGTGCCCTTTGTGCGGCTCGTCGCGGAACACGTGGGGCAGCCCTTGGGGATGGTCTTTCTCTGCGGCCTCGCGACCCTCCTCTTGCTGGGAATCTACGGCCGGCCGCCTTTGGCGAAGATGTCGTTGGGCTACCTCATTTTCGGCATCGGAAGCGCGGTGGCCTGCGAAGTCTGCTTCTGCTTTGCGCTCGCCTTGTCCGACGGGGGCGCGCAGACTGCGGAAGTGGGCATGGTGAACTACTTGTGGCCCTGTCTCACGCTGCTCTATGCCTGCCTTTTCAACGGGCAGAAGGCGAAGTGGTGGATTGTCTTCGGATTTGCGTTTTCCGTCGTGGGGATTCTCACGGTGCTCTCAGGCGACGCGGGACTCGATCTCGCGTCGATGGCGGAGCACATGAAGGGGAACCCGGCGAGCTACGCGCTGGCGCTCTTGGCGGCGCTTTCTTGGGCGGCCTACAGCTCGATCACCCGCGCTTTCAGCCGCGGCGTCAATGCGGTGGTGCTCATCTTTGCGACGAACACGACGTTCTTCTTCATCTTGTGGCTCTTGGGCGTGGGCGGGACTGCGCACATCGACGGGGAGGGCCTCGCGGTGGTTGTCATCGCCGCCCTGGTGATGGGGTTGGCGTACGCCCTCTGGACCACGGGGGTGGTGAAAGGGAGCATGACCGTGATGGCCGTGGTGAGCTACTTCACGCCGGTCTTGTCCTGCGTCTTCTGCGCCCTCTTTCTTGGTGCGGACTTGTCGCTCAACTTCTGGAAGGGCGTGGCGCTCGTGGTGGCGGGAAGCCTCATTTGCTGGGGGGCGACCGCGGTCGCTGACCGGCAGGCAAAGAAAACGGGCGCCCCGTAATTTCGCAGGACGCCCGCGCAAAGAGCGGCCGGCAGGTCAGCCGATCGCCTCGATTTCTTCGGAGAGAGAAAGCCACGTCTCTTCGAGCTTGGCGACGTCGTCCGCCAGCTGCCCGCGCTCCTTCATGATGGTCTGCACTTCGGCGGGATCGGCGGAGGCGTACCACGCGCTGTCGCCAATTTTGTCGTCCATCTGGGCGAGCCTTTCGTTGGCGTCATTCATCGCCTTTTCGGCGGCTTCCAATTTCTTTTGCAAGGGCTTTTTCAGGGCCGCCTTGCGGGCGCGCTCCTGCGCTTCAAGGCGCCGCTCCTCCTTGCGGTTGACGGCGGGTTCGGCAGCGTCCGAGGCGGGCTTTGCCGCGGAGCGCGTCGCGCGGTCGGCTTCGAGCACTGACTTTCGGTGCTCCAAAACGAGCGCGGCGTAGTCGTCCAAGTCGCCGTCGTATTCGCCGCAGCTGCCGTCATGCACGAGCACGAGCTTGTCGCAGGCGCTTCTTAAAAGATGCCGGTCATGGGAGACGAGAAGCAGCGCGCCTTCAAACTGTGAGAGCGCCATCGTGAGCGCTTCGCGCGTCGCCATGTCCAAGTGGTTCGTCGGTTCGTCAAGGACGAGCAGATTGGGCTTGTCCCAGGCGATGAGCGCCAGGGCTAGTCGCGCCTTTTCGCCCCCCGAGAAGCGGTCGATCTTGGCGTCCGCGAAGTCCCCGGAGAAGCGGAACTTGCCGAGCCAGTCGCGAAGCTCCTGCTCCCGAACCGTCGGAGCCTTGTGCTTGAAGACGTCGATCGGGGTGCTCGTCAAGTCAAGCTGCTCGAGCTGATGCTGCGCGAAGTAGCCGATCACGAGCCCCTGGCCGCGGCGCACGGTCCCCGCGGCCGGGGCGAGCGTGCCCGCGATCGCCTTGATGAGGGTGGACTTCCCTGCGCCGTTCACGCCCAGAACGCCTACGCGGTCGCCCGCGCGAATGGTGAGCATCACGTCCTTTAAGACGACATGATCGCTGTAGCCCATGGTGAGGTGCTCGATGTCAATGAGGTGCTCGGGCGTGCGCTCGGGAACCGGGAACTCAAAGCGCCATTCGCGCTTGGCCTTTACGGGCTCCACGGCCTTCAATTTTTCGAGCATCTTGATGCGGGACTGCGCCTGGCGGGCTTTCGAAGCCTTGTAGCGAAAGCGTTCGATGAAGGCGGACAAGTGGCTTGCCTCGTGTTCGTACGCTTTGGCGGCGGCGTCCTGCAGCTTGATTTTTTCAAGCCGCTGCTTTTCAAAGAAGGAATAGTTGCCGCCGTAGCGCTCAAGCTTCCCGTTTTCAATCGACCACGTGGCGTTCGTCGCCCGATCCAGGAACTCGCGGTCGTGGCTGATGATGACGACCGTGCATCGAACGCGCTTCAACCACGCCTCAAGCCAGATGAGGCTGTCCATGTCAAGGTGGTTCGTGGGTTCGTCAAGAAGCAAGAGGTCTGCCGGGCGCATCAGGGCGCGCGCCAAGGCAAGGCGGTTGCGCCAGCCGCCCGAGAAGTCCTTCACGTCGCGGGCGTCGTCAGCGGGGAGAAAACCGAGGCCGCAGAGAATCGTCTGCGCCTGCGCGCGGACGGCGCCTTCGTTGACTTCCGCGAGCTGCGCCACCGCCGCCGCCTCTCGCATGGCGTCGCCCGACGTTTGCGCGGCCGCAAGCTCCGCCTTGGCGTTCATGAGGGGCGCATGCCCCGACAAGACGTACTGCAGGGCCTTTTCGTCCGTTTCCACGACGGTCTGCGCCACGTGCGCGATGCGATCTTCCGGGGGGGCGTCGATCGTGCCCGATTCCGGCGCGAGCTCGCCCAGAATGGCGGCAAAAAGGGACGACTTGCCGCAGCCGTTCTCGCCCACGAGCCCCACGCGGTCGCTCATGTCGGCGACCGCCGTGGCGTGTTCATAAAGAATTCGAGTGCCACGGCCGATCGTGACGTCGTTCAAGCGAAGCATGGGGCGGAAAGTGTCGGTTAGTGAGTCTGAGAGAAGTAGGCCTTCAGGTCTTCGCGCTTTACGAGAAAGACCATGTCGTCCCCGCCGGAGGTGGTGAGCCACGTGACGGGGAGCGTGGGCCAGAGCGCTTCAAAGGCTTCGCGGCCGTCGCCGATTTCGATCACGGCGATGCCGCCCTCGTTCAAGTGGTCGGCCAAAACCGGCATCAGGCGGCGCATGATGTCCATGCCGTCGGCGCCGGCCCCGAGCGCCAGGGCCGGCTCGTGACGGTACTCCTCGGGAAGGTTCCCCATCGCGTCTTCGGTGACGTACGGGGGGTTAGAGAGGATGAGGTCAAATGTGCGGCCCTGGAGGTTTGTGAAGAGGTCGGTTTTGACGAGCTCGAGATCGTCCTCCAAGCCAAAGCGCGTGCGGTTGATCTTGGCGACGTCCAAGGCGTCCGGGCTGATGTCGGCGCCCGTGACGGAAGCGTTGGGGAACGTTTCCGCGGCGAGAATCGCTAGGCAGCCGCTTCCCGTGCACATGTCAAGAACCGACGTCACCTCTTCCGGATTCTCCACCCAGGGCGCGAGGTCTTCTTCCAAAAGTTCCGCGATGAAGCTTCTCGGAATGAGGACGCGCTCGTCCACATAGAAGCAGTGATCCGAGAGCCACCCCTCCTTGATGAGGTAGGGGACGGGCTTTTTCATGTGGACTCGGAGGTCGATGTTGCAGAGCACCTCTTCCAGTTCTTCGGGCGTCAAATGCGCGGCCCAGAAGGTTTCCAGACGGTCAAAGGGGAGCTTCAGGGTGCGCATCACGAGAAAGGTCGCTTCTTCCCAGAAGTCGGCCGTGCCGTGCCCGAGCGAAATGGCGTTGCGCTCCATTTCGCTCATGGCCCAGCGGGTGACGTCGCGGATCGTGAGCAGGTTGGCTACGGGGTGGTGAGACATCGCGAAAGTCCTCGTTGGTGAGTGGGAGGGGAGAAAAGAATCAGATGCTTCTCATCGGAGAATTTTCCGGGAAGGCGGGGAGCGCCACTTCGGGCTGCGGTTGCCAGCCTTCCTTGCGGTGTTCGGCGCGCACCGTGGTGTAGATGCCGCCGCGCACCCACCAGCGGGCTTCCAGCCGCATGAAGCGGGGGTTCACCTTCGCCACGAAGTCCGAGAGGATGCGGTTCGTGACGTCCTCATGGAAGTGACCTTCGTTGCGGAAGGACCACATGTAAAGCTTCAAGGCCTTCAGTTCGAGGTTCTTCTCGTCGGGAATGTAGTCAAGAATAAGGGTCGCGAAGTCGGGCTGGCCTGTCAAGGGGCACAGGCACGTGAACTCCGGAATCTCCATGTGAATGAGGTAATCGCGCTCGGGGCAGGGATTGTCAAAAATTTCAAGCTGGCGGCTCGCGGCAGACGACATGATGTTCAATACTCTAAAAAGAAAAGCCAAAGCGCCCTTGAAATCAGCATTTTCAGAAGGCCTCGGGCGCTCGTAAACGGAACAGGCTATTATAGTGGGCTTTGTTTCGGGGCCCGGGCGCCGGGGGCGCTTTTTAAAAGCGGGCCTTTTCCCTTCTTTTTTCAGGACAATGAGCCGTGCATCTCAAGCAGCTCAAAATCAGCGGATTCAAGAGCTTTGCCGATCCGACGACGATTGAATTTCCCAGTTCGCTCTGCGGCATCGTAGGGCCCAATGGCTGCGGCAAGTCCAACGTCATCGATGCCATCCGCTGGGTGCTGGGCGAGGGGCGCGCGAGCGAACTGCGCGGCCAGAGCTCCATGACGGACTTGATCTTTGCGGGCAGCGAAGGCCGGCCGCCCGCCTCCCGTGCAAGCGTCGAGATGGTTTTGGACAACAGCGACGGGCAGGTGAAGGGGCCGTGGGAGGCTTACACGGAGCTTGCGATCCGGCGCGTCGTCACGAAGGACGGCACGAACGCCTACTTCATCAACGGCCAGCAGGTGCGGCGTCGCGACGTGCAGGACATCTTCATGGGCACGGGGCTCGGGCCCCGCTCCTACGCCATCATCAGCCAGGGCATGGTGAACAAGCTTTTGGAAGCGAAGCCCGAGGACCTGCGCGTCTACTTGGAAGAGGCGGCGGGCGTGAGCAAATACAAGGAGCGCCGCCGCGAAACGGAGTCGAGCCTCGCGGCGACTCGCGCCAACCTTGAAAAAGTAGCGGTCCTGCAGGCGAACAAGGCCGAAGAGGTGGAGCGCCTTGCCAAAGAAGCGGAGACGGCGAGAGCGTGGCAGGCTTTGGAAAGCGAGCGCCTTCACGCGGAGTCCCTCTGGTACTTCGTGCAGGAAAAGGACTGCCGGGACGACATCAATCGCCTTACGGCGCAGATCGCGACGAAGGAAGCCGAGCAGCTTGAGGCGCAGGGAAAGCTCTCGGGGCTCTCTTCTCAGGAGGCGGCCTTGAAGGCCGCCGCCGAAGAAAAGAAGGCGGTCCTGGAGAAGGCTCGAGCGGCCTCTTTGGAAGCCAACAAGAAGGTGGCGAGAGCCGAAGCCGACATCCAGCACTTGATTGAGCAGCGCAGAATGCTCGAAGAGCGCATTGGACAGGCCCACGGGCGCCTGGCGCGTCATCAGGACGCTAAGCGCGAAGCTGAGCAGCGCATTGCCGAACTCGCCGCCCGCGTCGAGGAATTGAAAGCTGCAGAAGAAGAGGCGACGGCGGAAGCCGAGGGGCTGGCGGCGGAATTGGACGAAAGGAGCGCCGCCGCCGAGGAAGCGCGCGAGCATTACGAAGAAGCCCGCAGCGCCGTCACGGACGTTGAAAAGGAAATCAGCGCCGTGAGCGTCGAAGTGGAAGCGCTGGGGCGCGAAGCGGGGCAGCTAGAAGAGCAGATTGAGTCC
>CAVACW010000007.1:0-32496 GCA_963587345.1 uncultured Oscillospiraceae bacterium | reverse complement strand
GGAAAAGAACGCGGCGGACGCGCCCGACGAAGAAGCTTGCCGCGCGATGGGCGAGACGCTTGAAGAAAACCGCGCGGCGCTCGAAGAAGAGACAGCGGTTTTGGAAGAGCTCACCGTGGCCCTTGAAGAGGCGGCGGCGCGGCTTGAAACGGCGCGTGACGCACGAAGCGCCGCGCAGAATCGGCTTTCTGCGGATGAGGCGCGGCTCTCCGCTCTCGTTGCCGTGCAGGAAAAGGCGCGCGCTGAAGGGAAGCTCCCCGAGTGGCTCGAAAAGATGGGGCTCTCTGGTACGAAGCGCTTTTTTGAACGAGTGCACATCGCGGAAAATCGGGCGCGAGCCGTGGAGGCCGTGCTCTCGGTGCGCGCTCAGGCGTTGGGTGTGACGCAGTTGGAGCGCGTGGCGGGCTTTACGCTCGATCCGCCCCCGGCGCGCCTCGTTTTTTATTCGAACTTCGCGCCTGCGGCGGCGCCAAAGGCTGCGCCCGAGGGCTGGGAGCGCCTTGCGGACGCCGTCACCACGGACGAAGCGACCCTGAAGCCCATGATCGAGCAGTGGCTTGGCGGGGCGTTTGTCGCTCAGGATCTCGCGGACGCCTTGAAGCGCCGCGCTGAGTTGCCGGAGGGCGCGCGCTTTGTGACGCCCGAAGGCCACATCGTGGAGCCGCAGAGCGTGAGCTTCTGGGCGGAGGAAAATCCGGCGGCGGGGCTCCTTTCGCGCATGGCGGAGATTGAAAACCTTACGAAGAGCACCGAGGCGGAAAAGGCCGCTCTGGAGGCGGCGGACGCTGAAATGACGCGCGCCAAGGCTGCCTTGGACGCAGAGCGCAGTGATCGGGAGGCGCGTGAAAACGCGGTGGAGCGCCTCAAGGCCGAAGTGCATCGCGTGGAAGTGGAGTATTCAAAGCTGCAGACCGCGCTCGCGGCGTGGAAGGCCCGGCAGGGGAAGATCACGGAGAGCCTCGCGCAACTAAAGGAGCGTCAGGAGGAGCTTGCCGCCCGGCGTGAAGCGACCGAGGAGAAGTTTTCGACGCTGGACGAAAAGCTTTCCGGCTTGCAGCAGGCGGAATCGACGGCGCAGATCGCCTTGGAAGAGGCGGAGAACGGGGAAGCGCTCACGCAGGAGCGAAGCCGAGAAGCCGAGCGCCGCGCCGCGCAGGCCAAGGTCGAGGCGCAGGCGACGGTTGTGCGCCGGGAGGATGCGGTGAAGACCGCGGCGGCTTCTGACGAAGAGATCGAAATGGCGACGGCCGAAATCGAAGAGCTGCGTGCGGGCTTTGAGGGGCTCGATGAAGCTGCGGAGCGCGAGGGGCTGCAGCAGTTTGTGGAGGAGCTGCAGCGGCTTGAAGCCGCGGAAAGCGCGGCGCAGAGCGAAGCGGACGCGGCGGAAAATGCCTTGACGGACCTCTTTGAAAAGAGCCGCGAGCTGCAGGCCCTGCAGGCGCCTTTGATTCAGGCGATCAGCGACATCAAGGTAAAGCGCGCCCAGTCTGAGACAAACATCGAAATCTTCACAGCTCGGCTGGAAGAGCTGCAGGTGGACCGCTTTGCCCTGGCAACCGAGGTTGAAGCCGAGAAGGTCTCCGCGGACGCCGCGCGGCGCCGCGTGAAGAAGTTCGAGCAGCAGATCGTGGAGCTGGGGTCCGTGAACCATGCGGCTTTGGAAACTTTGGAAGCAAGCCGCCGGGCGATGGAGGAGACGGAGCGGCAGGTGAAGGACTTGGAGGCGGCGATTGCGAACCTCGAAGCCACGATTCGGCAGATTGACGCCGAAACGCGCGACCTCTTGAAAAGCACGTTTGATGCGGTGAACGCCAACTTCTCCGAAGTCTTCCGCTCGCTTTTCGGGGGCGGCAACGCTTACCTTGAGATGACGGGGGAGGAGATTCTTGAGTCGGGCGTCGAAATCAACGCGCAGCCCCCCGGCAAGAAGAACAAGACGATTTCGCTCTTGTCGGGCGGCGAAAAGTCCCTCACCGCGACCGCCCTGACGTTTGCCATCTTCAAGCTCAATCCCGCGCCCTTCTGCCTTTTGGACGAAGTGGACGCACCGCTGGACGAAGCCAATCAGGACCGCCTGGCGCGCCAGATCGTTGCCATGAGCGCTCAGACGCAGTTTGCAATGATCACCCACCTTCGCGTCACGATGGAGAAGATGGGGCAGCTGATCGGCGTCACCATGAAGGAGCCCGGCGTCTCGCGCGTCGTGGCGGTGGACATCAAGGAGGCCGTGCGGGTGGCGGGCTGACCGCAATCTCGGGCTCCTTTTCGGTAGAGCGAATTGATAGAATGGCGGCCGACTGGCTCGATCAAGGGCCGCTCGGCCCTTGACAGGCGTCCGCCTGACGACATTTAGGAAATTTCATGTTCTCTTCCATTGATCCGGTTTACGTGGTGCTTCTCATCATCGTCGCTGCGGGCGGCGGCTGGTGGTACTGGCGCAACAAGAAGCAGGCCCAGGAGAAAAAGCCCATCGGCATTTCTCAGGTCACGGTGGATGATCCGGTGATCGGGCGCCACGAGAAGCAGGAGTTTGCAGACAACATCTCGCAGGACGAGCCTGAGGTGCCGGTTTTAAAGCCCGACGACATGAAGGAGAGCATCGTCGCGCCGAAGGAAAAGGCTTCTGAGCCCAAGCCCCAGCAGAAGGAACTGGATCTGCCGCTGCCCGAGCCTGAGCTCCCGCGCGACGTGACGGAGGAGTTCCACTGCGAAGGCCATCGCTTTGCCCGGATTGACGCGGGCGTCGAGGCGGTGCTGCACTTCACGCCCACGGAGTCGCCGGCGTTTGAGCCTGAAAAGCTCAAGGCGGCGCAGAAGGCCGCCAAGGCCTTGGAAATGCCTTTCCCGCTGCAGTTCTCGTTCTTCAGTGCGAAGACCGGCCTCTGGACGGACGACGCTGCGGATGCCGAAGACTGCCGCGAGTTCTACGTCTCAACGCTCACGGCGAACCGCCGCAAGAAGCTCGATAATCTCGAGGTCTCTCGCTTTCTGGGACTGGCTGACCGGCTGGGCATTGACCTTGCTGCGGATGCTGAGGCGCCGGACGCCGAAAAGATTCTGGCGACCGCTGACAAGGTGAGCCGCATTGTCGAGAAGTATTCAAAGTACATCACGTTCAAATTGGTGGGCGCCCGCGACATTGACGACTCCGCCTTCAATGAGGCGGCGCTGGGGTGCGGCTTTGTCTACTCTGAAGGCCACTACGAAAAGCGCGAGCAGGGCGTCTCCGACCCCTTGATTGTGCTGGGCCGCATGCCGCAGTTGAAAAACGAGCTGGGCCTTGCCTTGAACATTCCCCTTTCCAACCCTGCCGCAAAGCCGCTGGCGGACCTCTGCGCGATCGCCAACGACCTCGCCTGCCGGCTGGACTTGGCGTTCACCGATCCCTTCGGCGCTCCGGTTACGGACGGCGCCGCATCCCAGACCGCGTGGCAGCTCGCCGAGCTCTACCGCGAGATGGCGAACGTAGGCGTTGCCGCCGGTTCGCCGCGCGCCCGGCGCATCTTCTGCGGTTCGTAACCTTTGCTGAAATTGAAAGAGAACGCGGCTGGACGCTGTCATTACGGACAGGCGGGCCGCGTTTTTTTTATTGCTAAAGACCATGACTGACTTGTTTGACGCGACAATGGAGCCCACGGACGCTGAGCGCGAGGAGGCTCTTCGCCTTGCGCAGGACCTGCACCGCTGGAACTACGAGTACTACGTTTTGGACAACCCGAGCGTTCCGGACAGCGAGTACGACAAGGCGTTTCGCGCCCTGTCGACGCTGGAAGAAAAGTACCCGGGGCTGAAGTCGCCCACGTCGCCCACGCAGCGCGTCGGGGGCGAGGTGCGAAGCGATCTGGGGAAGGTGACGCACGCTGTGCCGATGCTCTCCATTCACACCGAGACGGACTTTTCGGATTCGGGCGCCGTGGCCTTTGACGGCCGCGTGCGCCGAGAACTTGGGTTGGAAGACGCCGCGCCGGCGGTGGTCTACGACTGCGAATTGAAGTTTGACGGGCTCGCCTGCAGCCTGCGCTACGAAAAGGGGCGCCTCGTGTCCGCGGCGACGCGCGGCGACGGCGTCGTGGGCGAAGATGTGACGGCGAACGTTCGCACGATTCGCACGATCCCCTTGGAAGTCGATCCCGCCCTCTTGCCGGCCGTGATCGAAGTGCGCGGCGAAGTCATCATGCACAAGGCGGACTTTGAGAAGCTGAATGCCCGGCAGGACGCCGCGGGCGAAAAGCGCTTTGTGAATCCGAGAAACGCGGCGGCGGGCGCTCTGCGGCAGCTGGACAGCCGCATCACGGCGTCTCGCCCCCTGCATTTTTACGCTTACAGCGTGGGCGAAATTTCGGATCCGGCCTTCGCGGCGACGCAGACCGAGCTTTTGGACAAGTTAAAGTCCGTGGGCTTTCCGGTGGCGCCCGAGCGCAAGCGCGTGGCGGGGCCCGAAGCGCTTGCGGCCTTTCATCGCGAAGTGGCGGCGATCCGTCCGACGCTTCCCTTTGAAATCGACGGCGTCGTCTACAAGGTGGATGACTTTGAACTGCAAAAGCGCCTCGGGTTTCTCGCGCGCGAGCCGCGCTGGGCGTGCGCGCACAAGTACCCGCCCGAAGAGGCCCTCACCGTCGTGAAGGCGATTGACGTGCAGGTGGGACGCACGGGGCGCGTGACGCCCGTGGCGCGATTTGAACCTGTCTTTGTCGGGGGCGTCAACGTGAGCAATGCGACGCTGCACAACGCCGACCACATCGCCGAACTGGGACTCATGATCGGCGACACCGTCGTCGTGCGGCGCGCGGGCGACGTCATCCCCGAAGTCGTGCGGGTCATCCCGGAGCGGCGTCCCGCGGACGCCCGGCCCTTCGTGATGCCCGAGGTTTGTCCCGTGTGCGGCTCCGCCGTGGTCCGGGACGAAGAAGAAAAGGACAGTCGCTGCACCGGCGGGCTCGTGTGCCCCGCGCAGATGAAGCTCTCCCTCGTGCACTTTGCGTCCCGCCGCGCCATGGGCATTGACGGCCTCGGCGAAAAGATGGTGGACCTTCTCGTAGACAAGGGGCTCGTGAAGACGCCGGCGGACCTCTACCGCCTCCACTTGACGGACGTGGCGGCCTTGGACCGCATGGGCGAAAAGAGCGCCGCCAACCTCTTGAATGCGGTGGAAAAGAGCAAGAGCACGACGCTTGCGCGCTTTCTCTTTGCCTTGGGGTGCCGGCATGTGGGCGAATCGACGGCCCACGACATGGCGCAGCACTTCAGAACGCTCGAGGCGATTGAAGCGGCGACCGAGGAGCAGTTTGTGGAGGTCCCCGATGTGGGCGACGTCATCGCCGAGTCGGCGGCGGCCTTTTTTAAGGAGGAGCACAACCGCCGCGTGATCGCCGATCTTATTGAAGCGGGCGTGCACTGGCCTGCGATCGCGGCGCCGGATGAGGCGGGGGCGGCGAGCGCTGTGGTCGGGAAGACCTTCGTGTTGACGGGCACCTTCCCGACGCTTTCGCGCGATGCGGCCAAAGACAAGCTGATCGCGGCGGGCGCCAAGGTGTCGGGCTCGGTTTCCAAAAAGACGAACTACGTCGTGGCGGGCGCCGACCCGGGGAGCAAGCTCGCGAAGGCCGAGGCCCTCGGGGTTCCCGTGATTGACGAAGCGGCGATGCTCGCGATGCTGGGCGAAAGTGAAAAAGAACAGGAGGCGGCGCCGGGCGTGACCGGATCGCTTTTTTAGGAGAGACGAATGACTCAGACAACGATTCAGGCGGGAAGCGTCTACGGTCGGCTTGAGCTTCTGGCGCAGCAGCATGACGAGAGCCTCTTGGAGGTGTGGGAGTCGCTGGGGCTCTCGGAAAATGAAGTGACGGCGCTCGCGCAAAACGACCTTTACGCCGCGCGTGAAGCGGTGGAAGAAAAACAACGCACTACGGAAGGAGCCGTCTTTGCGCTCTATCTGCCCTTGGAGGCGCCGCGCACGCAGTACGCGATGCGCTTTCACGAAGGAAAGCCCGAGCTCTATTACCCCGTGCCGCTGTTGGCGGGCGAGGCAAACGACTTCGTCTACGGCGCTGGTCGCTACGCGGCTTCGTGCCTGCAGGGCGAAGCGGCCTTCACAAAGGGCGGCCTGACGCTTACGGTCTTCGTGCCGGACTTTGCGGCGTCCTTGTCGTCTGTTGACATCGGCGCGGTGAAGACCGTGCGCCTGATGGCGGTGATGCTCACCTGCCGCGTAAGCGACGGCGCAGAGCTGGGGGAAGGCATGCAGGACGCAACCTTCCTCATTCCGACGGAGTACACGTCGTACTTTGACTTCCGCGCGAAGGTGGCGGCAGCCGAAGACGTCGTGTGGCTCGGAAAGCCGCTGGTGGCGCTCGAACTAGCAGTGACGCAGGGTGGTGAAACCGTGAAGATGGCGGCCTACGGCGTGAAGGGCGAAACGCTCCCCGAAGTGGGGAGCTTCGTCGCGGGACGTCTGTGGCTGCAGGGACAGGTGCGCTGAAGGAGCGGCGCGCACCACAAAGCCGGGCTTTCCTTGGGGGATCGTCCGGCTTTTCCATTTTTGGGGACGAAGATCAGTGCGGCGCCAGCGCTTCGTCCAACGCCTTGATGAGCGTCGGCGCCACCAGTTTCGATCCGTCGCTGTTGAGGTGGTTGCCGTCTCGGTAGAGCACCTTGTTGTTTTTCACGGCAAAGCAGGTTTCGCGGTTGCAGAGAGTGTCGGCGAGATCCACGATTCGAGTGTTCTTGAAACGGGGCGCCACGTCGCGCACGACGGCTTCGTAGAATCGGCGAGCTTCATTGTCTTGCCACTGCTTTCGCGGGAACTGACACCGCTGCCCGATGTCAGAGAGCATCGGGCGGCGCGCGCAGCGGCTGGGCGCAAAAGGCAGCGACGGATTGTCCAGCACGATGATCACCTCTTTGCCGGCGTCATGGAGCATTGCCAGCGTGCGCTCGAGGCCGGCGCGAAGGATCTTTCCGGTGTCCTTTTCGCTGGGATTGCGGCGATCGAGCGCATCCCATCGCGAGCAGCCGGGATTGTGTGCGAGCAGCACGGCGCGAATTTTCGGATCAGCGGCAATGTGCTGGAAGGCCTCCCGATGCCTCAGGTAGACGGCGCCGCGCATTTCGTCAATCCTCTTGTTGTTGCTGTGCGCTGCAGTGGTAACGTCGAGAAACGGCACGGCGCAGCTGCCAGGAAAGATCTCAAACGCGTACCGCGACTTCATTGAAGCGAGCCCTGCGAAGAGGTGGCCGGAGTGGCTGTCGCCCACGACGGCGACAGAGTTTTCGCCCAGTGGCTTTTGCAGGCGGCACTTGTTGTCTTGTTTCGTCCACTCGGGAAATTCGGCTTCGCAGCGCGCCTGGCTGTCGGTGAGGAGGGTCTCAATTCGCTTTTCTTCGGCGGCAGAAGACGAGGCGTCGATTCGCTGCGGAAGCCCATTGCTCTTGTAGAGCGCAAAGCCTCCGACGCCGATCGCGACGACCACTGCGAAAAGCCCTGCGGCCTTGGCGGTCGAATGCTGTCCGTAGCGCAGTGGCGGCTCCACGAAGCGGTACGTCACCCACGCAAGAATCACGGCGGCGATGACGGCGGCGCCGCGCCACAGGGCGGGAGGGGTGCCGCCCCAGACGATGTGCTCGAAGGAGAGGATCGGCCAGTGCCAGAGGTAGAGCGGGTAGCTGATGAGACCGATGAAGACTGCGACGCGGTTCGAAAGCACCACGCGGTTGAACCACGCTTCCGAACCCGCGGCGATGATGAAGACGGCACCCATTACGGGAAGGAGTGCGTTGAAGCTCGGGAACCGCGACGAATGCTTGATGGTGCATAGGCCGACCACAATGAGCGCAAAGCCAAGAAAGGAGAGAACGTCGCGCCAAGCGTGAGGCTCAACGTCGTTGCCGCGAAAGACGACGCGGCTCAGCATGGCATTCACTTTGGCTAGCGGCGCTTCGGGCGCCTTCCAGTGCATCCCGATCCAGGCGAGGATGCCGCCCGCAGCGAGCTCCCAGACGCGCATCCACGGCGCATAGAAGGCGGCGGTTGGATTGCGCGTCACGCCCTTCATGCAGAGGACAAAGGACACCACGGCAAAGAGGCCGGTCATCGTGAGGAAGTTGAGGCGCGACTTGTAGAGCAGCCAGAGGAGCACGGGCCAGACGATGTAGAACTGCTCT
Organism: uncultured Oscillospiraceae bacterium; assembly: GCA_963587345.1. Classification (GTDB taxonomy): domain Bacteria; phylum Pseudomonadota; class Gammaproteobacteria; order Burkholderiales; family Burkholderiaceae_F; genus Duodenibacillus. Next base: position 24,336 of record CAVACW010000007.1, on the reverse strand, counting down.
TCAACGCCCAGAGACCAAAGGTGCAGCAGGGGTTTCAGGACGGCAGACTGGTCGAAGTACCCGGCCTCTTTCCAGAGAACGAGGTTCGAAACGTAGGCCGCGCCGCCTGCGACGTGTTTTCCGAGAAGCTTCAGCTCGTCGGGCGTGAGAAGGAGAAAGCCCGCGGCGAGCGTGGCGAGGAGCACCACAATGAGCACGGGAAAGATGCGGCGGATGCGCCGCATGTAGAAGTCAATGATGTTGATGCGGCCCGGCGTCGTGTCGCCGAAGAGGCTGCGGTAGAGGATGCCGGAAATGAGAAAGCCCGAGATGACGAAGAAGATGTCAACTCCGATGAAGCCGCCGCGCACGCAATGAGGGAAGGCGTGGTAGAGGACGACCGAAAGAACGGCGATGGCGCGAAGTCCGTCAACGTCCGGACGGTAGTGCCTTATTTTCCCTTTGTTTTCAGTAGATTGCGGGGGGGGCAGTTTTGTCATATTCTTTGATGGGAAAGGAGTTTCTGCCTCAAAAGGCAAGAGCCGCGATTATAGGCGGACGAATTTCCCTGATGGGTGAAATAAAGCCGGGCTTTCGACAGTGGAAAGTCCGGCTTTGGCGTCATGAGGACGGTGCTTGTCAGGGCCTGGCCAAAGCGTCGTCGATGGCTTTGATGATCACTGGGGCGACAAAACGAGAACCTGCATCGTTCAGATGGTTGTCGTCGCGGTAGAGAACAGCATTGTTGCGCACGGCGTAACAAGTCGTCTTGTCGCAGAGCGTGTCCGATAGGTCGAGAACTGACACGTTCGCAAAGCGGGGCGCGACGTCACGAACGGCGGATTCATATAGTTTCTTGAACGGCCGGTCATTCCAGTCTTTCCGCGGGAACTGGCAGTTTTTTCCGCCAAGCAGGGGACGCACGACGCAACGGCTGGGATTGAACGGAAGCTGCGGATCATCCAGCACGACAATGACCTTTTTGCCTGCCTTCTGCATCATGGTGAAAGTTCTTGTCAGGCCGTCGCGAAGAATTCTCCCCGCATCCTTTTCTTCGGGGTTTCTGTGGTCGATGATTCCGTATCCAGAGCACCAGGGACGGTGCGCCATCACGACTGCTCGAATGGCTGGGTTTTGAGCTATGCGTTCGTACGCTTCACGGTGTCGCAAGTAGGCGGCGCCGCGCGCTTCTCCTTCCTTCAGGTCTTGGGCCCGGGTGGTGATGTCAAGGATAGGTGCTGCACAATTTCCGGGGTAAATTTCGAAGGAATAGGGGGACTGGCTCATTGCGAGTCCGGCAAAGAGATGATTGGCGTGGCTGTCGCCCAGCACGGCAACTGAGTTCATGCCGGCTTCGTTTTGTAGAAGACACTTCTGGTCCTGCTTTCTCCACTCAGGAAAAATCGCTTCACAGCGAGCTTGAGAATCGCGCCGCAGCTGGGAGAGGTCAATCGCAGGCGATTCCGAGACAGACTGGCCGATGCGTTGCGGAAACCCGTTGCTCTTGTAGAGCGCAAAGCCTCCGACGCCGATCGCGACGACCACTGCTAAAAGCCCTGCGGCCTTGGCGGTCGAATGCTGTCCGTAGCGCAGCGGCGGCTCCACGAAGCGGTACGTCACCCACGCAAGAATCACGGCGGCGATGACGGCGGCGCCGCGCCACAGGGCGGGAGGGGTGCCGCCCCAGACGATGTGCTCGAAGGAGAGGATCGGCCAGTGCCAGAGGTAGAGCGGGTAGCTGATGAGACCGATGAAGACTGCGACGCGGTTCGAAAGCACCACGCGGTTGAACCACGCTTCCGAACCCGCGGCGATGATGAAGACGGCACCCATTACGGGAAGGAGTGCGTTGAAGCTCGGGAACCGCGACGAATGCTTGATGGTGCATAGGCCGACCACAATGAGCGCAAAGCCAAGAAAGGAGAGAACGTCGCGCCAAGCGTGAGGCTCAACGTCGTTGCCGCGAAAGACGACGCGGCTCAGCATGGCATTCACTTTGGCTAGCGGCGCTTCGGGCGCCTTCCAGTGCATCCCGATCCAGGCGAGGATGCCGCCCGCAGCGAGCTCCCAGACGCGCATCCACGGCGCATAGAAGGCGGCGGTTGGATTGCGCGTCACGCCCTTCATGCAGAGGACAAAGGACACCACGGCAAAGAGGCCGGTCATCGTGAGGAAGTTGAGGCGCGACTTGTAGAGCAGCCAGAGGAGCACGGGCCAGACGATGTAGAACTGCTCTTCAACGCCCAGAGACCAAAGGTGCAGCAGGGGTTTCAGGACGGCAGACTGGTCGAAGTACCCGGCCTCTTTCCAGAGAACGAGGTTCGAAACGTAGGCCGCGCCGCCTGCGACGTGTTTTCCGAGAAGCTTCAGCTCGTCGGGCGTGAGAAGGAGAAAGCCCGCGGCGAGCGTGGCGAGGAGCACCACAATGAGCACGGGAAAGATGCGGCGGATGCGCCGCATGTAGAAGTCAATGATGTTGATGCGGCCCGGCGTCGTGTCGCCGAAGAGGCTGCGGTAGAGGATGCCGGAAATGAGAAAGCCCGAGATGACGAAGAAGATGTCAACTCCGATGAAGCCGCCGCGCACGCAATGAGGGAAGGCGTGGTAGAGGACGACCGAAAGAACGGCGATGGCGCGAAGTCCGTCAACGTCCGGACGGTAGTGCCTTATTTTCCCTTTGTTTTCAGTAGATTGCGGGGGGGGGCAGTTTTGTCATATTCTTTGATAGGAAAGGAGTTTTTGCCTCAAAAGGCAAGAGCCGCGATTATAGGCGCGACGCGCCCGCGGTCCGCTTTGAAGCTTTGGAACGCGGGGGAGGGTGAAAGGCGAGAGGCCGCGGAACCGATCAGGCCACCCTGAAGACGGGCGCCAAGAGGCTTGTGAGAAACTTGCCTGCTTTGGCCGCCGTTGTGGCGATCCAGACGCTGGCGTCCGGCAGCACGAACTCGCGCTCAAACTCGGCGACGGGGCACGCCTCAACGGCCGGCATGCCGATGCCGGCCGGCGTGAGCTGGTATTCCGTCGTGAGAAAGAAGTCGTCTGTGGTGAGGAGAAAACGCTGGCGGGCGGTCGAAGGAAGACGAGCGTCTTCGTCGCGACGCAGAAGCAGCACGGCGCAGCCGGTTCGACGGGCTTCGGCTTCTAGCCACTTGGTGAAGCTGGTGCGATCAGCGGGATCGGGCGCCGTGACAAGTGCTACGAGGACGTCCGCCTGGCGGCAGGAAAGCACGGCGTTTATATGCCAGCGTGCAGCGGCTGTGGTGGGCGCCGCGTGGCTGCGGTCGGGCGCAAGGTGCGCTAGCAGTCGAGATTCTCGGGCGTCGAGGGGGCCGGCAGCAACAAAGGCCGCCCTGCGGTAGCTGGTCAGATGATGTGCAAAAGCCAGCAGTCGTGCGGGCGCTCCGTCGAGCTCTGTGACGGCGGATGGCGTGATCAGTTTTCCCAGATTGAGCGGTTTCATTCGTGTTCTCCCATGGACTTGGGTTTGCAGTGAGGCGACTGTAGCGGGACGGGGAGATTGCCGTGAGGTATCACGCGGGCAACGTGATACGCTCGATTGATACGGAAGGGGCGATCAGTCCGAAAGCTCAGGCCGCTGGACTGATACGGAAGTCAGGGGATCGGCGGCTGAAAGCCAGTGGCTTTGGGGCCTGGCGCAGGTTCCGTATCAAGGCGGAGAAAACGGCCGGTGCGTTTCTTTGACGCAACGCAAAGACTCGGCATTTTGCGACCGCGATGGAAACGGGCTTGATTTTCAATGGGCGCTTGAATTAGAATCTCGCGTTCTCGCTTGAGGGCCTTTGGGCCTGAAGGCGCCAAAGTCTCACAGCGTCTGGTACGGACGCTTTTATTTAAAGAGGAAAAAATGGTTGTTATTCGTCTCTCCCGCTCCGGCGCCAAGAAGCGCCCGTTCTTCAACATCGTCGTGACCGAATCCCGTCATCGCCGTGACGGCCGCTTCAACGAACGCATCGGCTTCTACAATCCGATGATCGCTGAAGGTCCGCAGCGCCTGACGTTCGCCGAAGACCGCCTCAACCACTGGATTGAGAAGGGCGCGATCATGAGCGACACGGTGGCCCGCCTCGTCAAGACGGCGAAGAAGGTTGCTCCTGTTGCTGCTGCCTAATTCATAAAAGAAGCGGCGCAGAAACGCCCGAGGACTTCATTGCGAACCGTTGCCCTCCGTGTCGTGCCTCAAGTGTCAAAGCACCTGATTCGCGGTCGGCATTCCTCTTTATTTGAGCCGAGTTCGGTATCTACCCTGAAGTCTGAAAGCGATTTTCAACCGATTCTTTGAGCTTTAAGAAGCTCGCGCAAAGCGGCCTTTCCTTGACCCGGATCGGCCGCTTTTCTTATGTCTACCCTCAAGGATCAAAGATGACTTCGACTGAAAATCTCACGCCGCCCGAGGACCTCGTTCCGGTGGCCCGCACTGCCGGCGCCTACGGCGTGCGCGGCTGGGTGCGCGTGGTGCCGCTCGGAACGGGCGAAGCCCTCGTGCAGACGGGCGACTGGTGGTTGCAGGACATGCGAGGCAACTTGAAGGCCCTGACGCCCGAGGAGATGAAGCTCCATGGCGACGTGCTTCTTGTGAAGTTTGAGGAAATTACCTCAAAGGAAGAGGCGGATAAGCTGCGAGGCAAGATCGCGATTCCGCGCTCTGACTTTCCTGAACTCGAAGAGGGGGAGCACTGGGTCACCGATCTCGAAGGCTGCCGCGTCGTCAACCGCGCCGGCGTCGATCTTGGCACGGTGGACTGCGTCGTTGACAACGGCGGTCAGTCGGTTTTGAAGATTCTCTTTGACGCGGACGGCAAGACGAAGACGCGCTTGATTCCGATGGTGCCCTCCTATGTGGAGAAGGTGGATACGGAAGAAGGCGTCATTTCGGTGGACTGGGATCCGGAGTGGGATTGAGTCATGCGTTTTGACGTCATTACGCTTTTTCCAGAAATCTTCGCGTCGATCACGGACTACGGCATCAGCGCCCGCGCCATGAAGCGCGGCCTTTGGAGCGTGCACTACTGGAATCCGCGCGACGTGACGACAGACCTGCATCGCACGGTGGATGACCGGCCCTTCGGGGGCGGCCCCGGCATGGTGATGATGGCTGAGCCGCTGGCGAAGACCTTGGAGTACATCCGCGCTTCCGGCAACAACGGTCCCGTGATTGCCTTTTCGCCCACGGGCGAGCGGCTCACCGATGCGTACGTGCGAAGCTTCTCTGGAAATCCCGAAGGGGCTGCGGTGCTGATCTGCGGCCGCTATGAGGGAATCGACGAGCGTTTTTTAGAAGAGTACGTGGACCACACGGTGAGTTTGGGGGACTTCGTGCTTTCCGGGGCGGAGCTTGCGGCCTGCGCATTGATGGACGCCGTGGTGCGGCAGCTTCCCGGGGCGATCAAGGAGCTTTCGGCTTCGGATGAATCCTTCTCGACGGGACTTTTGGACGCGCCTCACTACACGCGGCCCGAGGTCTGGCAGGGGAAAAAGGTGCCGGAGGTGCTTCTTACGGGTCACCACGCCAACATTGCTCGCTGGACGCGCGAGAAATCCCTCGAGATTACTAGACAAAAGCGCCCTGATTTGATTACAATCGCGCGTTCGCTCGGGAAGCTCTCGCCTTCGGACGAGAAGTTCCTCGCGAAGAAATAATTTTCGTCTGGTCTCGGCGCCTTCGGGCAAGGAGGCCGGTTTTAACCATCAGCCATCCTCTGAACGGTGCTTACTTTCCCAGAAAACGGGCCGTTGAATGATGGTTTCGGAGTCAAAGATGAACATCATCGAAACCCTTGAGAAAGAAGAAATCGCTCGCCTCACCCAGAACAAGACCATCCCGGCCTTCCGCGCTGGCGACACGGTCAACGTTCTCGTGAACGTGATCGAAGGCACGCACAAGCGCACCCAGGCCTTTGAAGGCGTGGTGATCGCGATCCGCAACCGCGGCCTCAATTCTTCTTTCATCGTTCGCAAGATCTCCTCGGGCGAAGGCGTGGAACGCACGTTCCAGACTTACTCCCCGACGATCGCCAGCATCGAAGTGAAGCGTCACGGCGACGTCCGCCGCGCCAAGCTCTACTACCTGCGCGAACGCTCCGGCAAGTCCGCTCGCATCCGCGAACGTCTCGTTCGCAAGGAAGCGCCGAAGGCTGAGTAATCCGCTCTTTCGGACTTGTGTGAAACCCTCGCGGGAGACATCCTTCGAGGGTTTTTTCATGCCTTTTTTGCTGAAAATCTGTGTTTTCGGGGATGCAAGTGGGCAGTTCGCCCTAAGCGGCGGCCGGGCTTTCCCGCAAGAATGAAAGCGCAGAAGGCGTTCTGCGACGAGGAGCGCCTCGAGTTTTTTCAAGGTTCAAGGGAGAATCCGAACATGTCCATGCAGCGTCGTGAACTTTTCCGCGCCGCCGCCGTTTCCGCGGCCGGCTTGTCTTTGATGGGGTGCGCCGCTCAGAGCGCCCAGCCTGCCGCTGAAGCGGCCGCTGCACCCGCTGCACCCGCAGCGCCGGCTTTCGTGCCGCCCACGGCCGAAAAGCCCCTTCTGCTTTGCTTCAATGAAAACCCGCTCGGCATGAGCGCTGCCGCCAAGAAGGCGGTGGCCGCCGCGGCGGAAAACGGCTCCCGCTATCCGTTTGCTCGCGTTGAAGTGTTGCGCAAGGCGATCGCCTCCTACATGGGCGGCAAGCCCGAGAACATCATGCTCACGCACGGCTCGGCGGAAGCGATTCGCGCTTCGATCGAAGCCTACAACGTGCCGGGCGTGCAGGTCGTGGCGCCCGAGCTCACCTACAGCGACGGCACCGACACCGCGCAGAAGAACGGCATGAAGGTGAAGCGCACGCCGATGGGCAAGGACTGGTCGATTGACATTGCTGCGATGAAGAAGGCGGTCGCCTCCTACAAGGGGCACTCGATCGTCTACTTCGTGAACCCGAACAACCCCACGTCCACAATTGTGAACAGCACGGAGCTCTTGGACTGGATCAGCTCCAAGCCCGCCCGCACGACGTTCGTGGTGGACGAAGCTTATCGCGAGTTCATCGCTGATCCGACTTTCAAGTCGGCGGCATCGCTGGTGGACGCGGGCTTTGAGAACGTGATTGTTCTGCGCACCTTCTCCAAGATCTTCGCGATGGCCGGCATGCGCCTTGGGTTCGCGTACGCCGCGCCCACCACTGTGAAGAACCTGATGAAGCACGTCGCCTATGACATCATGATCTCCACGACGGCAATCGAAGCGGCCATTGCTGAACTCGCCGACAAGGACTTTCTCGAGTACTCCCGCGCGCAGAACGCCGAAGCGCGCCAGATCCTCACGGACGCGTTGGACAAGCTCTCGATCAAGTACCTGCCGAGCCAGACGAACTTTGTCTTCATGGACCTGAAGGCGCCCTTGAAGCCCTTTGCCGACCGCATGAAGGCCGAGCACATTCTCGTGGGCCGTCCTTTCCCGCCCGCTCTGACGTGGTGCCGCGTGTCGCTTGGCACGCCTGCGGAGACCGCCTACTTCGTGAAGAAGCTCTTTGAGTTCCGCGAGAAGGGCTGGGTCTGATGCAGACTGAGCTCTGACGAAAAACCCGCTGACGGCGCTGTGCCGCAGCGGGTTTTTCAATGAGAAGCGGACCGCGAAGCCTACTGCTTCGTCGCCGTCGTAGGCGACATGGCGGCCTGCTCGGAAAAGAGCGTCGCGACGTCGATCGCGTCCATGCGGTAGACGCTGCCGCAGAAGGAGCAGGTGACTTCGATCACGCCTTTTTCGGCGATGATGCTGTCGGCCTCCTCGCGGCCGAGGCTCTTCACGATGTGGCGAATGCCGTCGGCGGAGCAGCGGCAGCGGAAGACGGGCTTCAAGTCCTTCGTGACGACGGGGTTCAATTCCCAGAAGAGGTGGCGCGCGAGCGTCATGGCGTCTTCGCTGAGAAGCTCATCCTTGGTGACTGTCTCGGCATAGACCGCGACGGACTTCATGGATTCCTCGGGCGTCATTTCCGCGTTGCCGCCCTTGCCGCCGGAATTGGCGACGTGTTGCACGAGAACGCCGCCGGCGGTGTTTTCGTCCGCGGCAAGCCAGAGGCGCGTCAGCAACTGGTCGGACTGAGAGAGAAAGCTTTCGAGCGTTTGCGCCACCGTGTCGCCTGTCAAGGGAACCACGCTCTGGTAGGGTTGCTCGCCCGCAGCGCGCCCCTTCTGGTCAAGGATCATGGCGCAGCGGCCGGTGCCGTTGCAGTTCACCAGCTCCTTGAAGGTGGCGTTTTCGTGGACGTCTTCGGGCTTCACGGAAAGTTGCGCCGTGGCGCGCACCATGAGGCCGTTGCGGACCTCGACAAGCGCGAGGCGCACGGGTCCCGCGCCCTGGATCTGCAGAACGACCGCGCCTTCAAACTTGAGGTTGCAGGCCATCATGAGCGCTGCGCAGGTGAGTTCGCCCAGCATGTTGCGCACGGGGGCGGGCAGATGCTGGTTTCGGCTGATGTTCTGCCAGCATTCGCCGAGGTGGATCACTTCGGCGTGGCAGTTGCGATCAGCAAAGAGGACTTTGACGAGCTTGTCTTCAGCCATGATGATGAATTTCGCTTAGAGAATGACCGGGCGCAATCTTAACGGACGGCGCGTCCGTACAATGGGCAGATAACCAAAAAACACGGGGAAAATTGTGACGATTGATCTGCACATGCATTCGCAGGCCAGCGACGGGGAGCTCACGCCCGCGGCGCTCATGCGCTTTGCGCACGAGCTTGGCGTGACGCGCGCGGCGATCACGGATCATGACACGGCGCTTGGGGTGAAGGAGGCGAGGTCGGAAGCGGAGCGCCTCGACATGGCCTTTCACGCCGGCATCGAAGTGTCCTGCCTCTGGGGCAAGCGCTGCATCCATGTGGTGGGCCTTGACATCAACGAAGACGACGCGATGCTTGCGGAGTCCGTGAAGTACTTTGCGGCGCAGCGCTCCTCGCGGGCGCGCGTGATTGCGGACAAGCTCGTGGCGCTCGGGTGCCCCGATCTCTACGAGCGGGCGGTGGCTTTGGCACCCAACAAGGACGTGGTCTCTCGCGTTCATTTTTCGATCGCCTTGCAGGAGACGGGCGTCGTGAAGCATCAGCAGGAGGCGTTTGACCGTTTCCTGGGAGACGGGGCGCCGGCCTTCGTGATGGCGCCGTGGCCGGCGCTTGCAAAGGCCGTGGAGCTCATCGGTCATGCGGGCGGCGTCGCGGTGCTCGCGCACCCCGGACGCTACCGCTTCAAGGAGGACTGGATGCTCGACGCGCTGGTCGAAGACTTCGTGAAGGCGGGAGGCGTCGGCATTGAAGTAGTGAGCGGCAGCCAGAGTCCGGACTTCACGCCGCGGTGCGTAGCGTGGGCAAAGCAACACCATCTGGCGGCGTCCACGGGATCAGACTTTCACAGTTTGAAGGGCGTCCGGCCGCGCCCTGGCGAGCAGGGGCCGATTCCAGACGGGCTCGAATCGATTGTTGAACACTTGAAGCGCTGAGAGTGATTCTCATTACGACGGCGTACAATCGTCCAGCTTTTTCAATTTTGGGAGATTCTCCATGTACCAGATTACGGTCGGAGTGGAAGGCATGGCCTGCGAAATGTGCGAGGCGCACGTGAACGAGGCGGTGCACAAGGCGTTTGCAGTGAAGAAGGTGACGTCCTCGCACGGCAAGAAGCGGACGGTCATTCTGTCGGAAATGCCGTTGCAAGAGGCGGAGGTGCGGAAGACAATCGACGCCACAGGCTACCAGACGACAAGCTTTACCTGCGCGCCCTACGAGAAGAAGGGTTTCTTCGCCAAGCTCTTTGGTTGAGCAGGAGTTTTTGTTTCAGCGATGAGCAAGACTGCCTTTCGGGGCAGTTTTTTTTGTCTTTGCAATTGTCATTGGCTGTTAGCGCACAGCGAAAATGTCACAGTTTAAGAGGTGTGAGATGTCAGTTCCCGGCAAAGCGAAAACGTCACAAAGCAGGGGCAAACCAGTGACATGTTCGCGTTGCTGGCGTGTGGCATTTTCCCTTTGCTCTAACGGCACCTGCTTCATCAACGCGACGCTTTCGGTGAGCGCGCGGATTCTGCCACCATTCTCCGAAAGACGCCGCCCCCTCGCCGCTTGCAAACGGCAACATTCCCGCCAAAACGGCATCGCCGGTGCATGCGATAATTTGCCGTTTTCAAAAAAGGATCCCTCCAAATAATGACCTCCCCGAGCCTCATCGGCGCCCAGCTGCGCCGACTCGGCCACGCCGTGACGGCAAGCCTTGCGGACTATGTTCGCAACCGTCCCCAGGCCCGAAAGCGCCTGGCCGCGGTCATGCTCGCCGGCGCCGTGCCGCCGGCCGTTCTCGCGGGATTCATTCTGGCGATTCCCGAGGAGTCCATTGATCCCGCGAAGCTGCAGCGCGTCGTCTTCACGCCCGTGCGCCTTCCGGACCTTCGCCACCAGATTTCCTTCTCAGCGCCCGTCAACGAGCCGATGACGCGCGACACGCACGTGCGCGCCAACGACACGCTCACGTCCCTTTTTGCGCGTTTGAGCATCCGGGACACGGAGGCCTTTGACTTCATCACCGCGGAGCCCGCGGCGCACGAGCTCGTCTACCCGCGGCACGGCGAATTCGCCGCCGCGGATCTTGCAGCGGACGGCCGCCTCACGAAGCTCTCCCTTTACTTTGACGATCCTGATCAAAGCGAAGGGCGCGTACTCGAAGTAACGCGCGCCAACGGAAAGCTCGCCCTCGCAGAAAAGCCGTTTCACTTTGACGTGCAGACGGCGATGGTAAGCGGCACCATTGCCGGGAACCCCGACGCAAGCTTCAAGGACGCCTCCGTCCCCTCCGGCATCATCGCCCAGATGCACGACGCCTTTGACTTTGATCGCGACGCGGTCGCAAACCTCGTCACCGGCGACACCTTCCGCCTCATCTACGAAACGAAGTACGCCAACGGCAGCTTCGTGCGCTACGGCCGGCTCCTGGCGATGAGCTTTGACCACGCGGGGAAGACCTCGGACTGGTTCTGGTTTGACAACGACGGCCGCGGCGGCAACTTCTTTGACGAAGAAGGCCGGATCGCCAAACGCGTCTTCATGCGCATTCCCCTGGACGTAAAGAGCGTGAGCTCCGAATTCGCCCCCTTGCGCCGCCACCCCATCACCGGCGTCCTGCGACCGCATCAAGGCACGGACTTCCGCGCCCCGTGGGGCGCCACCGTGCGCGCGGCCGCGGACGGCGAAGTGGTGTACGCGGGCGTGGGCACAGGCTACGGCAACTACATCCGCCTGCAGCACGGCCCCGAATACCAGACCGTCTACGCCCACCTCTCCTACATCGCCCCCGAGGTCGTGAAGGGCGCGCAGGTGAAGTATGGGCAGCTCATCGGCCGCGTGGGGCAGACGGGGCTTGCGACGGGCCCGCACCTGCACTATGAGCTGAAGGTGGACGGCGTGCAGATCAACCCCATGACGGCGTTCCTCCCGGACCGCCTGGAGCTCTCCCCTTATCAGCTCGCGCAAATGCAGGTGCGCATCACGCCCTTGAAGGCAAAGCTGCAGTTGCTCTCCCGCGTTCAGACCGCCCGCAGCGACGCCGCGAGTCTCGAGCGCTAGAATTTCCGCCCTCAGCGGCGCCATGGCGTCGCCGCTTTTCTTTTTTGGCGATTGTCATGCAGAAGACGATTACGCTCGGCCTGATGTCAGGCACGAGCCTTGACGGCGTGGATGCCGTCGCGGTGGACTTTGCGGGAAAGGCTCCCGTGCTGCGCGGGCACTATCACGTGCCGTTTTCCGACGACCTGCGAGGCGAACTGCTCGCCCTGTGCGCTCCGGGCGCAAACGAAATCGACCGCGCGGGCCGCGCCTCCGTTGCGCTGGCGAAACTCTACGCGCAGGCCATTGCTGAACTCCTCAACACCGCCGACATCCCCGCCAAGGAAGTCGCCGCCGCCGGCATTCACGGCCAGACGATCCGCCACCGCCCCGCCGAAGGCTGGACGCTGCAGCTCAACCATCCGGCGCTTGTCGCCGAACTCTCGGGCCTTAATGTCATCGCCGACTTCCGCTCCCGCGACGTGGCCGCGGGCGGCGAAGGCGCGCCGCTCGTGCCCGCCTTTCACGCTCAGGTCTTCACGGGCGAGGTCGCCCGCAGCATCGTCAACATCGGCGGCATTTCCAACATCACGTTCCTGCCGCCCGTCAAAAGCTACGGCAAGGTGACGGGCTTTGACTGCGGTCCGGGGAACCTTCTTCTCGACGCCTGGTGCATGAAGCATCTTGACCGTCCCTACGACGAGGGCGGCCGCTGGGCAAAGACGGGGACCGTAAACGAAGCGCTGCTCGCGCGCCTCATGAGCGACCCCTATTTCGCGAAAGAGCCCCCGAAGAGCACCGGACGCGAACTTTTCAACCTCGCGTGGCTCGAAGCGATTCTGTCCGAGATGCCCAGCCTTTCCGCCGCCGACGTGCAGGCGACCCTGACGCAGTTCACCGCCCGCAGCATCGCCGACGCCGTCTCTCGCTTTGCAAGCCGCACCGAAGAGCTCTACGTCTGCGGCGGGGGCGCCTTGAACCGCACCTTGATGGCGGCCCTGCAGGATGAGACGGGCGCCCGGATTGCCGTCAAGTCCACGGCGGAGCTGGGCGTCGCGCCGATGCACGTTGAAGCCATGGCCTTTGCGTGGCTTGCGTGGGCGTTCTTAAAGCGCCAGGCGGGGAACCTCCCCGACGTCACCGCCGCCACCGGCCCCCGCATTCTGGGCGCCCTCTATCCCCACTGAAAACAAGGGCTTCGGGCATCTGCCGCCCGTCGATTTCCACGTCAGGCCGGCTGCCAGAAGGCGCCGGCCTTTGTCTCTTTCTGAGGCAGCGCAAGCTCCCAACGCTCTCCACCGCCGTTGCTTTTTCCTTGAAAATCTGACGGAAATCAGGCGGCGGCCGTCCCAAATCGCGTTGCAATTCCTTACAATGCGCGCCTCCCGCCGTTTTCTTTTTCGCCGCCCGCCTTTCCTCTCAACAGTCGCGAGACGCCCGGCCCTTTGTTGTTGCGACGGGTTTTGTTTTCCCAAGCGAAAAAATGTCTCTGCTGACCTCCCTAAAAAATGCAGTCAAGCACCTGCCGATGGCGCCGTTTCACCCGGTAAGCTTCGACAGCCTCCGCAACTACAACATGCACCTCTTCTCGCGCGACGTGAGCGCGGGCTTGACGGTGGGCATGGTGGCGCTTCCGCTCGCCATGGCTTTCGGCATCGCCTCCGGCGTGCCGCCCGAGGCGGGCATCTACACCGCCATCATCGCGGGCTTTCTGATTTCCGTCTTCGGCGGCTGCCGCGTGCAGATCGGCGGCCCCGCGGGCGCCTTCATCGTCATCATCTACGGCATCATCGCGCAGTACGGTCTCTCCAACCTCCTCATTGCGACGATCGGCTCAGGCATCCTTTTGTTCCTGATGGGGCTCTTTAAATTAGGCAGCTTCATCCGCTTCATCCCCGTCTCCATCGTGATCGGCTTCACAAACGGCATCGCGGTGCTGATCGGCCTCTCGCAGGTGAAGGACTTCCTGGGGCTCACAATCGAGAAGATGCCCGCCGGGTTCTTCGGCCAGATCGAGGCGCTCGCAAGCCACATTGCCACCTTCAATCCTTATGCCTTCGGCGTTGCGCTCGCAAGCTTTCTCGTCGTGAAGTTCTGGCCCAAGGGCTACGCCATGGGCGGCCCCGCCTGGAAGCGCTGGATTGCGCACCTGCCCGGCACCGTGATCGTGCTGGTGCTTTCCACGGTCGTCGTGTCGGTCTTCAACCTGCCCGTGGAAACGATCGGGAGCAAATTTGGCGGCATTCCGCAGAAGCTTCCTGACCTCGCCATTCCGGATCTGAGCTTCTCGGCGCTTCGCGGCCTCGTGGGCCCGATGATCACGATTGCGCTTCTTGGCGCCATCGAAAGCCTTCTCTGCGCCCGCGTTTCCGACGCCATGACGGACGACCGTCATGACCCCAACCAGGAGCTGATGGGCCAGGGCATCGCGAACTTCATCGTTCCCTTCTTTGGCGGCATTCCGGCCACAGGCACCATTGCCCGCACGGTGACGAACATCAAGAGCGGCGCCGCGAGCCCTGTCGCAGGCGTCGTGCACGCCCTGACGCTTCTCGTCGTCATTCTCGCCGCCGCCCCCTTGGCTAGCGACATCCCCTTGGCTGCCTTGGCTGCCATCCTGATGTTCGTGTCCTGGAACATGGGCAACTGGAAGGAATTCTCTCGCCTGAAGTCCATGACGATGAGCTACAAGGTGACGCTCGTCGCCACCTTCATCCTCACCGTGGTCTTTGACCTCACGGTTGCCGTGGAAGTGGGTCTTGTCATTTCCTGCGTGTTCTTCATCTACCGCATGAACACGCTCACCCGCGTCGTCCCCGAGACGCTGCCCTTTGACATGCCCGCGGGCGTGGAAGCGTGGAAGCTCACCGGCGCCCTCTTCTTTGGCTCCGTGTCAAAGTTGGAAGGCATCACCGATCCGAAGCGCCTTACGGCCAAGGACGCCGCCAAGGTCGTGATCCTTGACTTCACCGATCTTCTTAACATCGACAACTCCGCGATGGACATCCTCGCTGTCTACATGCGCGCCTTGAAGCGCCGCGGCCACGAGCTCGTCATTGCCGGCGCCTCGGGCCACCCGCTGCGCCAGCTGAACCGCACGGGCATCGCCCAGACGCTTGGCGCCAACATGGTCCCCGACCGGCTCTTTGCGGAAAAGCGGGCGCGCGACCTCATCGCTGAGATGGGCCAGCGCGAAGAAGACGGCAAGCCGACGATCTGATCGCTCGTCGCGCTTTGCTTCCAAGGCCGCAGCCGGTTCGTCCGCCTGCGGCCTTTCCTTTGCGTACAATCGGCCGAATTCCGCCCCGCTTCGGGCCGTCCTTCTTTCTGATGCTGACGTCATGGGACTTCGTCTGAATCCGACCGCTGATGGCTTTCGTCGCGTGCTCGCCGCCGGGCTTTACGTCGACAAGTCCGAGCTCATCGCCTACACGAACGCCGTCATGGCGACCGACCGGCGCCTCACCTGCGTTACGCGCCAGCGCCGCTCCGGGAAATCCTTCGCAGCGCTGATGCTCGCCGCCTACTACTCGCGAGGCGACGACGCCCGAGCGCTCTTTGCGCCCCTCAAGATCAGCAGCGCCGCGGCCGATTTCCTCAAGCCGCTTGGCCTCGCCGCCACCGCGTCGAACCGCTGGATGGATCGCTGCGACGTCATCTTCTGGGACATGGTTGACGCGCTCACCGCCTCGCCTCCGTCCATTGAAGCGCTCTGCCAGAAGACCATCCGCGAACTGTGCGAGGCCTTCCCGGGCGCCGATCCCAACGCTTCGCTGCCGAATCTTTTGCGGCAGATCCATCAGCAAACCGGCCGGCCGTTTTTCGTCATCATCGACGAGTGGGACATTCTCTTTCGGGAGCGTTCTGACAACGCCGCGCTTCAGGCAGACTATCTCGCGCTTCTACGGGCGCTTTTTGACCGTTCGTCCTTCGATTTTCTCGCGGGCGCCTACCTCACGGGCATTCTTCCCATTCGCCGCCGCGACGGCCTTCCTGAATTGCCGGGCTTTCAGGAATTCAATCCTGTCACGCCTTCCGTGCTGTCGCCTTTGGCTGGCTTCACTGAAGCCGAAGTGCGTGCGCTCTGCGACACCACCGGCGAAGACGTCGCCGCGCGGCGCCGCTGGTACGACGGGTATCCACTCCTCGATGGCCACCGGCTCTTCAATCCGTACTCCATCATCCAGTCGCTGCTCAACCACCGGTGCGCAAGCTACTGGACGCTCACGACAAGCCGCGAATTTCTGTCGGACTGCCTTCGACGGGATTTTTCAGGGCTGCGCGAAGCCGTTCGGGATCTCTTGGCCGGCCGCGTCTGCCGCCTCGATCCCAACACCTTCACCAACGACCGTCAGGAGGTCCGCTGCCGAGACGACGTCCTCACGCTGCTCGTGCATCTGGGCTACCTCGCCTTTGACGCAGCTCGCCATGAAGTCGTCATTCCCAACGAAGAAATTCGCCGGGAGTTCTTCCTTGCCGCCGGCATCAGCTACGATTCCACCTTCGCCGCTTCCGGCCCCCGCGCCGAAGCCGCCCATTAAAAATTTTTCGGACTTCCCCTCCATGTCTCTCCGCCGTCTCGCCGCCCTTGCGGCCGCCCTCTTCGTCGCCTCCACCGCCGCTCAGGCTGGTGCTCTGGAAGACAACCTCAAGGCCAAGATTCTCTCCACCACCGGCATGAAGGTGGATCAGATCAACCAGACGCCCGTGGAAGGAATCTACGAAGTCGTGATCGGCCGCCGGCTCTTTTACATCGACAAGACCGGAAGCTACCTCATCGTGGGCAAGATTTTTGAGACGGCGACCGAAACCGACCTCACCACAAAGCGCATCGAGGACATCAACCGCATCGACTGGAAGACGCTTCCCTTGAAGGACGCGGTGCGCGTCACCTACGGCAAGGGCGAACGCAAGGTCATCGTGTTCACGGACGCCAACTGCTCCTACTGCGCCATGCTGGAACGCAACCTGCGCACCACGGGGAACGTGACGGTCTACAACTTCATCTACCCGATTTTGAATTCGGAAGCCGTCGCGCGAAACATCATCTGCTCAAAGAACCCGGCAAAGTCCTGGCAGGACCACATGCTCTCGGGGGCCGTGCCGCCTGCGGCCGCGAAGACCTGCGACAGCTCGGTGCTCTCCCGCAACGTGGAGCTCGGCCGCAAGTTCGGCCTCAACGCGACGCCCGCCATTCTCTTTGAAGACGGCCTTTTCAATCAGGGCGCGATGAGCGCCGATGCGCTCGACGCCCGTCTCACCGCGACGCACAAGAAGTAGCGCTCTACTCGTGCCGCCTCGGCAAGCTTTGCACCGCCGAGGCTAATTTTTGAGCGCGCCAAAGATGATTCGCCGGTACGCGCGGCACTCCTCATCGGTGAGAAGCGGAATCTTCCCGTAGTTTGTCTCCTCCGGCGCCGCCACCAAAGAGAGCACGGCGGAAATCTTGGGCAACGTCCCGGCGCCCCGCATCACGTCGTTCACGGAGTTGCTCATGAAGGTGACGCCGCCAGCGTCCTCGCTCAAAAGGCGGTTCAGCTGCGCCACGATCTTCACCTTCTCCGCCGAGGAATCCACCTCCTTCAGCTTTTCCGCGAGCCGGATCACCTCGTCAGCAAACGCCGCCGTTCCGCGCGCCAGGCCCCCGGGCGTAAAGGGCATCAACGTTTCTTCAAACCGCGCCGGAAGCTTCAGCCGGCAGGCGGACTCCAGCAAGCTTTGCCCCAGTCTGGTGCAATCGACGCCTTTTTGGGCACGGATCATGAAGCGGTTCTGCTCGAGCGCCGAAGAAAGCGTCGGGCTGTACGCCTTCGACTCCACGATGACGCTCGGCACGGCATCGAGCGCAAGCGACTGCATCAACTCGCCCTTGGCCCCGTAGTTCGTGTTGCCTTCGCCGTCTTCGACGGGGCCCAGGCCGCCCTCGGTGCCGTTGATGACAAGAAGCAGCGACACCGGCACGCCGTCGATGTCCACCACGGTGCCCGCGTAGCGGTCATAGTTGCCGGCGATTTCAGTGCCCGCCAGGCGCAGGGCGCCGCCCAGCTTCTTTTGAAACGTGTCCAGCACCGCAAGCGCGCAGGCGCCCTGAAGCGCCACAGGAAGCTCCAGCGCTCCCTGTCCGTACATCCGCCCGAAAGTCTTCACGGCCGTGCGCTGCGAAAAAAGCGCGTCTTCCCCCAGGGCCCGCTGCGCAATTTCCGCTTCCGCAGGCGTCACGCCGCGCCGAGCCTTCACCGTGCCAGCGCCGCCGTCCGCCGTCACCACCGTCACTTCATCCGTGTCCGGGCTCGCCTTCACTTCGACGACCGTCGTATCAACGGGCTGCGCGAGCTTCAGAATCGAAGCCGCCACCGCAAACCCCGCCGAATCGTCCTGCACGAAGCCGCTGTGGCTGTGCACGTGGCCTACGCCCACGTGCCCCACAATGCCTGCCACGCCTTTTTCCGCCTTTGACAATGCCGCCTGCGTCATGTGTTCCTCTACTCAATCGGCAGCCGGCGAAAGGTCATGCCCTCCGCCGGCCGCGCTGAAAATTCAGCCTGTTACAACCGTTGCTACGCCGCTTCCGACGCGGGCTTCTCCCGATCGAACTTCTCGCGATCAAGGTCGCCCAGCAGGGACGCCGTCGTCACCATGCCCACGGTGTCGCCCGTGACGTTCAGCATCGTGTTGGGCATGTCGATCAGGCGGTAGATGCCGGCGACCCAAGGCACGATCGTGAGCGGCAACCCCATCGTCTGCATCATGATCGCGGACATCATGATGCCGCCGCCGGGGACGCCTGCCACGCCCGCCGCCATCACGATGCCCAAGAGGCAGATCACGACGAGCTCGCCGAAGCCAAAGTCAATCCCGAACATCTGCGCGGCGAAGATGGCGTAGATCGGCATCTCGGCGCAGCAGGCCTGCATGTTGATCGTCGCCGCAGGCGGCGCAATGAGGTTCACCATCTCGTCGGGAACGCCCGCACGCTCCTTCGTGCACTTCATCGTAAGCGGGAGCGTCGCCGACGAGCTGCAGGTCGAGAAGGCGAGAATCATCGCCGGGAAGACGTTCTTGTAGTGCTGCAGCGGCCGCACCTTGGCGATGAACTTCAACATCAGCGGGAACGCCACAAAGAGAATCGTCGCGTACGCGAGGTACTGCGTCAGAAGCATCTTGGAAAGCCCCGTCAGCACCTCGGTCCCGAGCGTCCCGGTGACGTCCGCCATGAGGCAGAAGACCCCGACAGGTGCAAACTTCATCACGATTTCGACGACCTTCGTAATGATGGTGTTCCCGAATTCAAAGAACTTCGTCGCCCACTTCCGGCACTCCGTCTCCGCGGGCAGCAGGGCCACGGCAAAGCCGAGAAAAAGCGAAAAGATGATGACCTGCAGGATGTTGAAGTTTGCAAAGGCGCTGAAGGGGTTGTCCGGGAACCACTTCACCAGACTTTCCACCACGCTCACGCCGCTCGTGGAATAGGCGGCCTTTTCCGCCAAATGAATCCCCGCGCCCGGCTCGATCACGTAGGCCCAGACGATGCCGCAGGCCGCGGCAAGAAAGGACGCGATGAGCCAGAAGAGAACGAACGTGCCGCCCACCTTCTTGAGGCGCCGCAGGTCCGCAACGCTCGCCACGCCGCAGACGATGGAGAAGAAGACGAGCGGGATGATCGTCATTTTCAAGAGCCGGATGAAGATCGTGCCCACAGGCCCCGTGACCTGCCCCCAGACATCGTAGCTGCCTTTCAGTACGTACCCAAGCGCGGCGCCAATGACCATGGCGAGAAGGATCTTCGTCGCCAGACTGAGTTTTTTAAGCGATCTTGTCATGATGATCACCTTTTACCGTTGCAATGAGAAGCGCCATGCATAAACCGTGCCAGACCGAGTCCCTCACTGGAAAAGAACAGACACGATTCCTCAGGACCATCCGCCGAAAATCCGCCGCGCTCCGCTTACAATGAGGCAACCCCTCGAAATGCGGATCTTTCAATGTTTTTCTCCAAGTCTCACGCCGACCGGATCACCCTGACGCTCTCCGACGCGAAGAACGTGCTTCTCGTGCGCGCCCTCGAAGAGGCGCAGGCCGACGGCGACAAGTCCGTAAAGGACGTCACGCCCGCCGACTTCGCCGAAGCGGGGCTCAAGGCCGCCCATGCGTTAGGGGAGAAGGCGTCAGCGGAAAAGCTGCTCACGACGCGCGCCGAAAACGTGCTCGCAGCGCTGCGAGCCCGCAGCCTCAAGCCCGACGTGAGCACCCGGGCGCTCTTCGTGCGCTCTGCGGGGTTTCTCTTTTTGCTTCTGAGCTTTGCCGCGGGGGCGCTTTTTGACCGCATTGTTCCCGCAAACAACATCGTCAACCTCTTGTCGCCCCCCTTCTGGACGGTCATCGCCTGGAACCTTCTCGTCTACGTCTTTCTCTTTTTGGGGCTTTTCGGGCTCTTTGGAAAGCGCATCGGGGGAGAAATCAGCCTCCCGTTGAGAAACGCCCTCTTTCGCTTTGGCTCGGGCATCGCCTACACCGGGATTCACCGCGGCTGGAAGGCGGCCTTTCTGGAAAGCTGGGTGCAGACCGTGACGCCTTTGATTCGCGCGCACGTCTCCCGCCTCCTGCACCTGGCGGCCCTGCTCTTTGCCGCGGGGCTGGCGGTGAGCCTCCTTGTCAAAGGGTTCGGCACCTCCTACTGGGCAGGGTGGGAGAGCACGTGGCTAGCGAACAAGCCCGAAGCCGTCAAAGCCTTCGTGGACTGGACCTACGGTCTCATTCCTGCTGTAGGCGGCCTCCCTGCCATGCCGGACGCGGAGACGATCGCCTCGATGAGAATCGACCGCCTTCCCTACTTGACGGAAGCCGTGAGCGCCGCTCCGTGGCTCATCCGCATGATGGCGCTCCTCTTGATCGTGGTCGCGGCGCCGCGCCTCTTTCTCGCGCTCACCGCGACTGGCCGCATCCGCCGCTTCAAGAAGAACGTCACCATCGACGCTTCAGACCCCTACTACGCCGACATTCTCGCCGAATGCCGGCAGGATGCGGCGGCAGGACGCCTCGTGATCCTCGCCCGCGACGCCGCGTTGAAAGAAAAGTCGCCTGCGCTCACGACGTTTCTTGCCGCCTGGCCTGACAAGAAGGGCCAGACTCTCATCGGCATCAACCCGGACGATGAAGCGCTCGTCGTCCCCGACGCCGCAACGACCGCCGTCGAGAACCGCCGCCCCGTGACGCTCTTTTGGTGCGATGCTTCGGTGACGCCGGAAGACGAGGTGCAAGGCCGCACGATTGAAATCCTCAAAGCCGCCTGCCCCCCGGAAAAGGCGGGCTTTGCGTGCGTCATCGACCGCTCGCGCTTTGCCGAAAAATTCCGCCGCTACCCCGCTCGCATCGATGAGCGCACGTCCGTCTGGAAAGCCTTCATTGAAAGCCGAAGCGCTGTTGCGCTCGTGGCCGACGCGGGCGAACTGCCCGCCCGCGAGCTCGTGCGCAATCTTCGCCGCAGCGCCGTCGCCACGGCCATCAAGCCTCTCTGAGATTTGCTCCACCGAACCGAAACATGACCAACGCCATCAATCTCAGCATCGTCAGCCACACCAACATCGGGAAGACGACCCTCACCCGCACGTTGCTTTCGCGCGACGTGGGCGAAATCGCCGATCGCGCCCATGTCACCGTCACCTGCGACCCGTACACGCTTGCGAAAACCGACGCCGGCGACGAACTCATCCTCTGGGACACGCCGGGGTTCGGCAACTCCGTTGCGCTCGCCAAGCGCCTTGAGGGCCGCAGCAACCCGCTGGGCTGGTTCATGAGTGAAGTGTGGGACCGCGCCGTGAACAAGTCGCAGTGGATCAACCAGCAGGCGCTGCTTCACGTGAAGGACACCTCAAGCGTCGTCCTCTACCTTGTCAACGCCGACCAGCTCCCCGACGCCACGCCCTACGTGCCCGCGGAAATGCAGATTCTCGAGTGGCTGGGAAAACCCGTCATTGTGCTCCTCAATCAACTGGGCGAACCCAAGTCCGCCCGCGAAGAAAATCAGATCACCGCGAAGTGGAAGAACGCCTTGTCGGGCTTTCCCATCGTGCGCGACGTGCTCCCGATGGACGCCTTCGCGCGCTGCTGGGTGCAGGAGTACGCCCTTTTTGACGCCGTGCACGCGGCGCTTCCCAACGCGCTAAAGCCCGCCTTTGACGCCCTCAAGGCCGAGTGGCTCGCGCATCGGCGCGCGGCCTACGACCAGAGCACGGCCTCGCTTTCCCGCTTCATGAACGATCGCGTGAACGATCGGGAGATCGTCTCCATGATCCCGATCGCTGAGCGCGTCCGGCTCTTTGGAAAGAGCCTCGGGCTTTTCAAAAACAAGTCCACCGCTCCCGACACGTCTGAAGCCCAGAAGAACCTTTCGCAGAAAGCCGACGACGCGTTTCAGGATCTCGCGCAGGAGCTTCTCACGATCAACGGCCTTTCGGGCACCGTGGAGCCCCATGAGCTCTTTAGCCGCATGGAAACTGTCTGGACGCCGAGAGCCAAAGTTTCCGGCGCCAAGGCAGGACTGGCGGGCGCAATCGGCGCCGGCGCCGCGGGGGGCCTCACGGCGGACCTGGCGGCGGGCGGCCTCACCTTCGGCGCGGGCGCCCTGATCGGCGCCGTCGTGGGCGCGGTGGGGGCCTTGTCTGCCGCGGGCGTCTATAACAAAAAGAAGGACGCTGACGGCGCCGTCGTCACGTGGAGCGACGCCGCGCTGCACCGCTTCTTGGAGCAGAGCCTTCTTCTCTACCTCGCCATCGCTCACTTCGGCCGCGGCCGCGGCGCCTGGGAGGAAAACGAGGCGCCCGCCGTCTGGCAGGAGACGGTGACGAAGGTTTTGAAGCTTCATCCCGCCGAGCGCGACTTCATGGCGGGGTCCGTGCGGCCCCTCACGGACGACGTGCTCACGCGCCTTTATCCCAACATCAAGTTCTGAGAACTAGAATTCCGGCCACCTTTTTCCAACCGAGGACCCTGACATGGCTTTTCTCACCGGCAAGCGCCTTCTCATCACGGGCGTGCTCTCCAACCGCTCCATCGCCTACGGCATCGCCAAGGCCTGCCATCGCGAAGGCGCAGAGCTCGCCTTCACGTACGTGGGCGAACGCTTCCGCGACCGCGTCGCGGCCTTTGCCGCTGAATTCGGCAGCTCGCTGTGCCTTGAGATGGACGTCTCGAGCGACGAACAGATTCAGGCCGTGACGGAAAAGCTGCGCGGCGAATGGGGGTACTTGGACGGCTTCGTGCATTCGATCGGCTTTGCGCCGCGCGAAGCGATTGCGGGCGACTTTCTCTCCGGGCTCTCGCGCTCTGGCTTTAGGACCGCGATGGACATCTCGACCTATTCGTTCCCGGCCTTGGCGCAGGCGTTTTTGCCGCTGATGCAGGGGCGGCCGGCCTCGATCCTCACTCTCACGTATCTCGGCAGCGAGCGCACCGTGCCCAACTACAACACGATGGGCCTTTGCAAGGCCGCTTTGGAAGCCGCGACGCGCTACCTCGCAGAGAACCTCGGCCCTCAGGGCATTCGCGCCAACGCCATTTCCTCGGGCCCCATCAAGACGCTCGCCGCCTCGGGCATCAAGGACTTCTCGAAGATCCTCACCTACATGGAGCGCACGGCCCCGCTGCGCCGCACCGTGACGATTGACGAAGTGGGCAACACGGCGGCCTTCCTCCTTTCGGATCTCGCGAGCGGCATCACGGGCGACACGGTCTACGTGGACGCGGGCTTTCACGGCGTCGCCGTGGGTCACGACTTCGCGGACTGATTTCTGACGATCGTTTCGCCGGCGGCCGACGCTCCCTGCCGGCGAAAGTCGAGCCTCGTGGCAGGCGCTGCTTGAAAAACGGCCTCGCCGGCTCGTGAAAAACACCGCGCCGCGAGGTCTCCGCGGTCAAAGCGGCTCCACCTGCACGGCGCAGGACTTGCCGCAAAACGCCATGCCATAAGCCAAAAGCTTCAAACACCCGTAACCTTTGAGGCCTTGCGCATACTGACGAGCTTTCACTTGCTCCAGCGCCCCCCGAGCCGTGTCCAGCATGGCTTCTTTCCTGCGGCACTGCTTGATTTCGATGACAACGCCGATGCTCTCATCCGCCGATGTAAGGAGAAAGTCCGCATAGCCGTCGCCCGCCTCACCATTGGCAGTGAAATTTTGAACAGCGGGACCCGCACAAGAAAACAGTGCGGTGATGAAGCCTTGGTAGAAGTTTTCCGGCTTTGACCGCGTGGCAGCGTCCCTCACCGAAACAAATCCCTCCAGCACCGGCAGCAAAACCGACTTCACACCCTGCGCATCGCCCGCAAAGACCGCTTCCGCAAGCCGCTTTCCATGCTGAGCGCAGACTGGATTCTTCTTGGAAAAATGCCGCAGCACGTTTTTCTCGAATGTGTCCTTGATTTCTTCGTTGGGAATGCGAACTCGGAAATCCAGCGGACGCCCAGGGATTCTTTCAGAGATCGTCAGGTAGCCCGTGTAAAAAAGCAGCGTCCAGAAGTCATCGGAGTCATGTCCAGCAAGCTCTCCGTAGTTGAGCTTCTCATTCACCGTAATGTCGATCGCGCCGCCGTCCACGAGCGTCTGCATCTTGTCGGTGTCTTCGCCCGAGAGAAAGCCTAAGAATTCATCGATGACGTCGTTGGAGCTCGAATTGGCCCAGTAGTTTCGCGGCTCATACTGAACCGGCTCCTCAAAGTGGAGCGCTTCGGAGCAGAAATTGATGACGTCCCACGGACAGTAGATGTCGCTGCGATGAAAGCGGT
>CAVACW010000006.1:0-45603 GCA_963587345.1 uncultured Oscillospiraceae bacterium | reverse complement strand
CGCTTGCATGGCATGCAAGAGGTCAGCGGTTCGATCCCGCTAACCTCCACCAAAAGGATTCAGGGTCCCCTTCGTCTAGAGGCCCAGGACACGACCCTTTCACGGTCGGTACAGCGGTTCGAATCCGCTAGGGGACGCCACCGAATCAGCCGCAGGGCTGATTTTTTTTTGCCAAAAATTGCCCGTTGAAGAAAAAAACGCCGCCGCTTTCGTGTCGTGAGGGCGGCGGCGCGTTGTTGCTGCGCAGAAATTATCGGCGGAACCGGAACGACGTGGCGGCGACGAAAAGCGTCAGCACGCCTACCATCGCGTACGCCGCGGGAAGCGAAAAGGCGTGGGCGGCAAAGCCGATCAAGGCCGGGCCCGCGAGAACGCCGAGGTAGCCGCAGGTGGAGGCGGCCGACATGGCGCCTTCAACCGGCATGAGCTTCTGGTTGCCAGCGGCCCAGAAGAAGACCGGGATGATGTTTGCGGTGGCGATGCCCAAAAGCGCAAAGGAGGCGAAAGCCGCCGCCTGTCCCACGCCCGCGGCGAGAATCGCGAGCGCGACGGAGCAGAGAAGTCCCCCGGCGAGCACCGTCGCCATGCGTCCGATTTTCGTGATGAGCCGGTCGCCGATGAGGCGCCCCGCGGCCTGCAGCGCTGCGAAGGCCGCAAAGCCGAGGCTCGCGTTGGCGGCGTCGGCTTCGGAAATCTCCCGCAGGTAGACGGCGGACCAGTCGAGGACGCTGCCTTCCGTCATGAACAGGATGAAGCAGAGCAACCCCAGAAAAAGAATGGGCAGCGGCGGAAAGGCGCGGTGCTTGGTGGTGCTTACTTCGGGCGCGGGCGCCTTGGCTAGGCAGTGCGGCAGCAGCTTCCAGAGCATCAGCGCAAAGATGGCAAGCAGCACGAAGGCTGAAATGAGGGGCGTCAGACGGCAGTTGAGAAAAAGGCTCATGAGGCCGGCGCCTGCGATGCCGCCCAAGGAGTAGCAGGCGTGAAAGCCCGAGAGCATGGGCTTGCCGGCCGCTTTTTCCACGATGACGGACTGAATGTTCATCGTCACGTCCACCGTGCCCAGCAGTGCTCCCATGAGCGCAATCAAAACCGCGGCACCCCCGACGGAGTCCACCCACGCGAGCGCCGGCAGGCACAAAACGCCCAGCGGGCAGGCGACGGAAAGAACGCGCCGGCAGCCGAACTTGGAGACGAGAAGGCCTGAAAACGGCATCACGAGGAGCGATCCGCCCCCAAGGCACAGGAGCAGCAGCCCGAGCGTCGCTTCGTCGGCGCCGGTGCGAACTTTGAGAAAGGGAACCAGCGCGGACCAGACGGCAAAGGCGGTGCCGGCCAAAAAGAAGAGGGCGCGCGTAGCGTGATGCGAGGGATGGATGGCGGCGAGTTCTGCCAGAAAGGCTTTCATCGTTTTTCGAAGAAAAGCATCCGCCGCGGGGAACGGACAAAACGTACAGACAAAAGGAAATCCCGAACCGCTTTAGGCGATTCGGGATTATCTTGGTGCGCCGGGTAGGATTCGAACCCGCGACCCCCTGGTTCGTAGCCAGGTACTCTATCCAACTGAGCTACCGGCGCACTCTTTGTTTCTGCTCGTTCCCGAACAGAGATGCGAAGTATATGCACCCCTTTGGGAAAATGCAAGCGGTTCGAGCGAAAAAAATGAAAACGGGCGGCAGGAGAAGACCCAGCCGCCCGTTTGTCGGTGTCAGACCTGACGATCAGGCTGCCATCGCAAGACCGCTTTCAATGCGGGCGAGCACTTCATCCTTGCCGAAGAGCTCGAGCGTCTTGTCAATCTGCGGCGTCTTGTCAACGTTGCAGACGAGAACACGCAGGGGCGTCGCAATCGGCCCCATCTTGATGCCGCGCTTTTCCATTACGGCCTTGATGGCGCCGTAAATGTTGGGCTGCGTGAAGTCCGCGAGCTTTGTGATTTCGTCGCGGAAGTCAATCAAGGCTTCCTTGTTGCCGTCCGCAAGCGCCGCCTTCACGGCGTCGGCGTCGCGCTCCAAGGGCTTGTAGAAAAAGAGCGCCTGATCGGCGAGCGCTTCCAAGGTCGCCGCGCGGGTCTTCAAGAGAGAGCAGACGCCAGCAAGGCAGGGGCCGCCCTCCACCTTGCCTCCGCGCTTTTCAATGCGGGCGCGAACGAGGTCGGCAAGGCGCTCGTCGTCGGCTTCCTTCATGTACTGGGCGTTGAGCCACTCGAACTTCTTGAAGTCGATGCGGGCGGCGGCGCGAGAGCAGTCAGAAAGGTCAAAGACCTTTGCCAGTTCGTCGCGGCTGAACTTCTCCATGTTGCCGTGGCCCCAGCCCAGACGAGCAAGGTAGTTGAACACGGCTTCGGGGAGGAACCCTCGGGCTTCATACTCCATCACGGACACGGAGCCGTGGCGCTTTGAGAGCTTCTGGCCGTCGGGGCCGTTGATGAGCGGCAGGTGCGCAAAGACCGGCACTTCAGCGCCGAGCGCCTTGTAGAGGTTGATCTGGCGGGGCGTGTTGTTGATGTGGTCGGCGCCGCGGATCACGTGGCTCACTTTCATGTCCCAGTCGTCCACCACCACCGCGAAGTTGTAGGTGGGGATGCCGTCGCGCATGATGATGAGGTCGTCCAGCTCCTTGTTGGAGATGGTGATCGGGCCGTAAACCGCGTCATTCCAGGTGACGTCGCCGTCGTCGGGGTTGCGGAAGCGGATGACGGGCTTCACGCCTTCGGGGATCGCCTTGCCGACGCAGTTTTCCGGACGCCAGCGGCCGTCGTAGCGGGGTTTGATGCCCTTGGCGCGCTGCTCTTCGCGCATCGCGTCAAGTTCTTCGGGCGTGGCGTAGCACTTGTAGGCGCGGCCGTCGGCGAGCATCTGGTCCACAAGCTCGCGATAGCGGTCAAGACGGTCCATCTGATAGATGGGGCCCTCGTCGTAGTCGAGGTTGAGCCACTTCATCGAGTCCAGAATGACCTGCGTGGCTTCGTCGGTGGAGCGCTTCTGATCGGTGTCTTCAATGCGAAGCAGGAACTTGCCGCCGAGGTGACGGGCGACTGCCCAGCAGTAGATGGCCGTGCGGGCGGTACCGAGGTGCATCATGCCGGTCGGAGACGGGGCGATGCGGGTGCGGATTTCTTTCATTTGTCGTCTAAATTAAAAGAAAAACTGTCGGCGAAATCAGAAAGCACGTTGACAGTTTTGTTTAAAAACAGGCCTGCATTGTAGTCGGTTCTGCAGGGGCGGATTGAGCTGACGCTTGTTTCGAAACACATGGATTCGCAAGGTGGCATCGAAGTCAATGAGCTGCGGCGAAGGAAGTCCAAGCGCTTCGCACGCCTTGAAGCAGCGGGGGATGCCGCTATGGCAGAGCGTGATGAGACGCATGTAGGCAAAGGCTTCCGCCAGCGCTCGATTGCGAATCTTTGAGTAGCCTTCCTTCAGCTTTTGAGGCGTGATGCCGGATGGCAGCAGGCCCGGCGCCGTGATTTCCAGCCGGTTGTCGTAGAGCGCAATTTGAATGTTTCCGGGATTGAGGTAGCTGCGGCTGGCGATGGTGTTGGCAATGAGTTCGCGGACGCTGTCAATGGGAAGCTCGCAGTGAGCTTCGTCGTTCATGGCGCAATGCAGCTTTTCCGTGACGTAGCGAACCGCGCCGTCGAGCTGATCCTGCACCGGCCCCGTGACGTCGAGACGATCGAGGAACCGGACGCGCGTGTCACCCTCGAAGACGGCGCACTGAATGCAAGGCTGATCGGGAAGTTGGCCGGTAAGGAGTGCGTAAGCGACGGTTGGAACGATCCGGCTGTTGACGTCCTTCAAAACGCCCCAGGAGAGCAGCGTGTCCTTGGCGGGACGGCGAAGCGTCTTTTGTTCTCTTTCGTCCAGCGTGTTTTTCAACGCCGTTAGGTAGAGGCTTTCGCAAAGCGTTTCGATGTCTTCAGCCGTCACTTCAAGGTCTGGGCAGGGCTGCTGGTCGTAGCAACGGCGGCTGCCTTCGAGAATGAGCTCCTTGAGCTGATAGTTTTCAACGAGGCGCGTGTTGCCGCCGAAGCGCTGGTAGGTGCCGTCGATGAGGCCTTGAGACTTCAGGTAGTAGGGCTTTTGCGATCCACGGGGGACGGAGACGATGAGAATCGTTTTGTCGTCGATGTTTTTCAGCCAGAGGGCGGGATTGATGCGCGGCTCACAGTTCTCGGCGATGGCGCTGGAGATGCTGTCCATGGCGTCAAAGAGCGTCTTGTTCTTCAAGCCCACGATTTTGTGCGTGTCTTTTTCGACGCCGAACACGAGCCGACCGCCGTCGCTGTTGGCAAAGGCAATGAGGGTCTTCAGATACGCTTCGCTTTGAGCGGGCACGGCCGCCATGAGATCGACGGTCTTGGAGTCACCTGAAAGCAGAGCGTTGCCTTTAATGTTTGGCATGATGGAGTGAATCTATTGATTAGCTTCAGGATTCTACCAAAATGCTGTGAAGGTGATGAGAAAAGATGTTTGGAGGGCGTGAAGTTTGCGAGTTTTGTAGCTTGTGGATGAGTGAGATCGTGACCACGTCAGGACTTGTATGAAGGTGTTCTTCTGTATAAGTCATTCGTGTAACTAACTCTTGTTTTAAAATGTATATAGCATGAGAAATTTTGAAATAATCAAAGATACTAAGCTCAGATAAGGTTTAGCAAAAGTTAGCCAAGGGAAGGTGATAAGAGTAGGTGTAAAAATCGGTTGTATTTTGATATAGTTGAAAAGTTTATTTTTGCACAGTGAGTCCAGTATGAAAGATGTCTCCAGAATGCTGAAGGACAAGGCCGTAGAAGCTTTCCTTCTGGCAATTGAAATTTACAACAAGCCAACCATTAAGTACCGAGTTGAAGGTTTTGCAGTTTTTGCTGTCAATGCTTGGGAGTTGATGCTGAAGGCTTATTTGGTGCAGCGCGATGGTGAACAGGCGATTTATTTTTCGGACAATCCTTCGAGAACGTTGTCGCTAGAGGGGTGTATACGAAAGGTTTTTACAAACGAAAAAGATCCTTTGCGGCTCAATTTGGAAAAGATCATTGAGCTGAGGAATACAAGCACACACTTCATTACCGAGGAATATGAAGCGGTTTATACCCCTTTATTTCAAGCAAATGTTGTTAATTTTTCTGTAAAAATCAATGAATTACTTGGTATTGATATCACGGAACACATTCCGGAGAATTTCTTATCATTGACAGTATCGTTTAGGGCGATTGAAGAAACACAAATTCGGGGGAAGTACTCTGATGCTGTTTCTACAAGATTGCTAGAGAACGCTCAAAAAATATTTCGACTTTGTCAGGAAAACGGGAGCCGATTTGCTATAACAGTCAATCATGAGCACTATATAACAAAGAAGAGAGATGAGGCAACGAATATAGTTCATATTTGTCGCGATGGAGAGGATCCGGTAGTCGTTTTGAACAAAGTGACGGATCCGACGAAGACACATCCGTTTACGACAAAAGCCTTGATGAAACGGTTGTGCGACAAGTTGCACCAAACAGGGGTAGTGCTTTTGTTCAGGGGGAACGTTGTTGAGGTCAACAAATTTCACCTCAACAATCTACTGGCGTACTATGGATTGAAATCAAACGCGGAATATTGCTTTGTTAATGATATATACAAGAACAAGCAATACTCCTATTCGCAGAAGGCGATCGATTTCCTGTTTGAGGTTCTCCGCAACAACCCCAAGAGCATTCTTGAAGCTATAGTGCCGAAAACAAAGAAGAAGGGAAGATAACCCCAGGGGCAAAGGAATTCTTGGCCATACAGCCTACTCCCATTCGGGAACCCAGCACTGATCCTTCACGAGTTATCTCAAGCACACTATAGCCGTCATCTGCTTTTTTAGCAATGGTATATAAGCTGTTTGTACTTTGAGGCGAAGCTGAGCAAATCGAAAAATTCCATTAGAATCCGCCCCTTTCCTTAACAGCCACCGGATAAAAACCGTGTCAGCCGATACCAAGAAAATCTACCTGCGCAGCTTCGGCTGCCAGATGAACGACTACGACTCCGCGCGCATCATCGACCTCATGCGCGAAGAAGGGTACGAACGCATCCCCGAGCCTGAAAACGCCGACCTCGTGGTGATCATCACCTGCTCCATTCGAGAAAAGGCGCAGGAGAAGACCTTCTCCGACCTTGGACGCATCCGCGAAATGAAGAAGAACCGCCCCGGCATGATGATTGCCGTCGGCGGTTGCGTCGCGAGCCAGGAGGGCGAGAACATCCTCCGCCGCGCGCCCTGGGTGGACGTGGTGTTCGGACCGCAGACCCTGCATCGCCTGCCGAAGCTTCTGGAGACCCGCGTGAAGACCGGAAAGCCGCAGGTGGACATCACCTTCCCGCAGATTGAAAAGTTTGACTGCCTGCCCGAGCCCCGCGTGGAGGGGCCGACCGCCTTCGTGTCCGTGATGGAAGGCTGCAGCAAGTACTGCACCTATTGCATCGTTCCCTACACCCGCGGCGAAGAGATGAGCCGCCCCTTGATGGACGTCCTTGTGGAGTGCTCCATCCTCGCCGAGCAGGGCGTGAAGGAAATCACGCTTTTGGGACAGAACGTCAACGCTTATCGCGGCAAGGGCGCCGACGGCGCCGAGGTGGACTTCGCGCTTCTCTTGGAGTACGTGAGCGAAATCGAAGGCATCGAGCGCATCCGCTACACGACGAGCCATCCGACGGAATTTTCTGACCGCTTGATTGAAGCCTACGGGCGGCTGCCGAAGCTCGCAAACCACGTGCACCTCCCGGTGCAAAGCGGTTCGGACCGAATTCTCGCGGCGATGAAGCGCGGCTACACGCACGACTGGTATCTGGATCGCATCGCGAAGCTGCGCGCCGTGCGCCCCGACATTGCGGTGGCGACGGACTTCATCGTGGGGTTCCCCGGCGAGACGGAGGCGGACTTCAATGAGACGATGCGCCTCATTGATGAAGTGGGTTTTGACGCGAGCTTCTCCTTTGTTTACTCAAAGCGTCCCGGCACGCCCGCGGCAGACCTCCCTGACGACACGCCGCAGGAAGTGAAGCTGCGCCGATTGCAGCACCTGCAGGCCGTGAACAACGCAAAGGCAGACGAACTCTCCCGCGCCATGCTGGGCCGCGTCGAGCGTTGTCTCGTGACGGGCGAAGCCCGCCGCGGCGAAGGCGTTCTCGCCGCCCGCACCGACAACAACCGCGTGGTGAACTTCAAGGGAGACGCCGGGCTCATCGGCAAGATGGTGAACCTCAAGATCACGGACGTCTTTCCGCACACGCTGGGCGGCGTTCTGGAGACAAAGTGATGGCCGCTGCCGACAATTCTCAGGTGTTTTCCGCTGATCTGACGCCCAATGAGCTGCAGACCCTTGTGGGCGCTCTAGACGAAAACCTCCGTCAGGTGGAAAACGCCTTTTCCGTTCAGGTGATTCGCCGCGGAAGCCACTTCCGCTTTGCGGGTGCCAACGCTGAAAAGGCGGCGGCCGTCATCCGCCGCGCCGCGCAGCGCGTGCAGGCGGGGGACGACCTCACCGTAAACGACGTGCAGATGATGGTGATCGCCGAAGAGCGCGGCGGGGAGACCGAAGACACGGACGGCGTGGTTTTGAAGACCCGCCGCTCTGGCCTGAAGCCTCGCACGCCCAATCAGAAGCGCTACTTGAAGGCCCTGATGGAGACGGACGTCACGTTCGGCATCGGGCCTGCGGGCACGGGGAAGACCTATCTCGCGGTCGCCGCGGCCGTGGACGCCTTCGAGCGCGACGCGGTGGAGCGCATCGTGCTCACGCGTCCCGCGATTGAAGCGGGCGAGCGTCTGGGCTTTTTGCCTGGGGACCTCGCGCAGAAGGTGGATCCATACCTGCGGCCGCTTTACGACGCCCTTTTTGATCTCTTCGGATTTGAAAAGACCCAGCGCCTCATTGAAAAGCAGGTGATTGAGATCGCGCCTCTGGCGTACATGCGCGGCCGGACGCTGAACAACGCCTTCGTCATTCTGGACGAGGCGCAGAACACGACCGTGGAGCAGATGAAGATGCTCTTGACGCGCATTGGCTTTGGGACGCGAGCCGTCATCACGGGCGACGTGACGCAGGTGGACCTGCCGCGCGGCGTGAGAAGCGGTCTGGCGCACGCTGAGAAGGTGCTTGCCGACGTGCGCGGCATCGCCATGGTGCATTTCACCAGCGAAGACGTGGTGCGACACCCGCTCGTGGGCGCCATCGTTCGCGCCTACGACGCGTACGAGGCGCGCGAGAAGGCGCGTGACAAGGCCGAGCGCGAAGCGGCGAAGGCTGCGGCCGAAAAACTGGATTCGGAGGCTTGAGCCATGGCAAAGAAGGCTGGCAAGAAGGCGACGGTGACGTTTGAGCGCACGGACGGCGCGAAAAAGCGCCTCCCCACGCGCGCTGAGATGACGCAGTGGATCGAGGCCGCTAGCTTCGTGCCCTTTGAGGGCGCCGTGCGCTTTGTGGGGAACGACGAGGGGCGGGAATTAAACCGCACCTATCGCAAGAAGGACTATGCGACGAACGTTCTCACGTTTGACTACAGCCACGCTCCCGTCGCGCAGGCCGACATCGTCATCGCCACGGCGGTGATTGAAAAGGAGGCCCGAGAGCAGGAAAAGAGCTTTCGGGAGCATCTAGCGCACATGCTCATCCACTCGGTCCTGCACGCGCAGGGGTGGGATCATTTGACGGACGAAGAGGCCGAGGCGATGGAAAAAGAGGAGACGAAGATCCTCGCGGGTCTGGGCTTTGCCGATCCTTACAGCGACAAGGCCAAAGGCCATTAAACTCAGCGTCATGACCTCGTCACGCGGGTGGTTCAAAATCCGCCCGCCTTTTTTACTGCCGGCAGGCTCCGCGCGCCTGAAAGCTGTTTATCGCGGAGTCGCTGGCTGACACAGACTTATGACAGAAGAAGACCATAAAGACCACAATCACGAACACGGTTTTTTGAAGCGCCTTCGCACGGCGTTTCACGACAAGCCTGAAAACCGCGAAGAGCTGATGGAAACCTTGAAGGAGGCGAAGGAGTCGGAGCTCATCGCGCCGGACGTCTATCAGATGATCGAGGGGGCGCTTCAGGTGTCTGAGCTCTGCGCGGCGGACTTGATGGTGCCGCGCGCCCAGATTGAGGCCGTGGACCTCACGGAAAAGCGGGAGGTCTGGCTCACTAAGCTCATCGCCCGCGGGCATTCGCGCTTTCCCGTGGTAGACGGTGACTTGGATGCGGTGAAGGGCATTCTTCACGCCAAGGACCTCTTGCGTCTTCTCATCAATCCCGAGTACGACATTGCTTCGCACCTGCGGCCGGCGCGCTTTGTGCCCGAGACGCAGCCCGTGCGCATCCTCTTGAAGGACTTTCGCGCAAGCCGCAACCACATGGCGCTCGTGATTGACGAATTCGGCTCCATTTCCGGGCTCATCACGATTGAAGACGTGATCGAGCAGATCGTGGGCGAAATCGATGACGAGTTCGATCGCGTGAACCCGGAAGGCGACAACATCGTGGCGCTCGACGCCGAGCACTGGCGCATCAAGGCGGGGACGGAACTGGAGCAGTTCAACCGCTATTTCAGCTGCGCTTTTGAAGACGACTACTGCGAAACGATCGGCGGCCTTATCACGGATCGGTTTGAGCACGTGCCGCACAAGGGGGAGGCGATCGAAATCGAGGGCTTCCGCTTTCGCGTCATGAAGGGGGACGAGCGCCAGGCGACGTTGTTCCTCGCGGAAAAAGTCGTGGCGGCCCAGGGGGCGCCGGCGACAGACAAGGAGTCCTAGCGCGTGGTGAACGTTTTTACGGAAGGCGGGCGACAAGGCGCACTTTGTCGCGCGGCGGCGGCCTTGGTTGCGGGGGTGGCGGCGACGCTGGGGTTTGCGCCGACGGGACTGTGGTTTGTGACGGTCGCGGCCGCTGCGCTGGTTTTCTACGTCATCGAAAAAAGCGAGTCGGTGAAGGAGGCGGCGCTGATGGGCTGGCTCTGGGGGCTCGCATATTTTGCCTTCGGCCTTTCGTGGACGCACCGCGCCATGTCGGTCTACGGCGGCGTGGGCGACACGCTCGCCGCCGGGGGCGTCTTCGTGATGGCGGCGGTGCTCGCGTTCACCTACGCCGTGCCGGCGGCTGCGGCGCACTGGCTGAAGTTTTCTTCCGGCGCGGCGGCCGCTTTTTTGCTCCCGGCGGGCTGGGTGCTTTCCGAAATCGTCCGCACGGACGTGCTGGGCTTTGGGTGGCTTACGACGGGCTACGCCTTTGACACCACGATTCTTGCGGCGTGGGCGCCCGCGGGCGGCGTGCATGCCGTGGCGCTCGCGGGGCTTTTCATCGCCGGGGCGGCTGCGGCGTCGGCGGCGGGCATGACGAGCGTGGCCGTCAAGACCGCTGCCGCGATGGCGGCGGGCGTCGCTGCTTTGGGCGCGGTGGCTTTGGAGCCTGTCACGTGGTCTCAGACGGGAGGCCGGCTGGATGTTCGCCTCGTGCAGCCCGATCTGCCGGTGGCGCTTGCGATGACGCGGCGGGATCAGGAAAAGCGTCTGGAGCGCGTGGAGGCGATGTCGCTTGCGAGTCCCTTGGGAAGCCGACTTGACCTCATTGTCTGGCCTGAGAGCGTCTACGCGGCGCCCTTGGGGAGGCTTCCGGCGGACCTGGCGCTTTTGCCGCAGCGCGTAGCGGTGAAGACGGAGGCGGACGTGGTCTTCAACGCCTTCAATGAGCCTTCGCCCCGCCAGTTCTTCAATTCGCTTTGGATCGCTGGGGCTGACGGCAGCTTCGTTCCCGTTTATTCCAAGCGCCACCTCGTTCCCTTCGGCGAATTCGTGCCCTGGGGCTTTCGCTGGTTTGTGGATGCGCTGGCTATTCCGATGGCCGATCAGCAACGGGGAAAACTCCCGGAGGCGACCGTGAAGGCGGCGGGAGTGCCTCTGGCGGGCGCCGTCTGCTATGAAAACAACTTTGCCAGCGAAATGCGCGGCTGGTGGCGTTTGACGGAAGCGCCGGCGTACTTGGTCACCGTCGCCAATCTCGGGTGGTTCGGCGAAAAGGCGGCGCATCAGTTCACGCAGATTTCCGCCATGCGCTCCCGTGAATTCGCGCGGCCCCAGCTGCAGGCGGTGAACAACGCCTACTCGGCGGTGATCGACGCCACAGGGCGCGTGGAGCGTCTGGCGTCGCCGGGGGCGCAGAATCTGGATGCGGTTTTTGTGACGGCTCGAGGCGACGCCACGCCCTATGTGCG
Source organism: uncultured Oscillospiraceae bacterium (assembly GCA_963587345.1). Lineage (GTDB taxonomy): Bacteria > Pseudomonadota > Gammaproteobacteria > Burkholderiales > Burkholderiaceae_F > Duodenibacillus. The sequence continues at coordinate 34,377 of CAVACW010000006.1, read as the reverse complement.
CTGGGGGGATGCGCCCGCGGGCGGCGTTGCGCTTTTCGTTCTGCTGCTGGCGGCGCTTCGGCGTTTTGCCCAGCGCCGCCGCTGACGCTTCTGGCGGGATCGGCGCAGCTGGCGGTTCAAAAATTCGCCGGCCGCACGGCTAAATCTGAAACCCCTGCGTTAAAATCCTCCATTTTGGTGCGGCGTCGTGCGTCGCGCCGCCGTTATGGAAGACGTACCGAAGCATCAATCGATCGGCGCGCCGCAATTTTTCCGGGTCACAAGAACCATGATTACCTTTCAGGAAGTAATTCTGCGCTTGCAGCAGTATTGGAATAAGCAGGGCTGCGCTCTCTTGCAGCCGATCGACATCGAGGTCGGGGCAGGGACGTCGCATACCGCCACATTCCTGCGCGCGCTCGGTCCGGAACCCTGGCGCGCCGCCTATGTGCAGCCGTCCCGTCGTCCGAAGGATGCCCGTTACGGTGAAAACCCCAACCGTCTGCATCAGCACCATCAGTTCCAGGTGGTCTTGAAGCCCGCCCCGGTGAACATTGTTGACCTTTACCTCGACAGTCTGCGCGCGCTTGGCATTGACACCGAAGTCAACGACATCCGCTTCGTGGAGGACAATTGGGAAAATCCGACGCTGGGTGCCTGGGGCCTTGGCTGGGAAGTGTGGATGAACGGCATGGAAGTGACGCAGTTCACGTACTTCCAGCAGGTGGGTGGCCTGGAATGCAAGCCGATCACGGGTGAAATCACCTACGGCCTTGAACGCCTCACGATGTACCTGCAGAACTGCGACAACGTCTTTGACCTCGTCTACACGAACTGGAAGGACGGCATGGGCGTCGAGCACAAGCTCACCTACGGCGACGTCTTCCATCAGAACGAAGTCGAGCAGAGCCACTACAACTTTGAGGCGAGCGATCCCGAGAAGCTCTTCAAGCAGTTCGACTACTTCGAAGGGGAGGCAAAGCGCCTCATGGAAGCGCAGTTGGCGCTCCCTGCGTACGAAATGGTTCTCAAGGCCGGCCACACCTTCAATCTTCTCGACGCGCGCGGCGCCATCAGCGTCACCGAGCGCGCGGCCTATATCTCCCGCATCCGCAAGTTCAGCCGCGAAGTGGCTCAGAGCTACTACGAGTCCCGCGAGAGACTGGGCTTCCCGATGCTGAAGGGCGCCAAGGCGGCGCAGTAATTAGAGAACCATCCGCGAATACTGAATCGAGAAAGAAATGACCAGCTTGTTAGTTGAACTTCAGACCGAAGAACTGCCGCCGAAGGCCCTCAAGAAGCTTTCCGAAGCCTTTGCTCAGGGGGTGGCGAGCCACTTGAAGGCCGCGCACTTCACGACCGAAGAAAGCGTTGTGCACTCCTTTGGCGCTCCCCGCCGCATGGCGGTCCTCATCACGAACGTTCTCGCAAAGTCTCCGGACGAAGCGTTCCGCCAGAAGCTCGTGCCCGTGAAGGTGGGCATTGGCGCGGACGGTAAGGCGACCCCGGCGCTCGCTAAGAAGATGGCCTCCCTGGGCATTGACTGCTCCGTGGAAGCCCTGAAGCGCGAATCCGACGGCAAGAACGAACAGCTCTTTTACGAAGGCGTGCGCACGGGCGTGGAGCTTGCGGCGGGCCTTCAGAAGGCGCTGGAAGCTTCGGTGAAGGCGCTTCCCATTCCGAAGGTCATGAATTACCAGCTCGCCGACGGCGTGACGACCGTTCAGTTTGTTCGCCCGGTGAAGCACCTCACGGCGCTCTACGGCGACAAGGTCGTGCCCGTTACGATGTTCGGCCTGGAAGCGGGCCGCACGACGCGCGGCCATCGCTTCCACACGCAGGGCTACGTGGAAATTACGTCCGCTGATGCCTACGAAGCGGAGATGAAGTCTGCGAAGGTCATTCCCGACTACGCCGAGCGCCGCGCGATTCTCGTTGCGAAGCTCGAAGAAGCCGCCAAGGCTCACAACGGCACGCTGATCGCGCCCGAGTCCCTCATCGACGAAACGAATTCGCTCACTGAATGGCCGGTGATCTACGTGTCCGAATTCGAGGAGAAGTTCCTTGCGGTGCCGGAAGAATGCCTGATTCTCACGATGCAGACGAATCAGAAGTACTTCCCGATGCGCTCGGCTGACGGCAAGCTCATGAACAAGTTCGCCCTTGTCTCCCATATTGAGGCTAAGGACGGCGGCCGGGCCATCGTCTCGGGCAACGCCCGCGTGGTGCGCGCACGTCTTGCGGACGCCGAGTTCTTCTACAACCAGGACTGCAAGGAAACGCTGGAAAGCCGTGTTCCGGGCTTGAAGCACGTGGTCTACCACAACAAGCTGGGCACTCAGGCCGAGCGCATGCTGCGCGTGAAGGCGATTGCGGGCCGCATCGCGAAGGCGATTGGCGCGGACGTCGAAAAGTGCGAGCGCGCTGCGATGCTTGCCAAGGCCGACCTTCGCACCCTCATGGTGGGCGAATTCCCGGAACTTCAGGGCATCATGGGCGAGTACTACGCCAAGAACGACGGCGAGGCGCCCGAAGTCGCCGTGGCGATTCGCGAGCACTACCAGCCGCGTTTTGCCGGCGACGAACTTCCGTCCTGCCCCGAAGCGGTGGCCGTGGCGCTGGCGGACAAGATCGAGACCCTCGTCGGCATGTTTGGCATCGGTCAGCTGCCGACCGGCGAAAAGGATCCCTTCGCGCTGCGCCGCCATGCGCTGGGCGTTCTGCGCATGATGATTGAGAAGTCGCTCCCGGTGGCTTTGGATGAGCTCGTGGCCCTTGGCTTTGAAGTGGAAAAGACCGTGGCGGGCGTGTCTGACGCCTCCGCTGAGCTCGTGAACTTCTTCTTTGACCGCCTGCGCGTCATGATGCGCGAAGCGGGGTACTCCGCTCAGGAAGTGGAGGCCGTGCTCGTGAAGCGTCCGATGAAGCTTGCGGACGTGAAGGCGCGTCTTGCGGCCGTGAAGCACTTCATGGAATTGCCTGAAGCCGAAAGCCTCACCGCGGCCAACAAGCGCATCGGCAACATTTTGAAGAAGATCGAAGGCGAAAAGCCCACGGAAGTGAAGCCCGAACTCTTTGCGGAGCCCGCGGAAAAGGCGCTCTTTGAAGCGCTGGGGCAGCACGAGCCCGTGGCGCTTGCGCACTATGAGAAGGGCGAATTCAGCGAGATGCTCGAGTCGCTCGCGGGCCTCAAGGCTCCGGTGGACGCGTTCTTTGCGGACGTGATGGTGAACGCCGAGGATTCGGCCGTGCGCGCGAATCGTCAGGCGCTTCTTGTGAAGCTCTACGCGCTCATGAACGCCGTGGCGGAGCTCTCCGCCCTCGCGCACTAAGTCCATGCGCACGTTAAGAGGATGGCTTTTTTACGCGGCTTTTGCCGTGACGATGGTTCCTGTCGCTCTTGCCGTCCTCTTGACAGCCCCCGTCATGAGCGCCGCCCGGCGCTATGACGTCATCATCCGCCCCTGGCTGGGCCTTGTGATGAAGTTGCTTTGCACTATCTGCGGCATCACCTACGAGGTCACGGGGGCGGAAAACATTCCCGCGGACGACCGTCCGGTCGTCGTTCTCGCCAAGCACTCCTCGGCGTGGGAGACGCTCTTTCTCCCTTATTACCTGCCGCATCGCATGGGGTTTGTGTACAAGGAGTCCCTTCATTGGATTCCCTTCTTCGGCTGGGCCTTGAAGTCGATGGGCATGATCGCTGTCAATCGTGAAAAAGGCGTTTCCGCCTACGCCTCCTTCTTGAAGAAGGGGCGCGACTTCATCGCGTCGGGCTGGTGGGTGATTCTTTTTCCGGAAGGGACGCGCGTTGCGTGGAAAAGCCGCAGTCGCTACAAGTCCGGGGGCGCTCGGTTTGCCGTCGCTACCGGCGTCCCGGTGCTCCCCGTGGCGCATGACGCAGGAAGGCTTTGGCCGAGAAACAGCATCGCCAAAACGCCCGGCGTGATTCACGTGGCGATCGGCCCCGTGATCGAGGCGGCGGGCCGGGACTTTGCCGATGTGAACGCTACAGTCGAAGCCTGGATCGAAGGGGCTGTTGCTGACATGGCTCGACGGGACGATCATGCCGCGGCTTGAACCCGTCACGATGGAAGACCGCACTGTCCGCGAGGATGATGCGGTCTTTTCCTATCGACTTCTGAGGGAGCGGCGCCTCAGTCTGGTGCTTCGCATCGAGGCGTCGGGGCTCGCGGCGCACGCTCCCTTGAGCATGCCCGTTGCGGCGGTGGAGGAATTCATCCTTGCCAAGCGCCGCTGGATTGAAAAGCATCTCGCGCGGCAGGACAAGGCGCGCGACTGGGCCGCGCAGTTTGAATTTCGGAACGGAGGCCGCTTTCTCTTTCGAGGGCGTCCGACGGGGCTGCTGCTGGGCGCCGACAAGACGACGCTGGTGACGCGGAGCGGGCAGGCCGTCCTGCGGGCGGCTCTTCCGAGGGACGCGTCGCCCGGGCGCATTCGCGGCTTCTTGCGCGGGTGGCTTGCGGCGCAGGCCGCCCGAACGTTTCCCGGCCGCGCGGCGGCTTTGGCGAAAAAAGCCGGGGACGCGCCGTCCGCCATTCACTTGTCAGACGCCGTCTCCTACTGGGGGCAGTGCGACAGCCGCGGCGTCATCCGGCTTTCCTGGCGCCTCGTGCTTTTCCCTGAGGCCGTAAGCGACTACGTGATCGCGCATGAGCTCGCCCACCTCTCCCACATGGATCACTCCGCCCGATTCTGGGCGCACGTTGCTGAAATTGATCCCGACTATCGCGAGCACGAAGCGCAACTGAAACTCATTCGCATCGAGGAAGCGCCGGTTTGACTGCGCGTAGAAACCCTTCCGGCATTTGGAATATTTCGAATTAGCGGGCGAGTACTGCTTATTGAGTACTGTGCTAAAGTGCGGGGGTCAAAAAGTGGGAAAAAGTGGGCGACGGCACCCGTGCACAGGGCCGGTGCATCCTTTTCCGCTTTATTTCAAGGATCAACGTGCTGGCAGGGGCACTGCGTGTTTCAGGGTACATCGCTTTTGACGCTTGACGCCAAAGGGCGCATGACGATTCCGACAAGGCATCGTGAAGCGCTCAATGAGGCGTGCTCGCTTCAGGTGACGCTTACGCGTCATCCGGACGGCTGCGTCCTGTTGTACCCGCGCCCCGTGTGGCTTGAACGCCGCAAGGCCCTCGCCGCCCTGCCTTTCTCCGCCCGCGCCCTGCAGCGCATCGTGATGGGGAGCGCCGTTGATCTCTCGGTGGACGCCGCCGGGCGTCTGCTCATTCCGGCCGAGCTGCGTACCCTCTGCACCCTGGAGAAGGAAGTGGCCTTGGTCGGCATGGGCGAGCATTTCGAACTTTGGAACGCCGATCGGTTGCGTGCAGAAGAGGAGGCGGCGCTGGCCGGCCTCGCCGACGCGGCCGCGGACTTCCACTTCTAACGGGGGACGGCATGGACGAAACATCGGCTTCCGTTGAATTCATTCACAAATCCGTTTTGGGCGATGAAGCGCCTGAGGCGCTCGTCACTCGCACGGACGGGCTTTACGTGGACGCGACCTTCGGCCGCGGCGGCCACACTAGGCGCATTCTCGCCAAGCTTTCCGAGGCGGGACGCGTCATTGCCTTTGACCGCGACCCGGAAGCGGTGGCGGCCGCGAAGGCCATCACCGATCCGCGCTTTTCCATCATTCATGCGCCGTTTTCCCAGATGGCCGAAGCGCTCGAAGCGCGCGGCATCCGCTGTGTCACGGGCGTTCTGATGGACATTGGCGTGAGCAGCCCGCAGATTGATGATGCCGAGCGCGGCTTTTCCTTCCGCATGGACGGACCGCTTGACATGCGCATGGACACCGAGTCCGGCATGACGGCTTCGGAGTGGCTTGCGAAGGCGGGCGCCACGGAAATCGAGCGTGTCTTGAAGGTTTATGGCGAAGAGCGCTTTGCGGGGCGCATCGCCCGGGCGCTTGTAGCGCGCCGGGACGTGAAGCCTTTTACGCGCACGGCGGACCTCGCGCAGGCGATCGCTGGGGCGGTGCCGCGCTCGGCGTGCGACCCGAAGCAGCATCCGGCGACGCGAAGCTTTCAGGCGATCCGCATCTTCATCAACGGCGAGCTCGATGAACTCTCGGCGGCCTTGAACGCCGCGGGATCGATTCTCGAACCCGAAGGAAAGCTCGCGGTCATCAGCTTCCATTCTCTGGAAGACCGGATCGTGAAGCATTTTCTTGAAGCGGGCGCCCATCCCGAGCGCTTGATCGACAGCCGCATCATTCTGGCGGCGCGCGACCTGCCCGACCCCTGGTGGAAGGAGGTCGTGCGCGTGAAGCCAGAAAAGGCCGAGTGCGAAGTGAATCCTCGCGCGCGCAGCGCCGTCATGCGCGTTGCCGTTCGCACGGAGCTAGCCTGGACCGAAAAGGCGGGAGGCTCGCTGTGAGATTCTCCTTGAGCCGCTTTTCCGAACCGCTCATCCTCTTTGTCGGCGCCGTTTCCGTCGTCGTGCTGTGGGTGAGCGCCTGCTCTCTGGTGTGGACGCAGTATCGGGTGCGCCTTCTCTTCGCGGAGATTGAGCGCGCGGGCGACATGGCCCGGCGGCTTTCGGATGATTCGAGCCAGCTGGCGCTCGACTTGAGCCGCGCGGCGCTCCCTGCGGCGGTGAACGAGCGCGCGAGAAAGCTGGGTTTTGCGCCGGCGGAGTTGTCCGACACGGTGCTGATTGACGTTGCGCCCGAAGAGATGACGCAGCGCCATCTGGAGGTGCACAAGTGAACGTGCTCAACCTTCGGAATCTTGTGGAAAAAGTGCTCCATCGAGCGCAGCTTCTCTGGCGCGCGGACGCGTCTCCCAAGAAGCCGCATCCCAACGGCGGCGAAGAGGCGATGCTGGTCGTGCCGATTCCGCCGGGGCGCAGCAAGCTGCTCTTCCTCTTTTTCTTTGCGGGCTTGACGGCCGTGATCGGCAAGGCCTTCTGGCTGCAGTGCGGCATTGACACGGAGTTTCTGCAAAAGCAGGGCGAGGCGCGCTATGCGCGCACGCTCCCGGTGCCTGCGCAGCGCGGCCAGATTGTGGACCGCAACGGCGTGGTGCTTGCTTCGACCATCCCGGCGCGAAGCGTCTGGGCGGTGCCTGAAGAGGCGAGCGACGCCACCGAGGCGCAGATCACAAATCTCGCGTCGGTCCTCAACATGGCGCCTGGGGACATCGAGCAGCGAGTGGCGACGAACGGCAAAAAGAAGCGCAACTTCGTCTACATTCGCCGGCAGCTCGATACCGACACCGCCGAGCGCGTGCGCACCATGCAGATTCCCGGCATCTACATCGGCAACGAAGTGCGCCGCAACTACCCAGACGGCGAAATTTCCGCGCACGTTGTGGGCTTTACGGACTCCGACAACAACGGCCGCGAAGGCGTGGAGCTCGCAAGCAACAGCCAGCTTTCCGGCAAGTCGGGGTCCCGCCGCGTGATTCGCGACCGTCTGGGGCGCGTCGTGGAGGACATCTGGGTTAAGGAGGCGAGCGCCGGTCAGGACGTGGTCCTTTCGATCGACTCCCGCCTGCAGTTCATCGCGCACAAGGCGCTGAAGGAGGCGATCGAGCGGCATGACGCCAAGGCGGGTGCCGTCGTCGTGGCGGACGTGCACACGGGAGAGATTCTCGCGATGAGCAACTGGCCCACGTACGACCCCAACGTGAGAAAAACACTTCAGTTTGAAAACGTGCGAAACCGCGTCTTGACCGACACCTTCGAGCCCGGCTCCACGATGAAGCCCTTTGCGGTCGCCAAGGCCCTTGACCTCGGGATCGTCCGTCCCGACACGCTCGTGCAGACGGCGCCTGGCAAGCTCACGATCGGCGATCGAACGATCGGCGACACGCACAACTATGGCATGATCACCGTGAGCCAGGTGGTGTCGAAGTCTTCCAACATCGGCACCAGCAAGATCGCGCTTGAGATGCAGCCGCAGACCTTGTGGGACATGTACACGGCGCTTGGATTTGGCACGGCGCCCAAGGTGGGGTTCCCCGGCGCGGTGGCGGGGCGATTGAAGCCCGCCTCGACGTGGCGTCCCATTGAGCAGGCGACGATTTCCTACGGGCACGGCGTGTCCGTTTCCTTGATGCAGCTCGTGCGCGCCTACACGGCGCTCGCGCGAAACGGCGACGTGATCGATCTCACCTTCCGCCGCACGAACCGCGAGGCGCAGGGCATGCAGGTGTTCCGTCCCGAAGTGGCGCGCCAGATGCGCTCCATGATGATGGGCACGGTTTTGGCGGGCGGCACGGCTCGCCGCGTGAGCGTCGAGGGCTATACGGTCGCTGGCAAGACCGGCACCGCCAACAAGATTGAAAACGGCGAGTACGTCAACAAGTACGTGGCGAGCTTCGTGGGCATGGCGCCCGCAGGGCAGCCGCGGATCATTGTCGCCGTCATGATTGACGAGCCCGTGAAGGGGAGCCATTTTGGCGGCACTGTCGCCGGCCCCGTCTTCAACGAGGTGGCGGCGGGCGCCCTGCGGCTGATCGGCGTTCATCCGGACGATCCGCACGCGGTGAGCGGCATGGGCGTTTTTGTGAAGGGAGTGCGCAATGACTGAGGTTCGGCTCGCGGCAAGCGAGGCAGTTGAGTGGCTGCGCCGGACGGTTGCTCCAACAGCGCGGATTACGCTTGACTCCCGCACGGTGCGATCGGGGGACGTCTTCGTTGCCTTGAAGGGCGAGAAGGCGGACGGTCTTCAGTGGGCGGAAAAAGCGGTGGCGCAGGGTGCGGCGGCGGTTCTCTATGAGCCGCGCGAAACGGCGCCGGCAGTGTCCGTGCCCGCTGCTGCGGTGGCGGATCTGCGCCGGGCGCTGGGCGTCATTGCGTCCGACTTCTACGGCCGCCCCTCGGAAAAGATGGCGGGCGTGGGCGTCACCGGCACCAACGGCAAGACGAGCATCAGCCACTGGGTGAGCGCCCTCTTGACGCACTTGGGAACGCCTTGCGCCGCCATGGGCACCATCGGCACTTTTTTTAAGGGCGAGCAGTTGCCGGCGCCCGCGTTGACGACGCCGGACGCTGCGAGCACGCAGATGCTTTTTGACGACCTGCTTCGTGCGGGCGCCGCGGCCTTTGCAATCGAGGCGAGCTCCATCGGGCTCGACCAGGGGCGGCTGCTCGGTACAGCCTTCAAGACGGCGGTCTTCACGAACTTGACGCGCGATCACCTCGACTATCACGGCACCTTCGAAGCCTACGAAGCGGCCAAGGCGATTCTTTTTGACTGGCCCAACCTGCAGTGCGCGGTCATCAACGCCGACGACGCCTGCGGACGGCGCTTCATCGCGCGCACTGCCGCGCGAGGCGTGCGCACGATCGCGTACACGATCGAGGGCCGCGAGGTGCAAGGGGCTGAGATGCTTGGGGCGACGGCGATTCATCCGGCGTCAGCCGGAACGGCCTTTGCCATTGTCTGGCAGGGAAAGACGCACGACGTGAGCGTGAAGTCTCTGGGGCGCTTTAATGTGTCCAACCTTCTTGCCGCCGCTGGCGCCGCGCTTTCGTTGGGAATGGAGCCCGAAGCGGTTTTTGCGGGGCTCGAGAAGCTGACGCCGCCCGCGGGACGACTGCAGGTGGTGCCCTGTGAGAAGGGCCCCCTGTGCGTCGTGGACTATGCGCACACGCCCGACGCACTGGAAAAGGCGCTCACGGCGCTGCGCGAAACGGCGTCGCATCGCGGCGGGCGTCTCACGGCGGTCTTTGGCGCCGGGGGCGACCGGGATCACGGCAAGCGTTCCTTGATGGGTGAAGTCGCCTCAAGGCTCGCGGACGCCGTCGTCGTCACCAGCGACAATCCCCGCACGGAAGACCCGCAGTCGATCATTGACATGATTCTCTCTGGGTGTGGCAAGGCGTCGGCCTTGACGGCGATTGCTGACCGCGCCGAAGCGATTCGCCGGGCGGTGAGCGAAGCCGACGGTCGCGATGTCATTCTCGTCGCCGGCAAGGGGCACGAGGACTATCAGGAAATTCAGGGCGTCAAGCATCACTTCAGTGATGTCGAAACGGTGGCGCAGGCGCTCGCGAGCCGGCAGGCTCGCAACGATTGAAGGAAAACCCAAGATGCAGCAGCTTTGGACACAGGCAAGAATTGAGAAGGCGCTCGGGGCCCTCATCGTGGAGGTGAAGGGACGGACGGGGCAGCCGCTTGCCGGCATCAGCACCGACAGCCGCCATCTCACGCGAGGCGCGGTGTTCGTCGCCTTGAAGGGCGAGAAGTTTGACGGCCACGACTACGCCGCGGCTGCGCAGCGCAACGGCGCGGGGCTTCTCATCGTGGAGCGCCCGATCGGCACGAGCGTGCCGGAAATCGTGGTGTCGGACACGGCGGAAGCCTACGGAGCCCTGGCGCGCGCCTGGCGCGGCCAGTTCGCGATTCCCTTGATCTGCGTCGTGGGAAGCAACGGAAAGACCACCACTACGCAGATGATCGCCTCCATTCTTCGCGTTGCGCTCGGGACCCAGGCCATGATGGCGACGGAAGGAAACTTCAACAACTCGGTGGGCGTGCCGCGCACGCTCTTGCGGCTTACGCCCGACACGCGGGCGGCGGTCGTGGAGGCGGGCATCAGCCATCCGGGCGAAATGGCGCAGCTCGTGAGCTGGATTCGGCCTACGGTCGTCGTGGTGACGAACGCGCAGCGAGAGCATCAGGAGTTTTTGGACGGGGTTGAGGCGAGCGCCCGGGAAAACGGCATGGCGATCGTGAGCCTTTCTGCGAAGGGCACGGCCGTCCTTCCGGCGGACGATCCGTCCCTTTCCGTCTGGATCAACTACGCCCGCGCCCGCGGCTGCGAGGTGCTCACCTACGCCGAGGGCGAGACGGACATTCCGGCGCATGTGCGCGCGGTGGAAAAAAACGGCACGGTGACCCTGACGCTTCCAACGGGCGCCCGCACGCTCGAGCTGAAGACCGCCGGCCGCCATGCGGTGCACGACGCCGCGGCAGCCGCGGCGGCGACTGCGGTGATCGGCGTCACGCCCGAAGCGATCGAGGAGGGGCTTCGCTGCTTTGAGCCCGTTGCAGGGCGCGGCCGCCGCTATGTGCTTCGAAGCGGCGCCGTCTTGATTGACGACGCCTACAACGCCAATCCCGACAGCATGCGCGCTTCGATCGACATGCTGAGCCACATGTCTTCGCCTCGCGTTTTCGTGGCGGGCGACATGGGGGAGACGGGGCGGCAGGCGCACGACTTTCATGTGGAGATCGGCCGCTACGCCCGAGAGCATGGCATCGACCGGTTCCTTGCAACCGGCGAGGAGATGAAGGCGGCGGTGGCGGCCTTTGGCGCCGGCGCCCGTCATTTTGAAGGGCGCGGTGAATTGACTGACGCCGTCATGCAGGAGGCGCAGACCCCGGGCACGATTCTCGTGAAGGCGAGCCACTCCATGAAGTTGAACGAAGTGGTGCAGGCCGTCACGGACGAGTACGGCATCGCCTCTCAGAAGAAATAATGGAACGTTCCCTAAAGTAAATCATGTTGCTAGCTTTGTTTCAGTGGCTCAGTCAGGATGTCCGGGCCTTCAGCGTCTTCAACTACCTGTCGCTTAGAGCTGTGATGGCGGCGCTCACGGCGCTTTTGATCGGCTTCGTGGCGGGGCCGTGGGTGATTCGCGAGCTCACCAAATTGAAGATCGGCCAGGCGGTGCGCACCTGCGGCCCCAAGACCCATCTCGTGAAAGACGGCACGCCCACGATGGGCGGCGCCCTCATTCTCATTGCGATCGGCCTTTCGACCCTTCTTTGGATGGACCTGACGAACCGCTTCGTGTGGGCGGTGCTGTTCGTGACGCTGGGCTATGGCGCCGTGGGCTGGGTGGACGACTACCGCAAGGTGGTGCACCACAATCCCAACGGGATGAGCGCGCGAGAGAAGTTCGGCTGGCAGAGCCTGATCGGCGTCATTGCCGCCATCTACCTTGCCTTTGCGGTGGCGATGCCCACCGACACGCACATCTGGTCGATGGTGCTTCACTGGGTGGAAAACGGCTTTACGTTGCCTGAGCCCGCAAAGCTCGAGCTCACCGTGCCCTTTTTCAAGCAGGTGGACTTTCCCTTTGGCATCTGGGGCTTTCTCATCCTCACCTACATCGTGATCGTGGGAACGTCGAACGCCGTGAACCTTACGGACGGTCTGGACGGCTTGGCGATCCTGCCCTGCGTTATGGTGGGATCGGCGCTGGGGATCTTCTGCTACGTGGTGGGGCGCCCTGACTATTCGAGCTACCTCTACTTCTCCTACATTCCTGGCGCGGGCGAACTTGTGGTCGTGTGCGCGGCCCTGGCGGGCGCGGGTCTTGCCTTTCTTTGGTTCAACGCCTATCCCGCGCAGGTCTTCATGGGCGACGTCGGAGCGCTGGCGCTGGGCGGCTGCCTCGGAACGGTCGCCGTCATCTGCCGCCAGGAGATCGTGCTCGCCATCATGGGCGGCATCTTCGTGGTGGAGACCTTGTCTGTGATGATTCAGACGACGTACTTCCGCTTGACGCACGGCAAGCGCATCTTCCTCATGGCCCCCATTCACCATCACTTTGAATTGAAGGGCTGGAAGGAGACGCAGGTCGTGGTCCGCTTCTGGATCATCACTTTCGTGCTGGTGCTCGTGGGCTTGGCCACGCTGAAGATTCGCTAAAAGAAAATGACGAACGAAAAGAAAGCATTGGTGCTGGGCTGCGGCGCTTCGGGCGCCGCGTGCGCGCGGTTTCTTGTGGCGCAGGGCTGGCAGGTGACGATGGCGGACACGCGCGAGCATCCTGCCGGGGTCGAGCGCCTCGTGGCGGAGATGCCAGGGCTCGTCGTGAAGACGGGGGGACTTGACATTGCGCTGGTGGACGGGCAGGCGATGCTCGTCTTCTCCCCCGGGCTTTCGCCCGAACATTCCGCGGCGGCGCCCCTGACGGCAGCGGCGCGTGAAAAGGACATTCCGGTCGTGGGCGAAATCGAGCTGTTTGCGCGGGAGCTCAATCGCTTGAAGGCGGAAACAGGGTACGTCCCGCAGGTTTTGGCCATCACCGGCACGAACGGCAAGACGACCACGACGACGATCACGGGACTCATGGCCAAGGCCGCGGGAAAGAGCGTGTGCGTTGCTGGAAACATCGGCCCCAATGCCATCGCGGAACTGCAGAAAGCGGAAGCCGCAAACGCCTTGCCTCAGGTCTGGGTGCTGGAATTGTCGAGCTTTCAGCTGGAAACCACGGCAAGCCTGCACCTTACGGCGGCGGCTTTCCTCAACCTCACTGAAGACCACATTGACTGGCACGGATCGCTGGACAACTACGCGGCGGCGAAGGGGCGCATCTTTCTTAATGCCGAAAACAAGGTCTTGAACCGCGGCGACGCCGCGGTGATGAAGAACGCAGAAGGCCAGGCCGTCGTGCGCACCTTCGGGCTGACGGCGCCCGAAAAGCCCGGTGAATGGGGCGTGTCGACGGACGGCGCGGGCGTGGAGTGGCTCGCCTCGATTCCCTGCCGCGAAGGGCCGGAAGCGACGAGCAAGAAGGCGCAGCTCGCGGCCGCGGACGATCCGCAGCTGACCCTTCTGATGCCCGCAAAGGCGCTCAAGATTCGCGGCCGGCACAACGTCATGAACGCCCTTGCGGCTTTGGCGATGGCGGACGCCGCGGGCTTTTCGCTCGCTTCGAGCCTCTCGGTTCTCGCGGGCTACGCGGGCGAAGCGCATCGCGTGCAGCCCGTGAAGAACGTGAACGGCATTGAGTTCATCGACGACAGCAAGGGTACGAACGTTGGCGCGGTGGCCGCGGCCTTGGAGGGGCTCGCGGGCGAAGGCGTCAAGCCTTCCATCATTCTCGGGGGCGACGGCAAGGGGCAGGACTTCTCGCCCTTGTGCGACATCATCGCCCGCTGCGCGCGCCACGTGGTGCTGATCGGTCGAGACGGCGAAGCGATCGGCCGCGCTGTCGCCGCGTCGGGCGTTCCGATGGAAAACGCTGGCACGGACTTTGAAAAGGCGGTGGACCTGGCGTATGCCGCAGCCGAGCCCGGGGACGCCGTTCTTCTGAGCCCTGCGTGCGCGAGCTGGGACATGTTCGCAAACTACGCCGAGCGCTCGGCGCGCTTTGTGGCGCGCGCAGAAAAGATCGCGGCCGACCAGGCGGCCGCCGCGTCATGAAGTGGCCGTTCGGGCGCCGCAGCGAGCACCGCTTGATCGAGGATGATCTCGCGGGCTCCGTGGTGCTGCACCGTACGGGACAGCGCATCCGCGCCGAGGGCGTGGACTGGGCAGTGCTCTTTCTGGCGGCGCTGCTCTTGTTCTTCGGCGCCCTGATGGTGTATTCGGCGTCGATTTCGCTCGCGGACAGCCCGAAGTACGGCACGTCCTACACGTTCTTTTTCAAGCGCCATCTCATCTCCGCTGCGATTGCCGTGGCGGCGGGCTGGTGCGCCTATCGCATTCCGTTGAGAATGTGGTACCGCATCACGCCGTGGCTCGCTGCCGTGGCGTTCATCCTTTTGGTGCTTGTTCTCATGCCCGGCGTCGGCCGCAGCGTGAACGGCGCCCGGCGCTGGGTGGGCGTGGGCCCCGTCACCATTCAGGTGACGGAGGTGGTGAAGCTGGCGGCTCTCTTGGGCGCCGCCTGGTTCACTGTGCGGCGTCAGGAGTACATGCACTCCTTTACGAAGGGCTTTTTCCCGATGGCGGCCATGATGGCTGCCGTGGCGTTTCTGACGAACCTGCAGCCGGATCTGGGGGCGACGGTCGTCATCGTCTGCATCGCGCTGGGCGTGCTTTTTCTGGGCGGCCTCAACATGCGCATCTTCATGGTTTGCGCCGTGGCAGTCATTGCCGCCATTATCATGGCCGTGTGGATGTCGCCGTGGCGCGTCGGACGCGTGATGGCCTACCTCAACCCGTGGAGCAGCGAATACGCCCTTGACAAGGCCTATCAATTGAGCCACTCCCTCATCGCGTTCGGGCGCGGCGAGTGGCTCGGGGTGGGGCTCGGAGCTTCGGTGGAGAAGCTTCATTACCTGCCGGAAGCTCACACGGACTTCATCCTCGCGGTCGTGGGCGAAGAGCTGGGATTCGTGGGCGTCTTCTGCGTTCTCACCGCCTACTATTTTCTGGTGCGCCGCTGCTTTGCCATCGGCCGTCAGGCGATTCGCCTGGAGCGCGTCTATTCGGGCCTCATCGCCGAAGGCGTGGGCCTCTGGATCGGCGTGCAGGTGGTGATCAACGGCGGGGTCGCCACCGGACTCTTTCCGACGAAGGGACTGACGCTCCCCTTGATGAGCTATGGGGGATCCTCCCTCCTCGCTACAATTGTCGCTATTGCCATTTTGCTGCGCGTTGATGCGGAGAACCGCATATTGATGCGCGGCGGACGAGTTTGAAACATGAGTGAAGAAGCTAAGCACCTAGTGATCGCGGCCGCCGGAACGGGCGGCCACGTCTTTCCGGCGCTCGCGGTGGCCCGCGAATTGTTGACGCGCGGCTGGAAGATAACCTGGATCGGAACGGAGGCCGGGATGGAGGGCGGGCTTCTCGCGAAGGCTGCGCCAGAAATCAATTTCATCCCGCTTGACTTCCGCGGTGTGCGCGGCAAAGGGCTTTTCGGCGCGGTGACGGGGCTGGTGAAGCTCTTTAAAGCGACGGAGCGCTCCAAGAAGCTCATGAAGGAGCTCGCCCCTGACGTCTTCTTCACGACGGGGGGCTACGTCGCCGTGCCGGTGAGCAAAGGCGCCAAAAAGAACGGCGTGCGCACGGTCGTCATGAATTGCGACGCGGACCTCTTGATGTCCACCGAAATGATTCTGCGGGACGCGTGGGCCGTCGCCTGCGGCTTTGCAGGGTCGGCGCGCTCGCGTGCGGCTTCAAAGGGCCACATCACGGGGAACCCCGTGCGTCGCGAAATCGAGGCGATCGAGCCTCCGGCGGAGCGTCTCGCCGGTCGCGAAGGCCCCTTGAAGATTCTCGTCTTTGGGGGAAGCCTCGGCGCGCAGGTCTTGAATGAAACGGTGCCCAAGGCGCTTGCGCTCTTTGAAGAGGAGCGCCGCCCCGTGGTGCTACACCAGTGCGGCATGAAGCAGGTGGAGGCCGCGAAGAAGTGCTACGCCGACGCAGGCGTCAAGGCCGACGTCGTGGGCTTCATTGACGACATGGCGTCCGCCTACCGCGAGGCCGATCTCGTCATCTGCCGCTCGGGGGCGACTACGGCCGCTGAACTCTGCGCCTCCGGAAGCGCCGCCGTCATGGTGCCCTTTGTCGTGAAGACGACGAAGCATCAGTACGGCAACGCGAAGTACCTGGCGGACCGCGGCGCGGGCATTCTTCTGGATCAGGGGCACCTCACGCCGGAGCACCTCTTCGGGCTTTTGGCGAGCATGAAGCGCACGAAGATTCTTGACATGGCCGAAAAGGCCCGTGCGCTCACGAAGCCTCATGCGGCGGTGACGGTGGCGGATCTCGTCGAGACCGTGCGCGGCATGAAAACGAAGCCCGCGTAAGGCCAGGGGAGGTCGAATCGTGAAATTTGTCGTAAAGCACCTTCATTTTGTGGGCATCGGCGGCACGGGGATGTGCGGCATCGCGGAAGTGATGCTGAACCTCGGCTACACGGTGTCGGGGTCGGACTTGGCGAAGAACGCCGCGACCGAGCGCCTTATTAAGCTCGGCGCCACGGTCTATCAGGGCCATGCCGCCAGCCACATTGCGGGCGCGGATGCCGTCGTCATTTCAAGCGCCGTGCATGAAGACAACCCCGAAGTGGCCGCGGCTCGCGCGGCGCACATTCCGGTGGTGCCGCGTGCGGTGATGCTTGCTGAATTGATGAGACTGCGCCGCGGCATCGCGATCGCGGGCGCGCATGGAAAGACGACCACGACGTCGCTCACCACAGCGCTTCTCGCAGCCGGGGGGCTTGACCCCACCTACGTGATCGGCGGGCGGCTCAACAGCTCCGGGAGCAACGCGCGGCTGGGCAGCGGCGAATACATCGTCGCGGAAGCCGACGAGTCGGACGCGTCGTTTTTGAACCTGATGCCGGTGCTCGCCGCCGTGACGAACATCGATCACGACCACATGGACACGTACGGCCACGACTTTGAGCGCTTGAAGGACGCCTTCGTGCAGTTTTTGATGCGGCTCCCCTTTTACGGGGTGGCGGTGCTTTGCAGCGACGATGAGAACGTGCGCTCGATCATTCCGAAGGTGCCGCGCCGCGTGGTGGAGTATGGCCTCAATGAAGGGGCTGAAGTGCGCGCCGTGGACGTGAAGACCGCGGGCACGCAGATGAAGTTCACGATTCTGCGGCCCGATCATGAGCCGCTTCCCGTGGTGCTCAATTTGGCCGGCATGCACAACGTGCGCAACGCTCTTGCTGCCGTGGCGATCGCGACGCTCGTGGGCGTCTCGGACGAAGCCATCGTGAAGGGGCTCGCCGAATTCACGGGCGTGGGCCGGCGCTTCGCGCGCTACGGCGAAGTGCCGGTGAAGGACGCTGAGGGAAAGACCATTGGCGCGTTTGAGCTCGTGGACGACTACGGGCACCATCCGCATGAAATGGCGGCGACGATTGCCGCCGTGCGCGGCGCGTGGCCCGAGCGGCGTCTCGTTGTCGCTTTCCAGCCGCACCGATACACGCGCACCCGCGACTGCTTTGAAGACTTTGTGAAGGTTTTGAAGGACGCCGACGTTCTGGTGCTCGCGGACGTCTACCCCGCGGGCGAAGCGCCGATCGCGGGCGCCGACGGCCGCAATCTTGCGCGCGCCGTGCGCTTGGTTGGCAAGGGCGACCTCGTCTTCTGCGACAAGATTGAAGAAATGCCTGAGGCGATCCGCCGCGTGGCGCGTCCGGGCGACGTCGTGCTCACCATGGGCGCGGGTTCCATCGGCCGCGTGCCGGGAATGCTTGCTCACAAGGAAATCTAGGAAAAGAACATGCAGCAGACTATTGATCCCAAGTCCCTCGGGCGCGTCGTGGTGCTGATGGGCGGCATGAGTTCGGAGCGCGAGGTGTCGCTTTCGAGCGGCTCGGGCGTCTTGCAGGCGCTTTTGGCAAGCGGCGTCGACGCCGTGGGGTTTGATCCGGCAAAGGAGCCTTTGTCGAAGCTTGAGGCCGGTCATTTTGACCGTGCCTTCATTTCGCTTCACGGGCGTTTCGGCGAGGACGGCACGATTCAGGGCGTGCTGGAATATCTGGGCCTTCCCTACACGGGGCCGGGCGTGCAGGCGAGCGCGGTCGCGATCGACAAGAGCGCGACGCGCATCGTGTGGCAGGCGGCGGGGCTTCCCGTCGCCAAGGGGCTCACGGTGACGAGCGCCGATGACGCCCATCGCGTGGTGGCGGAGCTTGGCGCGAGCGTTGTCGTGAAGCCCGACAATGAAGGCTCCTCGATCGGCGTCACGAAGCTGAAGGACGCGTCCGAGGAAGACGTGCGCGCGGCGTTGGAAACGGCCTTGAAGCTTGACAAGCGCGTCTTGGTCGAGCAGCGCATCTTCGGGCGCGAATTCACGGTGGCGATTTTGGGCGGCAAGGCGCAGGCCATCATTGAAATCAAGGCGCCCGAAGGCGACTACGACTATCAGAACAAGTATTTCGGGAACGCCGTGAAGTACGACTGCCCGGCTGCGCTTTCCGAAGAAAAGACAAAGGAAATCCAGACGGCGTGCGAAAAGGCTTTTGCGGCCTTGGGCGCCCGCGGCTGGGGCCGCATTGACGTCATGATGAATGACGCCGGGGACTTTGTTCTCCTTGAACTCAACACGAGCCCCGGCATGACGCCGCACTCCCTGGTGCCGATGGCGGCTCGCGCCGCCGGCATGAGCTACGAGGAGCTCGTCTGTTACGTGGCGTCCACGGCCTCGCTCGACCGGAAGGCAAAGCCCGCCGCCTGACGTTCGCATGATGGAGAAGTGGTTCTGGCTCAAGGCGTCGGCCGTCGTCCTCGTTGCGGGGGGCGCGGTCCTCTGGGGCGTTCATTTTTTGAACGACCCCGGCTGCGTCGTGCAGAAGCTCTATCTGGTGGGCCGCGTCGAGGGCGCGAGCGCGGCGGAGGTGGAGCAGGCGGTGGAAGGCGCGCGGCTGGGAAACCTTGTTCTCACGGACATCGATGCCGTGAGAGCGGCGGTGGAAGACCTGAGCTGGGTGAAGAAGGCGCGCGTTGTGCGCGTCTGGCCCGATGCGCTCCGAATCGACATTGAGCGCTACGAAGCCGTGGCGATTTGGGAGGACGGGCGGCTCGTGGCAGGGGACGGGCGGCTCTTTTCCGCCAACGACGAGTCGATTGAGCGTCTGGCGCAGATGCCCATGTTTACCGGGGATGCCGCTTACACGGCGCAGGCCGCGGCTTATCTTCCCGCGTTTCGCGAGGCGCTTTCCGGCATGAACGCGCGATTGAAGACGGTGAGCGTCTCCTTTCGCGGCAGCTGGAGCGTCACCACCGAGTCGCAGACGATGCCCCCGGTGACGATTGAACTAGGGCGCGCCTTCACGGAAGTGACGCCCGTGGAGAAGCTCAAGCGCGTCGTCAAGCATTTCGACCACATCTGCAACGTCATGCGGGGGTATCCTCCGAGAATCGATGCGCGCTATCGCGACGCGTTTGCGGTGCAGTATCCGAGCCGCGCCTCCGGCCAGCTCTGGATCAAAGAACATGAATCGAACCAAGTGAAGAAAGGAGAAGGCTGATGGATTCCGGTGCGCAGAGTTCCATGGTGGCGGCGCTTGACATCGGAACAAGCAAGATCTCCTGCGCCATCGCCGACGTGGACGAGGCGGGATGCCTCAAGATCATCGGCATCGGCAAGGTCGCTTCCTACGGCATTCAGGACGGGAGCGTCCAGGACGTGGAGAGCGCTGTGGAGTCAATCCGCCGCGCCAAGGAAGAGGCCGAAGCGATGTGCGGCCGCGAGATCACGACCGTGGCGACGGCCTTGACGGGCAAATACCTTCATTCGGTGAACCGCGAGGGGCGTCTGGTGCTGAGCGACGGCGAGGTGACGACGGACGACGTGCTGCGCGTCACGCGTCTGGCGATGGCCTTTGATCCGAAGACGGACGGCCGCACGGACGATGATCGCGTGGTGGCCCACATGGTGAAGGGCTACACCCTCGATAACGACGACGTCTTGATCGAAGACCCCGTGGGCATGACCGGAAGCGTCATCCGCTCTCACGTGCACCTCGCGGTGGGAAGCGAATCGATCGTCGCCAATCTCGTAAAGTGCATCCGCCGCGTGGGGCTTGACGTGGAAGCGCTGGTGCTGCAGCCCTGGGCGAGCGCCGCGAGCTGCGTCACGCTGACGGAAAAGGAGCTCGGCGTCATCGTCATGGACTTTGGCGCGGGCGCGATCGACATCGTCTGCTTTGAGCACGGCGAAATCGCCAAGACGCAGGTGATTCCCGCAGGCGGCGACTGGATCCGGCGCGACATCGCCGGGGTGTTCGGCTGCTCCTTGGATGACGCCGAGGACATCAAGACCACGTACGCCCACATTGGGCCGCGAGCCGAGGACAAGTACGAAAAGATTCGCTACACGAAGGAGGCGACGGGGGAAGTCGCCGTGCAGACCTGCGAATTTCTGGAGCAGATTGTGAACATGCGCGCCACCGAAATCCTTCGCGTCATCAAGGAAAATTACATTGATCCCGAGCGCTGGACTCAGAAGGCCGCCGCCGGGATCGTCATCACGGGCGGCATGACGAAGATGGCGGGCTTTGCCGCTCTCGTGCAGCGCGTGATGGGGCTCCCTGTGCGCATCGGGTTGCCGAGACGGCTGGGGGACCAGGCGGTGAACCTCACGCTCCCAGAAGACGCCACGGTTACCGGGGTGTTGCTTGAAACTGTGCGCCGCCGCCGGCTTTCCGGACGCAGCCGCCGCGATGCGGGGCACTTCGGCGGCGTCATGGGCATGCTGCGCCGCATTGTTTTCGGCGATTTCGCCGGTTGATTCTTTTATGGTTGTTGGGAAATAGAGAAATGGCTCTTTCAGGACAGGATTATCTGCGCAGAGTTTTGACGGCCCGCGTCTACGACGTGGCGCGCGAGACGCCCTTGGACGTGGCGCCCAAATTGAGCCGCCGTCTGGGCTGCAAGGTGCTCTTAAAGCGCGAGGACACGCAGCCTGTGTTCTCCTTCAAGCTGCGCGGCGCTTTTAACAAGATGGTGCATCTCACCGAAGAGGAGCGCGCCCGCGGCGTGATCTGCGCTTCGGCCGGGAACCACGCGCAGGGCGTGGCGCTTGCCGCGAAGCGCCTCGGGTGCCGCGCGGTGATCGTGATGCCGGTGACGGCGCCTGCGATGAAGGTGGAGGCGGTGCGAAACCTCGGGGGCGAAGTGGTTCTCGTGGGGGACAGCTTTTCGGACGCGGCGGCGCATGCTTCGAAGATGGCGCAGGACGAAGGCCTCACCTTCGTGCATCCCTTTGACGATCCGTATGTGATCGCCGGCCAGGGCACGATTGCGATGGAGATCCTGCGCCAGTATCAGCCCTCGGACGGCTCGCGTCCTGACGCGGTTTTCGTGCAGATCGGCGGGGGCGGCCTCGCCGCGGGCGTCTCCGTCTACCTGAAGTCGATCTACCCCGACATCAAGGTGATCGGCGTCGAGACGACGGACAGCGACTGCATGAAGCGCTCCATCGATGCGGGCGAACCCGTGACCTTGGACGACGTCGGTCTCTTTTCCGACGGCACGGCCGTGAAGCGTCCGGGGGACGAAACCTTCCGTCTCTGCCAGGAGAATCTGGACGACATCGTGCTCGTGGAAAGCGATGAGATCTGCGCTGCGATCAAGGACGTGTTTGAAGACACCCGAAGCATCGTGGAGCCTTCGGGGGCCTTGTCGCTTGCGGGCCTGAAGCACTGGGCGAAGGCCACTGGCGCCAAAAACAAGACGCTGGTGGCGATCACCTCAGGCGCCAACATGAATTTCGACCGTCTGCGCTTTGTGAGCGAGCGCGCCGAGTCGGGCGAAGAGCGCGAGGCGATCTTCGCGGTGACGATCCCCGAAGAGCGCGGCGCGTTCCGGCGCTTTTGCAACACCGTGGGAAGCCGCAGCGTGACGGAGTTCAACTACCGCATCAGCGACGAAAAGAAGGCCTACATCTTCGTGGGCATTCAGACCGCGAATTCGCATGACGCTGACGAACTGGTGAAGAACTTCGAGAAGTCGAACCTGCCCACCGTGAACCTCACGCACGATGAACTTGCCAAGCAGCACCTTCGTCACATGATCGGCGGCAAGAGCCCCTTGGCCACGAACGAGCGGCTCTATCGCTTTGAGTTCCCGGAGCGTCCCGGAGCGCTGTTGAAGTTCCTGAACGCCATGGCGCCGCAGTGGAACATTTCGCTTTTCCACTACCGCAACAACGGCGCGGACTTTGGCCGCATTCTCGTGGGCATGCAGGTGACGGACGAAGACAGCGCGGAATTCGAGGCGTTTTTAAAGACCTTGGGCTACCGCTACTGGAACGAGTCGGAGAATCCGGCGTACAAGCTCTTTCTTTGATTTCGCTTGAGGCAGGAAAAAGCCCCGGTTTCGCATGGATTCCGGGGCTTTTCCTTTGAGACGAGGGCCGAACCTTAGTTCTTGCTCTTGTCAACGAGACGGTGCGCCGTGATGAAGGGCATCATCTGGCGAAGCTTGGCGCCCGTCTGTTCGAGCGGATGCTCGGCCGTGAGGCGGCGTTCGCTGCGAAGCTGCGGGTAGTTGAGAGCGCATTCCGTGAGGAAGCTCTTGGCGTATTCGCCGTTCTGAATCTGGCGCAGGCATTCGCGCATCGCCTGGCGGCTCTGCTCGTTGATGACCTTCGGGCCCGTGTAGTACTGGCCGTACTCGGCGTTGTTGGAGACGGAGTAGTCCATCGTCGAGATGCCGCCTTCGTAGATGAGGTCCACGATGAGCTTCATTTCGTGGCAGCACTCGAAGTAGGCCATTTCCGGCGCGTAGCCCGCTTCGACGAGGGTTTCAAAACCCGTCTTGACGAGCTCGACGAGGCCGCCGCAGAGCACGGCCTGTTCGCCGAAGAGGTCGGTTTCGGTTTCCGCGCGGAACGTCGTTTCGATGACGCCCGCCTTGCCGGCGCCGTTGGCGCAGGCGTAGGAGAGGGCGACGTCGTGCGCGGTGCCGGAGACGTCCTGATAGACGGCGATCAGCTGGGGCACGCCCTGGCCGGCGGCGTAGGTGGAGCGCACCGTGTGGCCCGGGGCCTTCGGAGCGATCATGATCACGTCAAGGTCGGCGCGGGGCTCGACCTGGCCGAAGTGGATGTTGAAGCCGTGAGCAAACGCGAGGGTCGCGCCCTGACGGATGTTGGGGAGGACCTGCTCGTTGTAGACCTTGGCGATCGTTTCGTCGGGGATCAGCATCATGACGACGTCGGCGGCCTTCACGGCGTCATCGACCGTGGCGACCTTGAGGCCCGCGGCGCTGGCCTTCTTCCAGGAGGCGCCGTCCTTGCGGACGCCCACCGTGACGTCAACGCCGGAATCGTGGAGGTTCAAGGCGTGGGCGTGGCCCTGGCTGCCGTAGCCGATGATCGCGACCTTCTTCGACTTGATGAGGGAGAGGTCGGCGTCCTTGTCGTAAAAGACTTTCATGTTGACTCCAATGAGTGATGAGTGAAGGTTGATGAGGGGAACTAGAGGCGCAGCATGCGCTCGCCGCGGGCGATGCCCCCGGCGCCGGTGCGCACCGTTTCCAAAATAAGGGTGTGGTCGAGGGCCTTCAGGAAGGCCGTGTTCTTTTCCGTGTCGCCCGTGACTTCGATCGTGTAGGTCTTGTCCGTGACGTCCACGATGCGGGCGCGGAAGATCTGCGCCATGCGCATCAGCTCGTCGCGGTTGCGGCCGACGGCGCGCACTTTCACAAGCATCAGCTCGCGCTCGACGTAGTCGTTTTCCGTGAGATCCAGCACCTTGATGACTTCAATGAGGCGGTTCAATTGCTTTGTGATCTGCTCCACGGTCGCCGCGTCGCCGCGGCTGCCGATCGTGATGCGGGTCACGGTCGGGTTTTCGGTGGGCGCGGCGGAAATGGACTCGATGTTGTAGCCGCGGGCCGCGAAGAGCCCGGCGACGTGCGCCAGAGCGCCCGAGGTGTTCTCTAGAAGAATGGACAAAATGTGGCGTTCGCTCGTCATGACTCAATTTCCTTCAGGAAGCACCATTTCAGTAAGGCCTTGCCCCGGGCCGATCATCGGGAGCACAGGCTCTTCGGGGGCGATGTGCACGTCAATGAAGACGAGCTCGTCCTTGTAGCGGCCGAAGGCGTCGGCGATGCAGGCGGCGAGCTCTTCGTACGTTGTGGCGCGCAGCCCCACGTGGCCGTAGCTCTCCGCAAGCTTCACAAAGTCGGGTTGCACGTCCATCACGGATTCAGACAAGTGGCCGTTGTAGTAGGCGCGCTGCCACAGGGCGACCATGCCGAGGTAGCCGTTGTTCAAAAGAAAGATCTTGGGCGCCAAGCCGTACTGCTTGGCGGTTGCAAGCTCTTGAATGTTCATCTGGATGGAGCCGTCTCCGGTGAAGAGGACGCTCGTCGCGCCGGGGTGCGCCACCTGAGCGCCCAGCGCCGCGGGGAACCCGTACCCCATGGTGCCGAGGCCCCCCGAGGTGCACCAGTGTCGGGGCTGCTTGAAGGTGAGGTGCTGCGCCGCCCACATCTGATGCTCGCCCACGTCCGTGGAGAAGTAAGCGTCGTCGCCCGCGGCCGCTGCCACCATTTCGATCGCGGCCTGCGGGAGGATGGGGGCTTTCTTGTCCACCTTGTAGGCAAGGCACTTCTTGCGGCGCCAGAACTCGATGTCTTTGGCCCACTGCACCGTCGCGGCGGGGTCGGGGCGCTCGCCGCTTTCTTCGAGAAGACGGACCATTTCGGCGAGGACTTCCTTCACGTCGCCTACGATGGGGACGTCCGTTTGCACGGTTTTGGAAATCGAGCTTGGATCGACGTCGATCTGAATGATGGTGCGAGAGGGGCGCTGGAAGTCTTCAGGGTCGCCCACGACGCGGTCGTCAAAGCGGGCGCCGACGGCGACCAGAACGTCGCAGCTTTGCATTGCCATGTTGGCTTCGTAGGTGCCGTGCATGCCGACCATGCCCAGCGCGCGAGGGCTCGTGCCGTCAAAGCCGCCGATGCCCATGAGGGTGGTGACCGCCGGGTAGTTGAGGAGCTCGGCGAGGCGATTCATTTCGCGGGCGCCGCCAGAAAGCACCACGCCGCCCCCGACGTAAAAGAGGGGCTTCTTTGCGGACATCAAAAGTTGCAGCGCGCGCTTGATCTGGCCCGGGTGCCCCTTCACGATGGGGCGGTAGCTCACGATGTCGATCGAGTCCGGGTAGACGAAGGGGGCCTTGGCGTTTTGAACGTCTTTCGGAAGGTCCACGAGCACGGGGCCGGGACGGCCGCTTTGCGCGATGTAGAAGGCTTCCTTCAGAATGCGCGGAAGGTCTGCAACGCTCTTGACGAGGTAGTTGTGCTTCACGCAGGGACGGGTGATGCCCACCGTGTCACATTCCTGAAAGGCGTCTGAGCCGATGAGGGGGGTGCCCACCTGGCCCGTGAAGACGACGAGGGGAATGGAGTCGGCGTAGGCCGTTGCGATGCCCGTGACGGCGTTCGTGGCGCCGGGGCCCGAGGTGACGATGGCGACGCCGGCTTTTCCGGTCGTGCGGGCGTAGGCGTCCGCCATGTGAAGCGCTGCCTGCTCGTGGCGCACGAGAATGTGCTGGAAGTAGGACTGCTGGTAGATGGCGTCGTAAAGGGGAAGAACGGCTCCGCCGGGGTAGCCGAAGACATGCTTCACGCCTTCCTTGTGAAGCGCTTCCACAAGGATTTGGGCGCCGGTCAAGACGGGCGCATCGGGCGCTGTGTCGGGAGTCTGCGCGCTTTCCTGCATGATGACTGACGATCCTCCTGATTCGTGGTGAATGGAATCGACGGAGACGCCGAGGGCTTCTGCTGCGCCCTCTTGAGGCCGGCGCGCCTTGGCGGGCTGCCGCTTCTCTAAAGGAAAGGCCAGATTTTTCCGATCATGGGAAAAACGCTTCCGGTAAGAAGAGTCTCTGTCGGACGGCGGCGAATCGGTTTGATTTCACGACCGTATCTTTTTAATTTAGCGCTCGCATAAGGCTTGAGGTATAGGGGTAAACCCCAAGTGAGGGCGGCGATGAGGCGTTGGCCTTAGATCGAAGGAAGGAGTCGGCTAGCTGGCTTCGCTCCCGTACTTCTTTTCCAGAAGCGGCACGAGGCGGGCGAGAGCGTCGTGGGCGCGCCTTAACTGCTCGACTTCCCGTCGAGCGTCGTCACGCTCGCGGCGCACTTCCTGAAGGTGAGAAGCGAGTTCCTTGGCTTCCCGCTCTGATGTGGTGAGCGC
Organism: uncultured Oscillospiraceae bacterium; assembly: GCA_963587345.1. Lineage (GTDB taxonomy): Bacteria > Pseudomonadota > Gammaproteobacteria > Burkholderiales > Burkholderiaceae_F > Duodenibacillus. Next base: position 8,047 of record CAVACW010000006.1, on the reverse strand, counting down.
GGCGGAGAGCTTCAGAATGCGCTTTTCCTGCTCCAGAACGCGGCTTGCGAGCCGGTCGAGCGAGACCTTCGTGTTTTCTGCCTCGGCGAGCATCCCTTCGGCTTCTTTTTTAAGCCGCAGCGCGGCATTCATTTCTGCGCTGCTCTGGGTGGCTTGGGCGGCGCGCGCCGCGTCGATTTCGCTTCTTAGCAAGGGAAGGATCACGGTCCAGACGGCGTTGGCGAGCGTTGTCTGGAGCTCCTCGGGCGCTGTGGTGGGGAGCGTGCCGCGAAGCTTGACTTGGGACGCCTCCCACTCCTTCACGGCTTCGGAAATTGTGGTGAGCGAGCCGCGGCCTACGCGGGCTCGCAGCGTGCGCAGCGAGGGAAGCTGCTCGCCCGCCATCCGGCATTTCTCAAGTTCTGCAACAACCAAGGTCTTGACATCCATGGCAAAAAAATCCTGAGGGCAATTTGTAACGTACGCTACAAGTGTATATGAGAGGGCGGGAGCGGGTTTTTTGTGTCGACAGGTTATGGTTTTCCGGTGTCAGTTGCTTGAAAACAAATAGATTTTACGAAAACAGCAGTCTTGCAGCAGGGCGAGAGGGGAGAGTAAGGTGGAATATTGCAAAATTTTCGATTTTCCCGAAAGGAATAGCGGTACTTTTGCAGAATATGAGACAGGTGTTGCGAAATTGGTCTATTCGGCCTAGGTCGATCGAACTACCATCCGTTGCAACAGTCCAGCCGGGCGCCTGAAGCATTTCATAAAAAAACGACTCGGCACGACTGCAGCGCCGCCAGGGCGCCGATAGGAGAAATAAGTTCGACAACCTGCCTGAATTCTGTTCTGCGGCCTGAGGCCGTCCGCCCGGCCGTTCGATTTTCCGATGCTTTTTTGAGCTTGCGATGAAGTGCTTTTCTTTATCGGCAGGGGACGCTTTGTCCTTTGAAAAAGCATCGGAAAAAACGAACGGCAGAACATCGCTCGCAGAGTCCGATCGGATTTCGATCGCTTTTCACCCCAACGGAGACAAGATCATGGATCTGTCCAAACTCAGTCGCCGAACTCTTTTGAAGACCACCGCCGTTACGGGGTCTGCCGCCGCCATGGCGCATCTCACGGGCGGCCTTGCGGCGGACGCGAAGGCCGCCGAGCCCGAAGCTGCCAAAGAAGCAGCGCAAACTCGCATCGTGAAGACGAGCTGCCGCGCCTGCATTCATGACTGCGCGATCCTCGCGCACGTGCGAAACGGCCGCATCGTGAAGATCGAAGGCAACACCGAATCCCTCATGAATCAGGGCGCGGTGTGCCCCAAGGGACTTGCCGCCATTTCCGCGGTCTACCACCCCAACCGCAACAAGTACCCCCTCTTGCGCGTCGGCAAGCGCGGCGAAAACAAGTGGAAGCGCATTTCTTGGAAGGAGGCCGTAGACCTCATCGCGCACAAAATCTGCGAAGTCACCGACAAGTACGGCGCCGAGAGCATCCTCGTCACGACGGGGGGCGGCGGCAATCCCTGCTTTGCCGGCATCCGGCGTCTCGCGAACGCCTTGGGCACCCCGAACTTCATGGAGCCCGGGTGCGCGCAGTGCTACCTGCCGCGCGTCGTGGCGTTCAATCTGCAGTACGGCGGTCCGGCGACGTCGATTGCGGACTCGAACGCGCTTGAAATCTACAACCCCAACACCGAGATCAAGAACATCATTCTCTGGGGCGCCAATGCGTCTTACAGCTGCCCCGCGGGCGGCGGCCGCGCTCTGGTGGAGCTGCGCGCGAAGGGCGTGAAGACCGTGGCGATCGATCCGCGCTTCGTGCCGGATGCCGCAAAGGCTGACGTGTGGCTGCCGATTCGTCCGGGCACGGACGTGGCGATGATGCTCGCGTGGATGAACTACATCATTGAAAAGAAGCTCTATGACCGCGACTTCTGCTTGAAGTGGACGAACCTGCCGCATCTTGTCGATCCCGACACCGGCATGTGCCTGCGGGCCAAGGACTTCTTTGGCAAAGGCGGCGCCTATGACCGCGTCGTGTGGGACGCAAAGACGAATTCGCCGAAGCTTCTGCCGTACCCGTGGGACGAAAAGCTCGATCCGGTCCTGGACGGTGAATTCCAGTATCAGGGCAAGACCTTCAAGACGGGCTTCAGGCTTTTGAAGGAGCGCTGCGCGCCGTGGACCTTGGAAAAGGCTGCGACGGAATGCTGGGTGGACGCCAAAAAGATGGAAGAGGCGATCAAGATCTACGCCGACGGTCCCGGCGGCCTCGTGCTCGGGGTCGCGACCGACCAGGCCGCCAACTCCGGCCAGGCCGCGCAGGGCGCGGTGATTCTGAACGCCCTGATGGGTTACGTGGAAAAGCCCGGGACGCTGATGCAGCGAAACCCCATCGGCGACGTGCTCAACCAGGGCCGCTATCCGGTGAACCCCGCGCCCAAGCTTCTTCCGAAGGGACAGTTGAAAAAGCGTCTCGGCGGTTCCGAACACAAGGGCCTTTACATGTGGGACGCCGCACAGCCCGCGGCGGTGCTGCACGCGATGGAAACGGGCAAGCCGTACCCCATCAAGCTCTGGCTCGAGCGCTCCGGCAACAAGCTCACGGCGCTGCCGCAGCCCGAGAAGTGGGCGGCCGCTTCGAAGAACGTGGACTTCATCGTCCATCTCTTCCTCTATCCGACTTCGTTCTCGCGCTACGCCGATCTCTTGTTGCCCGGCACCGAGTGGATTGAAACGAACACGCTTGTGAACCACCTGAACAAGGTCTTTGCGCGCCAGGCTGTGACCCACACGTGGGAGACGGTGGACGAGTCGCTTGCGTGGTCGCGCGTCGTGATCCGCGCCGCGGAATTGGGGCACAAGAACGCCCAGCGGGCCTGCGACCCGAAGTTCATGGGCGAGGATCTCGCGTACTGGCACACGATGGAGGAGATGCTCGATCAGCGCCTGAAGACGGCGGGCCTCACGTGGAAGGAGATGCTCGATCATGACAACCCGCACACCTTCATGCCCTACGAGAAGTGGAATCAGTACTACGTCTATCTGCAAAAGGACGCCAACGGCCTCCCAAAGGGCTTCAAGACGAGCTCAAAGCGCATCGAGGTCTACGGCGACTGCTACATCACCCTGGCAAAGACCGGGAAGCCCTACGCTCGCGACGACGATGTGCCGCCTGCCTCTAAGCCCTACGATCCGCTGCCCTATTACCTGGCGCCTGCGGAGTCGCCCTTTACGCCTGAAGGCAAGACGTATCCTCTCGTGATGACGAACGGCCGCATTCCGTTCTACCACCACGGAACGCTGCGCAATTCGCCCTACCTGCGCGAGAAGTATCCGGTGCCCGAAGTCTGGGTGAACCCGAAGGATGCAAAGCGCTACGGCGTGCGCCACGGCAAGTGGACGTGGATTGAAAGCAAGCGCGGCAAGATCCGCGGCGTCGCTCGCGTGACGGAAGGCATTCCGGTGGGCGTCGTGTACATGGAGCGCTTCTGGACGCCGGAGACGTTGAATTCCGAAGACGAAGGCTGGAAGAGCGTCAACGTGCAGGTGTTGTCGAAGGCCGATCCGCCCTACAACGACATCTACGGCACGCATACGCTGCGAGGCTTCCAGGTGAGAATCTACGAAGCGAAGGAGGGGGCGCCGAAGGGCGTCTTCACAAAGCCCGAGCAGTTCAAGATCTGGATGCCTCAGCCCTCTGACCGCACGAATGTTCCGGAGTTCTGATCATGACACAGAAAACCTTGGTAATCGATCTTGACCGCTGCATCGGCTGCGGCTCCTGCGAAATCGCCTGCAAGCAGGAAAACAACGTGCCGCTGGGCACTTACTACAACCGCGTGATTTCGGTGGGCCCCCTGGGGACCTTTCCCGACATCAAGCAGTACTTTCTGCCGACTGTTTGCCAGAACTGCCGCGAGGCGCCCTGCGTGAAGGTTTGTCCCACCAAGGCCTCCTACAAGACAGAGGACGGGCAGGTTCTGGTGGACAAGGAAAAGTGCATCGGCTGCAAGATGTGCATGGCGGCCTGCCCCTACGGCGCCCGCTCCTACAACGCCGAAACGAAGGTCGTCGAAAAGTGCACGCTCTGCCGACATTTGACGGAAAAGGGCGAAGACCCCGCCTGCGTCAAGGTCTGCTGCGCCAAGGCGCGCTTCTTTGGCGACATCGATGACCCGCAGAGCGCGCCCGCGAAGGCCGTGGCCGCGGCCGGGAAGGAAAACGTCTACGCGATGCCTGACAAGGGGAACCATCCGAGCGTGCGCTACATCCTGCACAAGAAGACGGGCCCGTGGTTGTGCAAGCAGGTCAAGATGGTCTAAAGCGAACTTTCCCCGCCTTCGGCGCTCGCGGCGACTCCTGTCTCTCCTCTCGCTGCGGGCGCCGAATCGCCTCTTTGTCATACAACCTTTTAATGCAGCAGGACAAGCCAAATGCAGGAATCCCTGAAGGAATTGCTCGCCATTCTCGAAAGCCGTCGCGACATGTACCGCGTGCTGGCGCGCCTTTTTGAAGAAGAGGTGACGCCCGACTTTCTTGACGCCTTGAAGGCGCTGAAGTTTCCAGAAGCCTCGGAAAGCGCGGACTTCAATGCGGCGGCCGTGCGCTTCAATGCGTTTGCGGCGTCCCTTTCGCCCGAGGGGCTCGACGATCTGGCGGCGGACTACGCCCGCACGTTTCTGGGGGCGGGCGTCGCGGACGAACCGACGGCCTATCCCTTTGAGTCCGTCTACACGAGCCGCGAACATCTCATCATGCAGGACGCTTATGAAGCCATGCTGGGCATTTTGCGCAAGCACGGCATGGCGCCCGCAAAGCCCGACCTCTACGCCGATCATTTTGGGGTGGAATTGGAATTCATGGGGCTTCTGGCAGAAAAAGCCGCCCAGGCACTGGAAGCCGACGACGCGAGGGCGGCGGAGGCGTTGCTCGAGGAATCGAAGACGTTCCTCTCCACGCATCTTTTGAACTGGGCGGCTCCGTTCCTGAACGATCTCGTCAAGGTGGGACGAACGGACTTCTACAAGGCGCTGGCTGACGTGACGAGGCTTTATCTCGCGGAAGACCGCGCGTGGCTCGAGGGCTGAACGCTGTGCAGTACGCTCTGACGGTATGATTCGCGGCAAACGGAGGGCAAAGGGCGCCGGTTAAGAGCGTTGCGGCCCCCCGGAAATCCGCCCCAACCAACGACCTTCCCGCCCAATTGACGAGTCCTTTATGTCGCCGATGCCTGATCGGCGCGCTCTACTTCAACTTCTTTTGCATCGGCCTCTCGCAGATCGTCGTGTCGGCGGACCTCGCGGGCTGGGCCGCTCGGCTTTCGGCGAGCCTGACGGAGCTCGGCACCGTGATCGGCGCCTTTGGCGTCGGGCGCGTGCCGGTCTACGCGCTCTTTTCCTTCGGGTGGCTGAGGTGGCGCGTGCGCACCTGCGTGGCGGCGGGCGGCGCGCTGCAGATCGCCTACCTCCTTTTGCTTCTTTCGGCTCACTCGTCGTCCGCGGCGGCGCTGGCGGTGGCGATGGCGGGCGCCTCGTCGGCCTTCTTTGACGTGGGAAATTTTCCGCTGCTTTGTTCGCTTTTTGAAAAGAAGTCCCCCGCGCTCGGGATTCTCACGAAGACTGCCATGTCCTTGGGGCAGATGACGCTCCCGTTTCTGCTGATGCTGGGCTTTTGCGCGGCGCCGCAGCGACCCTTTGCCGTGACGGTCGGGCTTCTGGTGACGGGCGCCGTGCTGGGCCTTGTCATTCTTTTTGTGTCGCCCTCGACCGCGGCAGAATCGGCGGCGGAAGGCCGGCAGCCCTTTCCCTGGCACTCGACGCTTCCTTTCTTGAGCTACTCGGCCTTGAGCTACGCGAGCTTTGCCGTCGTGATGCTCTGGATGCCGTTTTGTCTGCAGATCCTGGCGGGCGTCGGGGAAGCGGCGTCGCGCTGGAGTCTTTCGGTGTATGCAGCGGGCTCGATTCTGGCGGGGCCGGCGCTCGCGTGGGTGACGAACCGGCTCGCCAAGCCCCGGCGGCTCTTGTGGCTGCTGCCGCTGGCAGCGGGGCTTTCAGCGAGCGCCTCGGCGCTCATTCCGACGGCGGCTGTCATGATGACCGCGAGCGTTCTGGTGGGCGCCACGGCCGCAAGCGGCGTCTATCAGCTTGCCGTAGTGCTTCTCTGTCTGCGGCATCCGAACGGCCGGCAGCGCGTGACGGGGGCTTATTTGATGACCGGGGCGGCGGCGAGCGTCGTGCTTTCCTGCGGCACGGGCTGGCTGGCGCAGATTTCGCCCGAAGCGCTGCTGCCGCTGGCGGCTTTGATGGGCTTTCTGTGCGCCCTGCAGGGATGGTTCTGCGGACGAGGACTGGACGAGGCCGCTTGAAGCGGCGGGATTCAGGCAAAGAGATCGGCGTTCATGGCGAGAGACTTCTCGCAGGCTCGGAGGCTGCGACTCATGCGGTCCTGATCGCCCGGCGACTGGATGGAGCGCCACCAGTTCGCAAAGCTGCTCACCTCCTTGTTGGTGAGCTCCACGTCCTGTCGCGTCACGATGCACATGTTCCACGAGGGCCGAACCCAGTCTTGCAGGAAGGGGACGAGACGTCCGGCTTCGAGCTCCGCAATGACGTGGCCGCCGTAGAGGTCAAGCGTGATGCCCCAGTGGTTCATGACGAGCTTTTTCAACATGAACTGGTCGTGGGTGTAGAAGACGGAGTCCCACTGCAGCACGGCCGAGGTGAGGTCCCCCTTGTGAAGGTACCGTGTCACGGGAAAGGTGCTCGTTTTAAGAAGCAATCCGCGGTGGTGCTTCAGGTCGTCGAGCTTTCGGGGTACGCCGTGGCGCCGCAGGTATTCGGGCGTCGCCAAGGGGAAGGTGGTCGTGGTGGCGATCTGGCGGATCTTGAATTCGGAGGTATCGTCCGGGACGTGGTTCAGCATGGCGACATCGACGCGCCCCTCGCGCACGGCCTGCTCGGTGCATTCGGGAAGAATCTCGAACTCCACCTGACGGTTCGCGTCCGCGTACCGGATGTAGTCAAAGCAGTAGAAGTCAAGGCTGGCTTCAATGGGGGCTGCGACCCGAAGCAGCGTCTTTTTGCGAAGGCCGAACGTGGGCTCCTGCAGTTCCTGAAAGTCCCGCAGCAAGGGTTCCAAGACGGCCAGAAGCTGCTGGCAGCGGGGCGTGGGGTAGAGGGGGCGCTTTGTTTTGTCAAAAAGCGCGTACCCCAATTCCTCTTCCAGGCCGCAGAGAATGCGCGAGACCTTGGAGGACGTCATGTCCATCAGAATGCCCGTCTGCGACACTTTGCCCGTGCGCGCCGTGAGCATCAGCGCCTTCCAGGCGGTGAGATCGTCCTTGTAGGCCATGACGAGGGCTCCTTTGAGGTCGGAAAATCCGATTGTAGAAACGAAAAAGCCCCGCTGTCACCAGCGAGGCTTTTCCTGAATTCTGGGGTGGGAGATGGGACTCGAACCCACGACAACCGGAATCACAATCCGGGACTCTACCAACTGAGCTACACCCACCATTCAAATTTTTTCTCACACAGTGCACTGGCCTGCCCGGCAGGATTCGAACCAGCGACCCTCGGCTTAGAAGGCCGATGCTCTATCCAACTGAGCTACGGGCAGATCTGGCAACTGATGGTCGGGGTGAAGAGATTCGAACTCCCGACATCCTGCTCCCAAAGCAGGCGCGCTACCGGGCTGCGCTACACCCCGTGAGAAGCCGGAATTATACGGAGGAATCGCCGGGATGCAAGCGTTGTGTCAAGAAAAATCCCCTGAGACTGATTTTGCAGTGAAAATAGTTTTCGTGGGCTCCGGCGGGATTTGGCACAATGACGCATCGACAGTCGGCGGCCTGGGGAAAGCCAGACGCCGCGCAGTTTTAAGGAAGGATCGTCAACCACCCCTGCCTAAAGGCAGAGGCTTGTGAAAGCAAGCCTTGATTGACTAGCCCCAGTGAGGAGAAATCTGAACTACGTTGGTTGGGAATGCATAGGCACCGTGGGATGTCAATCCTAGTCCCACGCTCTGCGGTCCGTGATTAAAAGCACTGAGAGGCAGGTGCGGTGTTGCGG
>CAVACW010000005.1:0-58977 GCA_963587345.1 uncultured Oscillospiraceae bacterium | reverse complement strand
GTTATTCCGGAACGGCGGTTGCCTCTGGTCGTCGGTGATATGAGTATCGGGTATGACGTTGTTTTTACGAGAGATTTAAACCGTAGTTATCACTCAGTCCTCTCGGGGCTCTCTTTTCTCCCCTGCCTCCGGGCAACAATCACTGCCCGCCCCGTCCGCCCAAGCGAATTCCGCTTGGATGCCGGCAAATTCGAGCAATCTCGCCTAATACGATCAGGGATTCTTTATCAGCGCGCCTTCGCGCAAAGGAAAGAATCCAATGATTGACCACCTCATCGGGAGGCGGCCCACGGTGTACGGGCCGCGCTCTCCTAATAGAAAACTCCCCTTTCAATCGATTCGATTGATCTGCACCGCGCTCTGCTTGAGCGGGTTTCTTGCTGTCGGCACGGCTTCAGCCGTCGATCTTTCCGGCACCGTTTTTGAAGCGGCAGGCAAGAAACACCACATCGATCCGGCGTTGCTTTATTCGATTTCGCTGGTTGAAAGCGCCGTGCGCGCTGATGGAAAAGGCGGCAAAGAAGTGTTTGTCACGCCTTCGCCGTGGACACTGCGCACTCGTCGCAAGCCCTATTACGCGAAGTCGCGCGAAGAAGCCGAAGCGCTTCTGGCCCAGCTTCTTCGAGTCAACAAGAGCGTTGACATCGGCCTGATGCAGATCAATTCACGCTGGCACAAGTCCCGCGTGAAGCGTGTTGCTGATCTGCTGGATCCGCTCACGAACGTCAACGTCGCAGCGGAAATCCTCTCCGATCTCTTCAAGAAATACCCCGACGATGCCTTTGCCGCTATCGGTCGCTACCACTCAGGAACGCCAGATCGAGCCGCCTGGTATGCCAGCCACGTCGTTCGCGTCTACGAAAACATCTCCAAGGAAAATTGATCATGTCGAATAACAGCAAGCTCTCTACGCGCATCATCAAGCAAAACATGGATGTGCTTCAGCATTTCTGCAACCTCCCCGACGAACTGGGTCCTAATTCCGTCACCCTCTTGAAGGACACGGAAATCTGCTTGTTCAAGTCCCTGCGGGAGGAAGTCAAGAGTTGTGACGTGGGCGGTCCGAACTGCGCGCTCCCCTATTCCGCGATTTCCTTTCAGCCGCTTTTCACCAAGATGCTCTCGTCCGCGTCGGATGAATTGATCGGTTTGTGGTCCTCGGGCGCCGTGTGCACTTTCTCCCCGAGGATCACCGTGGAGCAGTTCTCCACCCATTTCGGCCAGAAGCTCCCGGTGAATCGGCTGGATCGCACGGACGCGAATTTCCGCATTTCTCAGTTCGCGAATTACTACTGGCAGGTGGTGCGCGAGTTCGGCATGAAGGACACGTTCGACGCCGCGCTGAGGTTTCAGCTCCCCGTGGAAATCATCAAAACGATCTCGCTCACGGCCCAGCACAAGATTTATGACTTCTGCTTCGGGCACCCTGACATCCAGCGCTTCACGCTGTCGTGCGATGAATCGAACCTGCTCGATATCGGCAACACCTTTAGTGATCCCGAGCTCTCCGACGACGTGAAAGCCGCCAAGCTTTCCATGCTTCGCATGATCAAAACCTGCCGCTCTTCCGCCCATCGCTACGCCTAAAAGAATTCAAAACATTCAAAACCAAGAAAGGGAAATTCACCATGCCTACAAATAACAAATACGAAGCCGCCACGGTTGAAACCATCCTGAAGCAACTCGCCAACGGTACGCCGCCGGGGGTCATCGTCGAGGAGATGCACGTGTCGAAGGCGGCGGTTGACTTCTGCCGCTTGAAGGTTTTGGGCCATTCGAGCGAAGGAAAAATCCCCTCGTTCGAGGACATCACCAACGACCGCAACCAATTTGACAAGATGGCTTCTGACCACATTGAAGACAACCGCAAGGCCCTCACGAAGCGCCTTCTGATCTCGGGTTTTCATCCCCGTCAGGCGAAGTTTTTCTCTCATCTCTCCATTCATCAGTGCAATCGAATGATGGGCGAACTGAAAAAGGAAATCGCGATTTTCAAGCCGATTTTCCCGTATCCCGCCACGCCGGCAGCGCGTGTTGTCGCCACCGTTTTTCTCTCTCACTTCGTTTCGATGTCGGAAATGAAGGGCATGAAAAACGTGGATTTGAGTTGTTTCATGCATGCGTGGATGGTGACGTTTGACCAATTCCGAGACATCAAAAGCGATTTCCTGGAAGGTTTCTGCCCGGAGCTTTTGCTTCCGGGAACGCTGTTTGAATTAGCGCACGGCTATTACGAAGACGGTGACGAAGACACGCCGGAAGAGGAAATCGCCGCCAAAAAATCACGCAAGGTTTTGCGTTATTCCTGCCCGCATTGCGGCACGAAGTATCCCGTTTTTCTGGCGCACAGCGACGATGACGACAATCAGGACTGCCCGCTTTGCACCTTTGCCGCCCGTTCGGCGGAATTGGATTTTACGGACCGCATCATGGAAAAACCCCGTAATGACGTGCGTCGCCGCGTAAAGGATTTGAACGCGTAGCCAAGGGAAAAGGCCCCGTTTACGGGCGGGGCTGAAAACTGGTGAGAACTGCCACAGTTTCTCTCAACTTTTCCCACTCCACCCTATTGATTTAAACCGATTGTCATCAAAAAACGGGCCAACGACTTCTCATCACTTTTTGAGCTTCAAAGGGCGGTCTGAGAAAAAGTTGATCGAAAGAGCGCCGAGTCTCAGCACTTTTGAAGCCCTGTCATTCGTTTTGAATCAAAGCCGGACTAGCTCGGAAAACTTGGGAGAAACGCCCCACGATTCTCAGCAATTTTGGGGCTCAAAAGTCACTTTTCGCCAAACCCTCAAAAAAACTGTTGAGAAAGTCAAGCCATGCACCACCCGAAAAACTTGAGAGAAAGTCTGCCAAAACGGCACCCGCGCAAAAACCGCTTGGGATATTGAAAACCCGAACAAACCGACCCTCAAAAATTGCTGAGATTCCGACGAGACGGACACCCCCGAAAACTTGCGAGAAAACGCGACAAAGCCAAGTCGAAAAAACTGGTGAGAAATCGTGCAGTTTCTCAAGAATAATAAAATACTTCGGGAAAACGTCGGAATCGTCAAAAAGTCATTTTGGAGCCAAAAATGGACGAAAACACCTCACACGATGCCGACGCCGCCCAGAACCCCGATTCTGGGACCTCGGAATGGCAGAAGTTTTGCCACGACAACGGCGAGAAAGACGCCAAGGTCATCGCCGCCTTCCGAGACGAGCGAGCCCACGCCAAGAGCGAAACCTTCATGAAGATCACCGACACCGCGCTTGAAGACATCAAGGCCGTTATCGCGGAGGAGCTTCAGGGGCTTCGCGTTCGGGCCTACCTTTTCTCGGATGATTTCATCAGCCTCTCGAAAACCTTCCGCAAGTCCGAGGAAGAGCGAACCTTCCTGCGGCCTTCGATTCGTCTGGACAAGGGCGACTACCTGAGCCTCGGCTGGGCTCGCCTCACGGCGAAGACGAAGGTCTTCGAAGAAGGGATGACGTACGACCCCGACGGACGGCGCACTCGCTCCTTCAAGATGAAGATGCCCGACGGAACCTCCAAGCGCATCACGGTGGCCTACGAGTACATCCGCAAGTGCGGCGTCTCCGGGAACTACCCCCGGTCGCTCTTCAACAAGGAAAAGGCGGAATGGGTGCGAGACGTGGGCTGGCACACCGAGACCCAGTTCCAGCTCTTGCGCAAAGAGAACGAGCTCTGGCGCGACATCCTCCGCAAGCTCGGACAGATCAAGCGATTGCAGGATCAGGCCATGGCTTCCTTCACGAAGCAGCATGACATGGCTGAAAGCAGTTTCTAAAGCAATTCTTTTGGGAGTACTAACCAATGAACACCGAAGTCTTTCAGCTCATCCCCCTTGAGAAGATCACCGTCAAGGGACAAGTCCGAACCGAGTTCAAGAACATCGACGAGCTCGCCAACAGTCTGAAGGCGCAAGGCCAGCAGGTTCCGATCACGGTCTACGCCGATCCCGAGAAAGAAGGCGCCTTCATCCTCTACCACGGGGAGCGTCGCTGGCGCGCAGCGAAGATCGCCGGCCTCACCGACATGAAGGCGGTCATCGTCCCGGCGCCCGAGTCGGAGTCTGATCGCATCAGCAGTCAGCTCACCGAGAACATGCTCCGGGAAGACATGGCCCCGATGGAAATCGCGGCGGCTTTGTCTCTCCTCTCCCAAGGGGGAATGCGCATCACCAACATCGCCGACAAGACGGGGCTGGACCGTACGCTCATCTCCCGCTACCTCGCGTTGGGCGAACTGCCCCCGGAACTGGCCGCGCTCGTCAATGACCGTACCCTTGAAGACGTAATCGCCATCGATCTCATCAAGCGGGCCTTCAAGGTGAGCAAGCGTCGGACGCTCGCCGCCATCGAGGATTTGAAGAACGAAGCCATTGAGCAGGCCCAGCGGGATGGAACGCCCAACACCAAGCCCGAGCCCTTTCGCCTTTCTCGGCGCATGGCAAAGAAGATTGCCACCGACGTGTCGGTCTGCCAGACGGTGACGAAGGCGGTCGATCAGGACGTCCCCTCGGCGCCCGACACCTCGATGCACCTCGCGCCTCGCGGCGGTGGATCGGGTGGAAGTGCTGGCGGAAGCTCCAAGAGCAGTTCATCCACAGGGAAGAAATCCGGGAAGGCACCGAAGAAGTCGGGGAAGGAACAGATCGAGGACGCCAACCCGTTCATGGCCCCGCCGAAACCCTTTGAGACGGAGCCGGACGAAAACGGTGCGGTCGCCGTCGGCAACTCCTCATGGAAAAAGCCCGAGGCGAAGCCGGAGGACGACACGGACGAACCGCCCTTTGACGAAGCCGAGGAAGTGCTTCAGGAAGAAGAGTCCCCGGAAGAAGCCCAGAAGCACATCAAGGAGAACGAACTGCCCGAAGGCTGTCACCTCACGAAGGGCACCCGTGCGGCTCGCATCCGCGTGAACGTCTGGACGACGAGCGAGATCAACGGGGACATGATGCAGCAGGAAGGCTGGCTGGAGACGAACATCGTCTGCGACGACCCGGCGTTCTGCTGTGTGAAGTTGGACAGCGGCATGTACATCGACTTTGCCGTGGAATGCATCTCCATCGCCTCCGTCGCGGAATAGCCCGCCCCGGCGCCCCGCGCTTTGTCCGCTATGGAACGTGCACGGCGGCAGCGCGGGGCATAAAAAAGGGAGACCCGTGAGTCTCCCATTCAGCTAAACAGTACTGCGCTACTTCCCCTTCAGGCGGATTTCCCTTCCGCCCCTCCCATCGAAAATGCCTCGCCAGCGGCCCCCGAAGGCCCTTCCCGCGTTTTCCTGAGTCATTCCCTCATCCTCCCTTGCATTCCCCTCAGAAAGCCTCTCTGAGGCCCTTCTGAGTCAAAAAGAATCCCCGGACGCTTTGCCGGGGACTTTCTTTGGGGCGGAAACTACGCCGCTTCGACGCGCGCCTGCACTTCCTTCTTGGCGAGGACGATCTTCGCGAGCGGGAGCACGAGCTCCATCGCCTTCACGAGCGCTTCCACGTCAGAGGGCTCCTGAGCCTTCTGAGCGAGTTTCTGCGAGAGCGTGGTGACGACGGGTTCCAAGTTCTCCGTCACGCTGATGCCAAACATCCGCTCAGCAAATTCCGGCGGAATAGCAATCGACGGGACGCCGGGCTTCGGTCCGCGCTTCTTGGGTTCGTTCTGGATGTCTTCCATTTTTTTACTTCCTTCTGCGAATGGGTTGTTCTTCGGGATTGAGCGGACGTTCGTTTTCGGAGCGCCGGTCAAACCCAGGCTTGTGCGTCACGATAGGCGCTTGGTAGGTCCGACCTTCGATCTCGTCGAGCAGATTCCGCTGATGGTCGGAGAGACGGACGTAGAGCTGGCCTCGGGCAATGGCCGCCTGTACGCACACGCGGGTCGCGATGTCTTCGCGCTTCCCGGTATAGCGCCCTTGGTTCACGCGGTCGTTCGCTACCGCTGCCGTGAGCATTGCCTTGCGATAGCGTTCGAGCGCCTTGAGTCCTTCCTTCGTATCGACGTGGAGCTTGGAGAGCTCGGCGTTGGAGCGTTGCACCTGATCGACGAAGCGGGGGACGTAGCGCTCCGTGAAGATGCACGGGAAGGCGTTGGGCTGACGATAGGAAAACCACTTGGTGTTCCCAGAGCGTTCGTTCTCGTCCATCTCGTCCTCCACCTCCCGCACAGGACGGGGAGGACGCTTTGCCCCAGCGGCTTCCTTGGAGGGCGCACCGATGACTGCCGCTCCTACGGGCTTTTGCTGAGGCGTCTCCTTCTTCGCCTTCTCAGCGGGTTTCCTTGGGGCGGGCTTCACGGCAGCTTTGGCCCGAGGCACGACTTTCTCCGCCACGGCTTTTTTCGGGGGCGTGGTCTTCTCCGCCGCTTCGGCTGAGAACCCCCCAGCGAGAAGTCCAGCGCAGAGAAGCACGATGATCGTCTGCCGCTTCATACGCTAATCCCTTGGCAACGGATTCCCAACCTTGGGCACAGGCACGGCACCGGGAGCGGGCTCACCGTCAGGATGAACCGAAGGCGTCACCCCGGCGGTTCCTTCAGCGGTGCGAGGCGCAATGGTGGGTTCAGGGGGAAGTACCGGCGCGGAGGGAGTCGCCGTGGTGGTCGGATTCACCTGCGCGTTCTTCACCACCGGGTCAATGACGTGCTTCGTCACGACGGGTTCCGCTTTGGAAGTTCCCGCCTTGGCCTTCTCCGCGAGATCGTTGGCGGCCTTCACGGATTCGGAGGTCTTCACGGCTTCCCCCGCTTTCTCGACTTTCGCTTCCACGGACTTCACTTCCGCCTTCACGGCTTCTTCTGCCTTGGGTGCCACCCTGTCCGCTTCCGCCTTGACGGCATCCTTGGCCGGAGCCACAGAAGGAGTGGTCACAGGCGCTACTGCCGGAGCCGTTGTAGGAGCCGTCACGGGAGCCTGGGTCTGAAGTGCGGGTGCGGTCGCCTTGGCGGGCACCACGACGTTCATCTGGTTGGGCATCTCGTCCAACGGCACGGTCGGGGCGTTCTGCACGGCCTGCTTCATGGATTCGTTTTTCTTGAGCGTGGTCTTCTCCACGAAGCGCTTGGCGGCGGAGGGGCCCTTGGCCTTTTTCTGATGGCGCTGGTAGACGGACTGGTCGTAGTCCTCGCCGTAGATCGAACGGTCCTTGGGATGAAGAGTCTTGGACTTCGTGTTCTTCTGGGCCTTGGCGGCGGCCTTCTGGGCTTGCCGTTCCTTTGCGAGGCGAATGAGGCGTTCCTGCTTTGTTTCCTGCCCGTAGTAGTGCGCGAGCTTGTCGGGATCGGTCTCACCCTCTTCGTGTTCGTTCCAGAGGACCTGTTCGTACTCTTCCCCCTGACGAATGGCAGCGCCGGCGCGGGTGCTGTAGTACTCGGCGGAGGAAGCGTCGCGGACGTGGACGCGGTCCAGCGTTGATTCGTAGGTAACGATGTTGGGGACGAAGAGCTTGGGTTCAGAACTGCACCCAGCGAGAAGCAGAGCGGCAGCCAGAGCCGCCGCAGAGAGTTTGAGTTGCATGAATGATTCTCCCGCTCAGTGGTCATGAGGCACTGAGGCTTTGAGTTAGCTAACGGGAAGATTCTGCGAAGCAGGGGTTTATGACGAGGATCGATTCCAAGCGGATTCCGCTAAAAACGGGGGGCTTCACAAGCGCCCTTGCTGAGGACAATCCGAGGTGTTCCAACAACCCTTTTCCTCTGAACACGGCATGGCTGAAGAACCCGTCGAACCCCTTGACTCCACCTCCTCCGCTCCCGCTTCCCCGGTGAAAGCGTCTGAGCCGCCTCCCACCCCCGCCCCGCTCCCCAACACCCTTCCCGTGGCCCCGGTCTCTAAAACCAAGGCCAAGGGTGAAAGGGCGGCGATGGGTGACGCGACAGTCGAAGGCTCCCTGCGCTCCATCTGGTCAAAGACAGTGAGCGTCACCTCTACGATGTGGCGCTGGAAGAACGCCTGCTTCTTGGCGGGCGGCTATGGGGCGGCCATGCTCTGGTACTTCAACCCGTGGGGCGCATGGGACAAGGTGTCCGAAGGCTTGCAGGCTATTCGTCCGTGGCTCGTGGGCACCAACGCTGGTCGAGCCGTGCTCTTTCTGATCGTCGTCTGGGCGCTTTGGATCGGCTGGACCAATTTCTCTGCCGTCAGGGCGGTGAAGAAGGTGAACAAGGTGAGCCGCCAGTACGACGACACCCCGGTGAAGAACCTCACCGCGCTTCACTACATCAAGACGCCCGACAACATCCGCGACGTGTACCCCTACGCCCCGGTGCAGATCCCCGCGATTTCGGCCACGTACATGATGAATCTCCGAGCGGATCTCATCAAGCGGTTGTCAGACGCCATTCCGCTTTCGAACGAAGACTTGGACGAGCATCTGCTCCCCGTCATCTACAACGTCGCTGCGTTCATCCATCAGGCACCGGCTTCAGCGGACGATCATCATGCGGGCGTGGGCGGGTTGTTCACGCACTCCTTGGAAGTGGCGCTCTATGCCGCCAACGAAGCCAAGAACACCGTCTTCGAGCGCTTCGGGATGCCGAAACAGGTCTATCAGGCCAAAGGGCGCTGGGTGCTGGCGGCGGCTTACGCCGGTTTGACCCACGACATCGGCAAGGTGATCTGCGACATGCAGATGACCGCTTCCGCCACGGACAACTCCGTGACGCTTGTGTGGGACCCGCAGCACTCGACGTTGTTGCGGTGGCTCCGCAAGAACCACTTCAAGTCCTACACCATCGACTACCGCAATCAGAACACCGCCTCCGCCTACGACGCCCACAAGAGCGTGTCGGCTCGCAACCTCTACCGCGTGATTCCCCAAAAGAGCAAGGCGTTTCTCTCCCAGTACGGCTTGACGGAGATTCCGCTTGCCTTGGAAAACGCCGTGGAGTACACGAAGGAAGACGCAGGGGGCGTACTGGGGAAGATCCTTCATCGCGCCGATGCCACGAGCGCTGCGCAGAACCGCCTGCTCACCCGAGGGTCGGACGCTGTGTCTCGTCGTGTCTACCCCATCCTCGAAGCCATCAAGCGGTTGCTCAAGGAAGGACTCAAGGCCGATGCCAAGGACGGAAGCGCCGTGGAGCCGTGGAGCGTCAACCAGAAGGACGCTCAGGTCTACAACACCACCGCCGGGTGCTTCATCGTCTGGACGCCTACCCTGGCGGGGCAGATTCGCCGCAAGGCCCTCGCCATGGACTACAACAACATCCCCGAGGATCCCGAGCGCATTGCCGCTGTCCTCGGCGACAACGGCTACCTGAAACTCAACCCGGATCGGGAGAACGACTTGGGCCAGAACTACTGGCTCATCACCCCGATCACCCAGCAGGTGGGCTACATCCGCTGCGTGTGCATCGATCAGCCCAACCGCATCCTCGCCGATCCCCTGCCCGTCAAGATCGAAGTCATCGTGAAGGGCCAGCCCATTCCCTCGTCCACCGTCACCGCATGGCAAGCGAAGTGGAATCAGCCCCCGAAGCAGATCATCGAGGCCGAAGAGGCCGCGAGCTTTACCTCGGCGCCCGAAGCCCAAGGCATCACGCAAGTCGAAGTGGGCGTGAGCGAACAGGGCGACGTGGTGACGATGGAATCCAAGGTCTCTACCGACGTGGTGGAGACCCAGTCCGGGGAAGTGGTGTTCGTGGACAACTCGGATGCGGACGCGTACTTCGCTTCCCTTGAACGCGCAGCAGCGGCGGTTGGAGAACAGGTGGGCGCCGAGGCAGAAGAAGCATCCGCAGCCGCCTCGGCAGAAATGGCTGGGAACGTTCTCGGGAGAAACTGTCAGGAAGGAGGCGCCCCCTCCGCAGCTCCCGCAACCCCGGATTATCTCGACGACATCCCGGATCAGGCCAACACCATCCCGGACTCTCCCCCATCTCCCGGCGAACAGGCATTCCTGAACCGCTTCAACAAGACGCTCGAAGCGAACATCCTGAAGCCCAAGGCCGCCGCGGAGAAGGCCTGCCAGCTCGCGCCCAAGCAGCCGAAGGCGGTGGATGCCAGGGCCGCTGCGCAGAAGGCGAACGCTGCTCGGCTTATCGGGAAGCCGATGACGCTTGAGGAGGAACCGGAGACGGGTGCCTCGGCGCCCGGAGAGGAACGTCCGAATGACCAAGTCCAGAAAGCTCTTCCAGCGGGAAATGTTCTGGAAGAGATTCCCTCGGCAGAAACGGATGGGAACACCGTCCCAGGAAAAGCCGCCGAGAAAATCTACCCGACAGAAACAGCTGAGGACGTACCAGCGGGAAACGGTGGAGAGAATCCTTCCCAGGAGAAACTGTCGGGAGAGAAAGAGGATGCCGCCCCGCAGCAGGAACAAGAGACCCAGTCCATCCCGCAACCCGATCCCCTGCCCCCGATTGTCGTGAAGGAGCCGGACTTCTCACGCCCGAAGAAGGGCGCAGGGAAGAAGCCCGTTTCGGGCGCCGAGGCAAAGCCCCATCCATCCGTGGCCCCGGTCTTCAAACCCTCGGAAGAAGCACCCAAGGCCAAGGATCCGAACGAAGCCAAGAAGGAGCGAAGCCGCTTGCTGCAGTCGCTTTACTTGCAGCTCGCCGAAGAACTGAAGGCCGGCAAAGGGGAACTGATCCAAGGCGAAGCCAACGACACGGGCGCAACGATGGAGGGCGACTGCTCTCCCTTCTTGCAGAAGGCCGGCTTGTCCGCCGCGAAGGCGGGGGCGTTCTTCCTTTGGTGCAACGGGCAGGCGTGGCACAAGCCCATGACGTTCCAAGCGGGGAAGAAGCCGATGGTGATTCTGAAGCTGGATCGCCCGCAGGAGACGGTGCCCGACGAGGAGGAAGACGAGGCGGGGCTGGATTTTTGAGGATTGCCCCCATTGCCGTTAGTTCGAAAGCTCCCAAATCTACCATCACGAGTCGGAGGAGCCACGTTCGCTCTCAGGATGGCAATTGCTCGACACCCCAAGTCATGTGCCACAACGGTAGCCAAATCAATGATTCGGTCTCTAAAGGCACGCTTTTTACCGTCTCGCAAATGCTACTGTTGCACGATTTGCTCCCAGCTCGAGTTCCGAAGAACCTATCGAATCCAGCATTTCTGCTTTCATCCCCTGCCGAGAAACAGACTCAATGCACTTCAACAACCTTTGCGCCGACTCTTCTGATGAGCCTTTTTGCAAAAGCATTCATCAGATGTGTCGCACATTATCATAACTTTTCCAATACCGTGACAAGTTTGGAAGGTTTATGTTTCGCTAGCCGAACCCCGGCCGGTTGCCTCGCGCCGCCGGCGCCCCAGCCGCCGCACGCTCGCGACTAGAAGCGCCAGGAGCGCAACGATCGGAATCAACGGCCACAGCACCGGCTGATTCCATTTTCGGATGCGGTCCATGCGCTCCTTGGCGTCCACCCGCAGGTACTGCGCGTTGTCGCGCACGGTCTGCGTGGGCTTGGCGTTTTTCACCCAGCGGTGCAGCGCCGCCGCCTCCTTGGGCGAATACCCGAAGCTCCACGGAGCGTCCTTCTGCACGAGGCGGATCATCTCGTCAATCACCGCCTGCTTTTCCGCACCGTCCGCCATCGCCCGCATTTTTTCAAAGAGAGCGTCGTAGCGCGAATTGCGGTAGTTGCTCGCGTTTTCACCTCCGGTGCCCAGCGCCTTGCTGTTGGGCCCGTAGAGCAACGCGAGGAAGTTTTCCGGATCCGGGTAGTCCGCAATCCAGCCCCAGTAGTAGATCTGCGCCGCGCCGCGATTCATCTTGTCCTGAAAGCGGTTGTAGTCCGTTGCGCGGATTTCGAGCTGAATGCCGATCTTGGCGAACTGCCGCGAGAACCATTCCAAAAAAGCTTTGGACGTTGCAGCCGCCCCCTGCCAGTCAAAATTCAACACCAAGGGGCGCCCCGTCGCCGCATCGCGCCCGTCGGGGTACCCCGCTTCGCGCATCAGCCGCCGGGCGTCCTCGATCGAGCGCCGCACAACGCGGCCCTTCGCATCCTTGCGGTAGGCCACCGGATTGAAGGCGGCAGGGCCGTCCGCGCGCCACCCGAAAAGCCCCGGCGGCAGCGGGCCATGCGCCGCCTCCCCCTGCTCCTTTTCGAAGATGGCGATCTCCTCCTCCCAGTCAATCGCAATCGAAATCGCCTGCCGCAGCTTGCGGTTGCGCTCCGCTTCCTCGGGCGTCCTGCCGCCCCCCACGACGGGGTCGAGCCAGTTGAAGCCCAGATACCAGAGGTTTGCCTCCACCGTCGAAGGAAAGACGAGTTCGCGCTCGGCGTAGAGCGCCGCCTTCTCCGCGCTGTCCGCGGCCGCCACGAGATACCCCTGTCCCGTGTCCACGCGGGAAATCTGCGGACTGTCGTAGTAGCCCTGCAGGAATTTCGACGTGACGGGCACCGCCTCCTTTTCCATCGTCATCACAATGCGGTTCGCACGCGGCAGCGGCTTGCCGCAGTCTTCAAGCAACCCCTTCTCCCGGTCGCCCGGCTCCCCTTCGCAGGGGTAGAACGACGAGCGATAGAGCGGGTTTCGCTCCAGCACGTGCTCACGGTTCGTGCGTGACGTGACAAGCCGGAAGGGCCCTGTGCCCACGGGCCAGGCCGCAAGCGTCACGCCGTTTGTCTTCAAAAGCGGATTTGCGGCATAAAACGCCTCCGCCTCCCACGGCATGGGGGCAGAAAACGCCATGGTGAGCCAATTCAAGAAGGCGGGATAGCGGCCCGTGATCGTGATTTCCAGCGTGCGGTCGTCCAGCGCCTTCACGCCGTCCAATTCATAACGCCTCAAGTCAGGCTCAGCCGCGCCCGCAGCCTTTGCCGCCGCCATGTCGCGCCGCAGAGCGTCATTGAGCGTTTTAAGCCCTGGCAGATACGCGGACAAAACAGACAGCGCCGGACTCACGACGCGGGGATCCGCGATGCGCTTGATGCCGTGGACGTAGTCTTGGGCCGTGAGCTCCCGCGTGCCGGCGTAGGGAAGCTGCAGCGGATTGCGCAGGTTCCTGGCCATATCGTCTGGCAACTGGTGGTAGCGCCAATGCCCCGCCTCGTCACGTGCAAACGCCGGGTGCGGCGCGTAGCGGATGCCGGGCTTCAAGGTGAAGCGGTAGCGAGTGAAGGCGATCGCCTCGCCGTCCGCGGCCGGGGTGCCGTCCGAGGCGAGGTACTGCGGCTCGGGCACGGCCTCTGCCGTCTTGGCGATGATTTCATAGGGGCGCTTCAAGTAGTGGTATCCCAGAAGCGGTTCGTAGACGGAATACGTGTAGAGCGTCTCGTCGCTCGAATAAGAGACCTGAGGATCGAGCGTCTTGGGGCTGCGTCCGGAAAAGCTCGAATAGAGGACGTTTTCCGCATAGTCCGCTGTCCGTCGCGGGGCGTTGGCGGGGTCCGTGCAACCCGCGCAAACAAACGTTGCGACGGCCGCTGCCGAAGCAGCGACAGACGAAAACAGAAATTTCAGTCGGACCAGTGCCACCATGGAGCTCCGAAAATCATCGGGAAAACAAATATACTTGCGGGTTCACAGAAAAAATCAACGCGCCAGCGCGCCTTTTCTCGCGACAGATTCTGACGGATTTCTCCCGTAGCTGTCATCAGGAAGAACGCGAAGGCCTTCACCATTGACATGACCCAGCGAGAATTTACGCACCCGGTTCGCATCTACTGGGAAGACACCGACGCGGGCGGCATCGTCTACCACGCCAACTACCTCCGCTACATGGAGCGAGCGCGCGGCGAGATGTTGCGCGAGATGGGCTACGAGCAGCGCCGCATGCAAGCCGCGGGCGAGCCCGTGATCGTCGTCGCGGACTGCAGCCTGAAGTTTCGCCGTCCGGCCAGACTGGACGACCTTCTCACGGTGAAGACCCGCGTGAAGACGATGCGCAGCGCCTCCGTCATCTTCGAGCAGAACATCTGCCGCGGCGACGAGCTTCTTGTCGCGGGCGAAGTGCGCTGCGCCGCCGTCGACATCGAACGCGGCGTGCCGGTCGTGATTCCCAACTCTCTGCGCGAACTTTTTGCCAAAGCCTTTTCCGACGAAACCTCTCATTGAGCGACTACCATGAATTCGTCTGCCGATCTTTCCATCATCACCCTCGTCATGAACGCCTCCATCGTCGTTCAGTGCGTGCTTGGCCTTCTCGTCTTTGCGTCCCTCGTGAGCTGGACCACGATCTTTTCGAAAATGATCGTTCTCTCCCGCGCCGGCCGTCAAACGGACGAATTCGAAGGCCGCTTCTGGTCTGGGACCGATCTTGCAAAGCTTTTTGAAACGGCGACGAGCCGCCGCGATCGCACGGGCGCCGAGGAGCGCATCTTCGTAGCGGGCATGGCCGAATTCGTGAAGCTCGCGGAAAAGCCCGAAGCCGAGCAGCTCTCGGGCGTTCGCCGCGGCATGACGGCGGCGTTCCAGCGCGAAGTGGACGATTTGGAGCGCGGACTCCCGCTGCTTGCCTCCATCGGCTCCGTCTCCCCTTACGTCGGCCTTTTCGGCACCGTCTGGGGCATCATGAACGCTTTCACGGGGCTCTCCACGCTCGACAACGTGTCGCTCGCGGTCGTCGCCCCCGGCATCGCCGAAGCGCTCGTTGCGACCGCCATCGGCCTTTTTGCGGCCATCCCCGCCACGGCGGCCTACAACTATTTTGCCAACCGCGTCGAGCGCATCACGAACCGCTTTGACAGCTTCGGCGAGGAGTTCCTCAACATCCTCGCGCGCCAGCACTAAGGGAGGCACGCCATGTCGCTTCGTTCAAGCGCCCGCCCCAAGCGGCGCATGATGAGCGAGATGAACGTCGTGCCCTACATCGACGTCATGCTCGTTCTCGTCGTCATCCTCATGGTGGCGGCGCCCTTTGTGAATCCCTCGGTCGTGAACCTGCCCTCGGTGTCAAAAGCGGCCGCCGCCCCCACGAACCCCGTGGAAGTCGTGGTGTACGCGGACGGGCATCTTGCCGTGAAGTCCAAGAACGGACTTCACGACGTCGACCTTCCGGCGCTTGTCGCCAACGTGCGCGCCTCTCAGGGCGATGAGGAATCTCCCGTCGTCATCTCCGCCGACCGCGACGTGCGCTATGAAACCGTCGTCAACGTCATGCGCAGCCTGCAGAACGCACAGGTGAAGCGCGTCGGGCTGGCGCTCCAGATCGAGCGAGCAAAGTGAGCGACGAATCCATTGCCCAAGACAAGCTGCTGCCGCACAACAGCCGCTTCTTTGACGGACCGCTCGGCCTCCTTGCCGCGGCCGGCGTGCACGTGGCGCTCTTTTTCGCGCTCTTTCACGTCTTTCAGTGGAACACGGACAGCGAAACCGTCTACGCCGAACTCTGGGCGCCAGAAGACGCTTCGGGCCGCAATGTGCAGGGGCAGTCTTCCGAAACGACGGACGAGATGCCGCCCGAGCCCGAGATGAACAAGGCGCCGGAATTAGCGGACGCCAACGATGCGATGTCCGAGCCCGCGGCGCCTGCGCCTGCCCCCCAGCCCGCTCCGCCACCCGAACCCGCCGCTCCCAAGGCGACGCCCGAACCCGTGGCCGAGCCCGATCCGCAGCCCACGGAAGAAGAACTGCGGCGCGAAGCCAACATCAAGCTCGCGCAGCAGCGCGCCGAAGAAGCGCGCTTGAAGAAAGAGCAGGCGGAAGCTGAAGCCGCCCGCAAGCTTCGAGAGGAAGAAGCGCGGCAGGCCGAGGAATTGAGAAAGGCCGAAGAGAAGCGGCTTGAAGAGGAGCGCCTCGCGGAAGAAGCGCGGATTGCCGAGGAAAAGCGCCTTGAGGAAGAGCGGCTTGCGGAAGAAAAGCGTCAGGAAGAGGCGCGAATCGCCGCCGAAAAGCAGCGCAAGGCAGAAGAAGCCCGCAAGAAGCGCATCGCGCAGGAAAAGGCGCGGCAGGCAAAGATCGCCGAAGAAATGCGACAGGCGGAGCTTGCGCGCATCACGGGCGCCAAGGCCGTGGAAACGGGCCGCGTCGGCACCACGAAGGGCGACAAGACCGCCGTGCGCCAGAACCTCACGGGCTCCATGACCGCCGCCTACGCCGCGCAGGTCGTGGCGCGCATCCGCCCGCTCATTGCCTACCCCGTGCCGCCCAACATCAAGCGCGGCAAGAACATCGCCATCTTCGACGTGCGGCTTCTGCCGGACGGCACGGTGGCGAGCTACCGCAAGGTGCAAAGCTCCGGCCTTCCCGCTTTTGACGCCGCAGTGGACCGTGCGATCAAGCGCAGCGGCTCCTTCCCGCGACCGAGAAACGGCGCGGCGGTGCCGCGGCAGATCCAGATCCTCTTTGATCCGGTGGATTCGCAGTAGCGCAACAGCCCAAGAAAAAGGCGGTCATCCCAAAAAGGAGCCGCCTTTTTTGCTGCCTGCAACGGAAGAGCTCGCTTTAGCCGCGGCCCACCGCGTCCGCGGCGCCAAGCCATTGGGCTAGCGCCGGGAACTGGCCGGCCTGCGGCCGGAAGGCGTCCAAAGGCAGGAAGTCTTCGTCACCGCCCGAGAGCTTCACGGCTTCCGCCGCCGGGCGCTCGCAACCAAACGTCTCCAGAAAAGGCACCGCCTCCACATAGCGCACGCCGTCTTTTTCAACGAGCCGGGCGCGCACCTCCCCCGCCACGATGTCGTCGTCCACCGTCACCATCGCCGGGTCCCGGCGCGTCACGCGCCAGAGCCACAAAAAGGGCCACGCGGCAAAGAGCAACCACAAGGGCGACGTGAGCAAAAAGGAGAGCGTGATCGAGCCGCCCTGAAAATCTTCAAAAAGAAAGATCGCGCCAAAAATTCCCCACGCAAGCCACAGGAGCCACCCCGTGCGGGCGCGGGCCCTCGACATTTTCACAGGTCGTCGCTGCATGTCGCCTCCTTCTAAAACGGGTCAGACTTCAGTTCTTCTTTTGGCAAATCATCATAAAGATCGACGACGATGTCAGCAAAGAAGGACAACATGCCGTCGGCGTTGCCAGTTTCATAAAACGTTTTCAATTCGTTATGGAACTGTTCTGACTGCTTGTTTAGTACGGAAATCGGCAGATAGCCATTACTCATCAATACGCCGTTCATCATTAAAGATGCCGTCCGTTTATTGGCGTCGTAGAAAAACTGCGAGCGCGACATGAAAAGGAACGTCGCGATGGCGCGTTCCTTGGGATTCTCGACGGCGGCATTGAGCCAACCAAATCCAGTCTGGGCGAGTGCATCCAAGGCGGAAGCCTCTGGCGGCCGGTATTCCACGCCTTCGATGGAAACGTTGCCGGTACGAAACGCGCCTCCGACGAGGGCGTCTTCGCGGGCGGACAAATTATGAATCGCGCAAGCGGTTGCCTTGTCCAGTGCAAAGGCATGGGAGCGCACCATGTCGGTGAGGAGCTTCGCCGCGTCGCCGTAGTTTTTCACCTGCATCAGATCGAAGATGCTGATGCCGCCCACGGATTGCCCTGCCAGAATGGTGCGGGTCTGCGGCAACGACGTCGGGTTGTTCTCCAGCGTTCGCAGGCAGTTCCAAGTGATTTCGGCGAGATTCTGCTTGAAAACCATGGCACTCTTGAAGGCGCTGCCAAAACAGGGGATCGCCAGCGGCGATTTCCTGGGCGTCCAATACATGCCGCCGAGATGATTTTTCATCTCCTCAATGGAAATAGGGGATGTCATTTTGTCCTTCAGTGCGAGAGAGCCAAGACGCGGCTTCTCAGCTGTCCGCAGCCGCCTTCAATGTCCTGCGCCGCGCTGTCACGCAGCGTCGCCACAATGCCGTTTCGGCGCAGAATGGTGATGAGATCCTCAATGTGGGGATGGTCAGGGCGCGCAAAGCCTGTGCCTTCGACGGGATTCACGGCGATGAAGTTCACCATGGCGTAGCGACCCTTCAAAAGTTCCGCAAGGCGCTCCACCTCAGCCGCGCTGTCGTTCACGCCGCGAATGAGCGTCCATTCGATCTGCGCAGGGTACTTCGTCTCCTCCGCGTAGGAAAGCGTCATCTCGAGCACCTCCTCCACGGTGAGCTTCGGGGCGTTCGTCAAAAGATCACGGCGCTTCGCGTTGTCCGTCGTATGCAGGGACAGCGCCACCGCCGGGCACACGGGATTGGCGCGCAGCGCGTCAAAAAGCCGCTTGTCGCCCACGCTTGAAACCACGATCTCCTTGTGCGCGAGCCCCAGCACGTCGCCCAGAAACGTCACTGCCTCCATCACTTCCCGCAGGTTGTGGCTGGGCTCGCCCATCCCCATCAGGACGACTTTCTTCAAGTCTGGCCGCAGCTTTCGCGCCTCCACAACTTGAGCAACGATTTCAGCGCTCCCCAGCTGCCGCGTGAGCCCGCCTTTTCCGGTCATGCAGAAGCGGCAGCCGACGGCGCAGCCCACCTGCGTCGAAATGCAGAGCGCCCTGCGGGGCAGCAGCACGCTTTCGACGCATTCACCGTCGGCCAACCCCACAATGAGCTTCACGGTTTCCGCCTGCGCACTTTTCACAGGAAGCACGCGGGAGAGCCCTTCAAGCTCGGCTCGGATTTCGGGCACGGCCTTTTCTAGCGCCGCGGGATAGCGGCAGTCCGCCTTCGCCTCCCAGGCGGCAAGCCCCAGCCAGGCGCGATAAAGGCGGCGCAGATGTTTCTCCGATGCGCCAAGCGCCTTCATTTTTTCCGTGAATCGAGAAAGAGAGGCGGTCTGCGCCATGGGAGCCTGTGCGTTGAAATAAAAAGCGGATTATAGGAGGATGGGGTTTGCCGCCCGCAGAATTTTGTTTTCAGCGCCGCAATGGCGCAAAATTACAGACAGCCGGCGCCGCCATCCCCGACGAACGCCGGCACGATTTTCAAACGCATTATGAATACGACTCCGACCCATCCTGCCGCGCCCCGTCCCCGGGCGGTTCTCGAGAGCGCCGGTAATTTTGCCGCCAGCGCTGATCCCCTGCCGCGTGCCTTTCTGCTGCTCGCGGGCCTAGACGAAGAAAAGCTGCCTGAGGAACTCTCGGCTCCGCTCTTTCTCGCGCTATGGCAGCAGCTAGGCGGCACGACGGAGGAGTCCGCGAAGAACGCCGTGCGCTGCACGATGCTGATTCGCGAGGAGTCGCAGCCGGTGCGCTTGGTCTACACCTGCCAGACAGGCGCCAAGACCGCAGGCACCTTGTCCCCTATTGCGGATCTTCCGGTGTTTCGTTGCGTCTTTGACCGCACGGTGGGCACGGGCGCGCTGATCGCCGCCTCCAATTGGGACAACAGCCTTCTGGCGCTTTGCCTTGAAGACGGCATGCGGCAGGCGGGCATCAACGTCACGAGCCGCAGCGACATTCCGCTTCGCGACATGAAGAGCCCCGTGGGCTTTTACGGCACCTACACCACGATGCCGGGCGCCGCGGCGCATCTCCTTCTGGGCACTGTGTCGCCCGTGAGCCTCGCGGAAGCCCTCGCGGGGAGCCTCAACGTTCTCGAAAAGCGCTTGGACAGCATTCGCTTTGAAATGGCGCAGGGCGTCGTGCGCGCCCGCAAGGCGGCTCGATTCTCCGGGAAATAACGCGAAAAGCCATCCCAAGAATCAGCCGGGCGGCGAAGGACTCTCCTCGCCGCCCGTTTTCTTTGGGCGTCAGATGCCCAGCTCCTGAATCTTTCGGGTGAGCGTGTTGCGCCCCACCCCAAGCTTCACCGCCGCCTCCACCTTCCGGCCGTGCGTGAAATCAAGCGCCGACTGGTAGACCGCCTTTTCAAAGGCCTCCGTAAAGTGCGCCATCACGTCGGGCGTTTCTGACGCCAGCGACGCCGTCACCTCCGCTTTGAGCGCCTCAACCCAATTGCCCGCAGCTGCCGCAGGCGTCACCACGGGCGCTTCGCCTGCCGCCCCCCGGACTTCCGCCGGCAGATCCTCGGTGCGAATCATCTGGCTCGGCGCCATGACAGTAAGCCAGTTACACAGGTTCTCCAACTGGCGCACGTTCCCCGGGAACGGGAAGTGGCTGATGAAGTCCGAAGCATCCGGCGCGAGGCGCTTTCCTTCCGTCTTGAGGTTCTTTGCCGCCGCCGCAAGAAAATGCTCCGCCAGCGCCGGAATGTCCTCCGAGCGATCGCGCAAGGGCGGCAGCCGCAGTCGGATGACATTCAAGCGGTGGAAAAGGTCCTCGCGGAAGAGCCCTTCCTTCACGCGCTCTTCCAAATTCTGATTCGTCGCCGCAATGACGCGCACGTCGGCCTTGATCAACTGACAGCCGCCCACGCGGTAGAAGCACCCGTCGGACAACACACGCAGCAGGCGCGTCTGCATCTCCATCGGCATGTCGCCGATTTCATCCAAAAAAAGCGTGCCGCCCTTGGCCTGCTCGAAGCGCCCGTACTGCAGG
The DNA here is from genome assembly GCA_963587345.1 of uncultured Oscillospiraceae bacterium. Classification (GTDB taxonomy): domain Bacteria; phylum Pseudomonadota; class Gammaproteobacteria; order Burkholderiales; family Burkholderiaceae_F; genus Duodenibacillus. The sequence continues at coordinate 38,694 of CAVACW010000005.1, read as the reverse complement.
GTGTTCGCCCCCGTAAAAGCGCCTCGCTCGTGGCCGAAAAGCTCGCTTTCCAGCAATTCGCGCGGAATAGCCGCCGTGTTGATCGCCACATAGGGCGCATTGCGGCGCGGCGAATGCCGGTGCAACGCCCGCGCCACCACTTCCTTGCCAGTTCCCGACTCGCCCGTGATGAGCACCGTCACGTTGCTCTGCGACAGGCGACCGATGGCGCGAAACACTTCCTGCATCGCAGGCGACTGGCCGATGATCTCAGAGACTTCGCCCGTCGTTTCGCGGGCGGTCTCCTTCGCGGCCGTCTCTTCGCAGGCGCGCCGCAACAATTCAATCGCACGGTTGATGTCAAAGGGCTTGGCAAGGTATTCGTAGGCGCCCCCTTGAAAGGCGCTCACCGCGCTGTCCAAGTCCCCGAATGCCGTCATGATGATGACGGGCACGTCGGGGTGCTCGGTTTTGACGAGGTTCAAAAGCTCCACACCCGTCATGTCATGCATGCGGATGTCGCTTAAAAGCACCGACGGCGTCTCGGTCTTCAATGCCTCCACCACCTCTTCAGCGTCCTTGAACATGCGGCAGGGCATGCTCTCGCGCTGCAGCGCCTTTTCAAGCACCCAGCGGATCGAACGATCATCATCCACTACCCAGATCGGTTTCATTTTTATGTGCCCTATCGTTATGCCGTCTTGCCCAGCGGGAAAAGAATCACAAAATCCGTGCGCCCCGGCACGCTGTCCACGTCAATCGAGCCGCCGTGCTGCTCCACGTAGGTCTTCACCAAGGAGAGCCCCAGCCCCGTCCCCTCCTCGCGCCCCGTCACCAGAGGGAAGAAGATCTTTTCGCGAATGCCAGGATCAATGCCCGGTCCGTTGTCAATCACGTCCACCCGCAGGGCCGTGCGACAGATCTTGCGCTGGATCGTCACCTGGCGCGCAATGCGCGTTCTCAAGACAATCTCCGCACGCTCTTCGCGAATCAGGTCGCGCATTGCCTGCGCGGCGTTGCGCATGAGATTGAGGAAGATCTGAATGAGCTGCTCCTTGTCCCCCTGAATGGGAGGCGCGCTCACGTCGTAATCCCGAAGGATTGTGAGGCCGCGCGGGAACTCCGCCAACAGAAGGTTTCTCACCCGCTCCATCACTTCGTAGAGGTTCACTTCGCCGATGTGCCGCTCGCGGCGGTACGGCGCCAGAATCCGATCCACGAGTCCCTGCAGCCGGTCCACTTCGCCGATGATGACTTCTGTGAATTCGCGCTCCTCAGCGCTCGTGAGCTCCCCTTCCAGAAGCTGCGCCGCACCGCGGATGCCTCCGAGCGGATTCTTCACTTCGTGTGCAAGATTTCGCAAAAGGGACTTCGTCGCGTCATTCATGCCCGCTTCCTGCTCTTCGCGCGCGAGCTTCATGGCGTTTTCAATCGCCGCGATTTCAAGCAGAAGAAGGCCGTCGCTTCCCGCCAGAGGACTGATCGTCGCGTAGACGGACTCGGGCTCGGACAAGGGACGGCGCAGTTCCGTAATGGAGCTAAAGGGCGTCAGGGGCGGCGCATCTTTAAAGCGCATTACCCACTCGCGCGCCTGCGGCACAAGGAGTCCGACGTCGGACCCCTTCAAATTGCGACGGGAGCAGCCGATCAGCACTTCAGCGGCGCTGTTGCACCAGCAGATGCCGCCGAAGCGGTCAACCACCACCACCGACGTGGTGAGAAGGTCGGCTGCCGCCGTAAACCGCATGTCAAAGCCCGCTGTCACTGCCATAAGGCCGCTCCCAAAGTGAAAAGAAAAGGCGCCGTCAACGGAAAAACTGGCTTTCCCGCTGCGGCGCCTGAACACACCTGACGTGTCTGACACGAGCCGGCCTCGAAGTTGTCGAAGCCGGCCGCCCGTCATCAGCCGGCGTAGTACATGTCGAATTCGCAGGGTTCAACGGAAGCGCGATAACGCGTCACTTCCTGCATCTTCAGAGCGATGTACGCGTCGATCATGTCGTCGCTGAAGACGCCGCCGCGGGTAAGGAACTCGCGGTCGCGATCGAGGTAGTCCAGAGCCATGTCGAGGCTCGAGCACACCGTCGGAATCTTGGCGTTTTCTTCGGGCGGCAGATCGTAGAGGTTCTTGTCCGCAGGATCGCCCGGGTTGATCTTGTTCTGGATGCCGTCAAGGCCGGCCATCATCAGAGCGGAGAACGCGAAGTAGGGGTTTGCCATCGGATCCGGGAAGCGGACTTCGACGCGGCGGGCCTTCGGGCTCAGCACATGCGGAATGCGCAGGGACGCAGAGCGGTTGCAGGAAGAGTACGCGAGCTTCACCGGCGCTTCAAAGCCCGGCACGAGACGCTTGTAGGAGTTCGTGGTCGGATTCGTCAAAGCGTTCAGCGCGCGAGCATGCTTGATGACGCCACCGATGTAGTAGAGAGCGAGTTCGGAGAGGCCGGCGTAGCCGTTGCCCGCAAAGAGGTTCTGGCCGTCCTTCCAGATGGACTGGTGAACGTGCATGCCGGAACCGTTGTCGCAGGACATGGGCTTCGGCATGAAGGTCGCGGTCTTGCCGTAGGCGGCGGCGACGTTCCACACCGTGTACTTCACGATCTGCAGCCAGTCGGCGCGCTGCACGAGGGTGGAGAACTTGGTGCCCAATTCGCACTGGCCGGCGGCGCCCACTTCGTGGTGGTGGATTTCGCACGGCACGCCCTGCTGCTCGAGCAGGGTGATCATCTCGGCGCGGATGTCCGCAAGGCTGTCAACCGGGGGAACCGGGAAGTAGCCGCCCTTGAACGGAGCGCGGTGAGCGAGGTTGCCGCCTTCGTATTCGATCTTGGAGGACCAGGGCGCTTCTTCAGACTGGATCTTGAAGAAAGTGTGCTCAGGAGAGCAATCCCAGGTGACGCCGTCGAAAATGAAGAATTCGGGTTCGGGACCAAAGAAGGCCTGATCGCCGATGCCGGTGGACTTCAGGTACGCTTCGGCGCGCTTTGCAAGCGAACGGGGATCGCGGCTGTAGCCCTTGCCCGTGTCGGGCTCGACCACGTCGCAGGTCATGATGAGGGTGTTCTGTTCGCGGAACGGGTCCATGTGGGCCGTTTCGGGATCGGGCATGAGGAGCATGTCGCTCGACTCAATGCCGCGCCAGCCGGCCATCGAGGAGCCGTCGAACGCCTGGCCGTCTTCGAACGTTTCTTCCGTGAGCTGGTGAACCGGCACGGTGAGGTGCTGTTCGCGGCCGCGGGTATCCGTCAAACGATAATCAACGAACTTCACGTCGTTGTCTTTGACCATCTGCAAAACGTCAGCGGGGGACGTCATAATTTTTCTCCTCGATTGGAAAGGAAACCATGTCGGTTGTAGGTGTTCGAAACGCGTCTCAGTCTGGCCGGGCGCGGTTTGCTTCCTTTTAAGCAAGAACCATGCCAAAACTTAACGACTGAGGAAACAGGCGTTCTCACAGGGCATGCACTCGCCCTGTCGCACAAACTTGAATCATAACGCACCACTTTGGTGCTTTTGTTTGCAACGAAGTGAAAAATTACGGAATTTCGCCTGCGCCAGAGCAAAAAACTCTTTATGATGCGCCCCAACGTGTGGGGGTGCTCCGGTTTCGACGGGGTGTAGGACGCTGCACGGTGCATGTCGAGGTCTAGTCACCTCGTTAAACCGCTAGAAACTAATAAACGCCAACAACGAGCGTTTCGCTCTCGCCGCCTAAGGGCCGCGGGCGATGCACCGGATGGTCTCTGGTCCGGGTCGGGTAAAACCGGCAGCATCGTCATTCACAGGGACTGGACATTTGCGGTGCCGCGACGCCGATGTCGAGATCAAGCGGCTGGTCGGAGTTCGGCCTGTCTGACGGCAGGGACTTCGGCGAGATTCAAATAGTCTGACTACACATGTAGAGCCGGCAGAAAAATCGCTTCGGACGCGGGTTCAATTCCCGCCACCTCCACCATTCTTCCTTTCCAAGAATCCTCACACTGGGTCGAATTTCCTACTGTCCTGCGGTATTATCAGAATATCGTCGACGTTCATAGGGAATGCCTGTCTTCTGACGGCCCAACCTCGATCGTCTCACGATTCTTTTCCTGTCTCTGTTGTTTTCGGCCTTCATCCGCTATGCCCCGAGTATCCACTGAAAATTTATTCAAGCCGAAACTCTTGAATTGGGCAGTAACTCGTACTGGTCTGCCGGCCGCAGAACTTGCAAAAAAATTAGGCATTTCCAACGATATCCTTGCCCATTGGCAGGATGGCACCGCTTCGCCCACCATTGTTCAAGCAGAAAAACTGGCCAAAACCGCCGGCATTTCTTTTCCTCTGCTGTTTCTTAACGAAATCCCTGATTTATCCATTGATATTCCGGATTTTCGGACACCGAATTCTGTCAAACTGTCCCACTCGAGTCTTGATTTGGAAACCGTCATCAATCATGCCCGGATCTGTCAAGATTGGTACCGTGAGTTTCTGCAGACGAACGATGAATCCCCTAATCGTTTCACGGGTTTGCTTTCCTCTGTCGACGATTACAGCTGTGCAGCCGCTCAATTAGTCCAGATTCTTTGTGTGAATGAACTGCGTCAGACTACCAAAAATCAAGATGATTTCCTTCGGGCACTCGTCAAACAAGCGGAAACTGTTTTAGGTGTGTGTGTGATGCGTTGCGGTCACGTCAAGACCAATGCCAAACGCACGCTGAATCCCCAAGAATTTCGAGGATTTGCTCTGGCAGACGCTTACGCCCCGCTTGTCTTCATCAACACACAAGATGCTTTATCCGGTCAAGTATTCACCTTGATACACGAATTGGTGCATGTTGCCCGAAACCAATCCGGTGTCTCCGGTAATGAGGATACCGCTGCAGAAGAACGCTATGCCAACACCGTCGCTGGCATCGTCCTGATCCCAGATGATGTGTTGCCGCAACTCACCGATTCGCCGTCGCTGCTGTCGGACGCAGAACGTATTGCCAAACGCCTGCGGGTCAGCTCGTGGGCCGTCCTGACCCGCGCACGATCCGCCGGCCGCATTTCTGAAAAGTCCTATCACCAAGCAGTCGCTGAACTCCGGAAAAACCTGAGACACTCAAAACACAAAAGCGGCGGCAGCGATTTCTACCAGATGCAACAGGCGGCTTTGGGCAAAAACTTGGCAGGTGCCATGATTTCAGCAGTTCGTGCCGGACAATTGCCTTATCGCGATATGTGGCAGATGACGAGAATCAAGCCGGCTAACGTCGGCAAGTTTTCAGAACGCGTGTTTTCGTAATCGGTTCGGAGCAACTTAATGCGGTACATCATTGATTCCAATATCTTTATTCAAGCAAAGAACCGCGATTACCCCTTCGAGTTCTTCCCGGGAATCTGGGAGTGGTTTGACCAAAAAATCGTCTCTCATGATTTTCTGTTGCTCAAACCGGTTTATGACGAACTGTCATCCGGCAACGACTCACTGGCAGACTGGGTAACACAGCGCCGATCTTACGTCACCGACTTAAACGAGGATTGCTATCGACAGATCGGCATCATTGCAGAACACGTCCGGACTACCTACCCCGGTCCGAAATGCTGGCCCGGTTTTCTCGATGTAGCCGACGCCAAGTTGATCGCCTATGCCGCTGCCAATCAGTCTGTCATCGTCACCAACGAACTCGCTAAAATCAGTTGCAAAAAACCCAAAATCCCCGCCGTCAGTGCAGCAGTCGGCATCAAGTGCCTCTCACTTTTGGAACTCTTCCAAGCGACTCAACCGAGATTCATTCTTCAGAACGGCGTGGCTATTTGACCGTTGCCGCCGCATCTGTTTCCCCGATCAGACACACGGGTTCCACCTGGTTTGCAGGATCCGCACGCAGTTCCTCCTCTTCCTCGTGGATACGGGTTTTGATCGTCGCAACATCGTCGAATCGTAATCACCTCGGAGCTCGTAGTGTGCATGTGCTCCAACGCCACCGCCGCGAGCACCAGATCCGAATCCGTTTATGTGACAGACTGATATAACATAGTCACCTGTTTTTAGCAAAAAATCCATGAAAAAAGAACTTCCCATCGCCATGGAAACTTTCCCGGACTTGATCCGGAAGGGGTGTTACTACGTTGACAAGACGCCGTTCATCAAACAAGTGATGACTGCGGGAAAAAAAGTACGGCTGATTACACGTCCGCGACGTTTCGGAAAAACACTCTTCATGGACACTTTGAAGAGCTTTCTTCAGCTGGACTGGAATCACCCTCACGACACGACAGGCCACGAGAAGCTCTTTGCCGGTCTGAAGATTCTGAATGATCAGGGATTCTGCCGCCAGCACATGGGGCAATACCCAGTGGTTTCTCTCACTTTCAAGGACATCGAAGGCAACGACTACGCCGATGCCTACGCCCTCTTCGCCTCCCTGTTGGAATCCAAGATAGCGCCATATCGATTTTTGCTCGAGAGTCCTCGCTTGGATGAATTCGATAAAAACGTCCTACGAAAGTATCTAACGCCAGACTACTTGAAAGACCGCGCACATGAAGATGAAGCCAAGAGCTTCCTGAAAACCCTAACAATCTGCCTCTCCAAGCATTACCAAAGCCAAGTGGTGCTGCTAATCGACGAATACGATGTACCGCTCGCGAAAGCTGCTCAGTTCGGCTACTACAAGGAGATGCTGAAACTGATTCGTTCTTTTTTAGGACAGATCCTGAAAGAACCGCTTCAGGACGAATTTGACGCAACCGCCTATGTGCGAAAAGCCGTGCTGACTGGTTGCCTGCGCGTCAGCAAAGAAAGCATCTTCACCGACATCAACAACTTCGACGTCAACACCGTCTGTTCCGATGATCAAACCTTGAGCGGCATCATTGGCTTTAACACTACGGAAGTTAATACTCTGCTCAATTACTACGAGTTGTCCTCCCGATTTGATGATGTCAAGCATTGGTACGATGGATACCGCTTCGCCGGCCAAGAGATTTACTGCCCGTGGGACGTCATCAACTTTTCCGACAAAGCGATCGCGAGCAAGCGTCCTGCTCAATATCGTCCAGAAAACTACTGGGAAGGCACAAGCGGCAATGAGGTCATTGAAGAATTCCTCGGATTCCTGTCCAGTGAAGACGCCGAAAAGATGCAAACGCTTGTAGACGGCGGAGCGATTGAAGTGGTGGTGAATGAAAAACTCACCTACACCGACTTTGCGTATCACAATTCTGACGATTTTTGGACTTTGTTACTCTTCACCGGCTACTTGACGGTGACCACGCTCTGCGACGCGCCCCGAACCTATCAAGTCAGGATTCCCAACGAAGAAATTCGCGACACCTTTGAAAAGAAAGTTCGATCGCTTTACTCTAAAAAGAACCGCCAGTACGCTCGCCACGGTGAAAATCTGGCTGAAGCTTTTCTATCGGGCGACGCGGATGCGGTACGCAAGCTCCTGCTTCCACTGCTACGCCGCTATGTATCCGTGCGAGATGAAGCCACAAAAGCTCCACCTGAAAACTACTATCACGGCTTTCTTTCAGCCATGTTGGTCTGCGCAGGCGACAAGGCCTCTAATCTGTATTCCAACAGCGAAGCTGGCGACGGGTTTGCCGATCTAGTCTTTACGTCGGAAGATCTCGACACTGGCGTCGTTATTGAAATCAAGCGTTGCAACAAGCCAGATGAAATGCCTCTGTCAGCAGAAGCCGCCGTAAAACAGATCAAGGACCGACACTACGCTCAAGCATTCGACGGCTACCAATGCTCTCGAATCCTTGGATTCGGCATAGCTTTCTGCCGAAAGCTGTGCGTCGTGAAGACAGAGTTCCTTATGCCTTGAATGGCAATCCCCATATGGACGGCCGGCAGCCGTCCATCAAAGTCATAAATGTTTCCGTTGCGCAGGAAATTTATAGCTAATTAATTATTTTTTAAATTTCAAGGCACAAAAAAAACGACCCTGAAGGTCGCTTTTGCTTTGATTTGAAATGGTGCGCGATACAGGGTTCGAACCTGTGACCCCCGCCGTGTGAAGGCGATGCTCTACCGCTGAGCTAACCGCGCGTTCCGAATCAAGAATGCGCATTGTATAGAGGAGATCAGCCGTTGTAAAGCCCTTTCCCTCATTTTTTGCTGATCGAAGACAAAATCAACAGCAACCGATTGATATGTAATCAATATTTTTTATCAGCCCCTACCACAAACCCGACTGTTCGGTGCTCGATACAAGCACCAGCCTCGTGACACCAAGCCCGCAGATTCATCAGCCATTGTGCCTCCAATCGCTACAATCCGCCCACTGCATTTCGTTTCTCGAGCGTTTTTCACCGTGACCTCCCACCGCATTCTCGGCATCGACCCCGGCCTCAACCATACGGGCTTTGGCGTCATTGACGTCGAGGGGGACCGCATCACGCTCGTCACTGCCGGGTGCATTCACGTGCCTGCAGGCGACTTGGCCGAGCGCCTTGCCGTCATCCACCGAGGCATTTCGGACGTCATCGCGGAAACTGCCCCTACGGTGGCCGCGGCGGAAATCGTCTTCGTGAACATCAACCCCCGCTCCACGCTACTGCTGGGACAGGCCCGCGGCGCAGCCCTCGCCTGCGCCGCCATTCATCACCTCAAGGTGCACGAATTCACGCCGTCGGAAATCAAGCAGTCAGTCGTCGGCACCGGGCGCGCCGACAAGGCGCAGGTGCAGATGATGATGCAGCAGCTTTTGAAAATTAAGGACGATCTGCAGGCCGACGCGGCCGATGCGCTCGCATGCGCCGTCACCTGCGCTCACACGCTGAGGCTAGCGGACGTCGTCAACGCCGGCAAAGTGCAGGCGCGCACCGGACTTCTCAGCATGAAGTCCTCCCGCAGCCGCCGCAGCGCCTGGACGCAGCTCGCGCAGCGCCGGCAGGAGAAAACATCATGATCGGACGCATTGAAGGCAAGCTTCTTGAAAAGAACCCGCCGCTCATCCTCGTGGATGTGCACGGCGTCGGCTACGAAATCTCGGTGCCGATGTCCACCTTCTACAACCTTCCTGACGCAGGACAAAACGTCGTTCTCCTCACGCACTTCGTGGTGCGAGAAGACGCTCAGCTCCTCTACGGCTTTCTCACGGCCTCCGAGCGCAGCGCCTTCCGGGAGCTCATCAAGGTCTCGGGCATCGGCGCCCGCACGGCACTCTCCGTCTTGTCAGGGCTTTCCGTGGACGCCCTCTCGCAGGCCGTGACGCAGCAGGACACCGCCTCGCTCACCCGGGTGCCTGGCATCGGCAAGAAAACAGCCGAACGCCTTGTGCTCGAATTAAAGGGCAAGCTCGGCGCCGACCTCGGCGGCACGACGGCCTCTGCCGCAGGCACGACGTCCGCGAAAACGGAGATCATCGCCGCCCTCGTGGCGCTCGGCTACTCCGACCGCGAGGCATCGGCCGCCGTGCGAAAATTGCCCGAAGACATCTCCGTCACCGACGGCATTCGCGAAGCCCTCAAAGGCAGCCTCAAGTAAGAGCCTCGCATGGAAAACATTGAACGGGTCGTGTCGGCCGCCGCCGAAAGCCCCAACGAAGAGAACATCGATCGCGCCCTGCGCCCGACCCTGCTCAAGGACTACGTAGGCCAGCGCAAGGTCTGTGAGCAGCTCGAGATCTTCATCGCAGCCGCCAAGAAACGCAACGAGCCGCTTGACCACTTGCTCGTCTTCGGGCCGCCGGGGCTCGGAAAAACGACGCTCGCGCACATCGTCGCCAACGAAATGGGCGTCAACCTGCGCCAAACCTCGGGCCCGGTGCTGGAGCGCCCGGGCGACCTTGCCGCCATCCTCACCAACCTCGAAAAAAACGACGTTCTCTTCATCGACGAAATCCATCGTCTGAGCCCCGTGGTGGAGGAAATTCTCTACCCCGCGCTCGAGGACTACCAGATCGACATCATGATCGGCGAAGGCCCTGCGGCGCGTTCGATCAAACTGGACCTGCCGCCCTTCACCCTGATCGGCGCCACGACCCGCGCCGGATCGCTCACCAATCCCCTGCGGGCGCGCTTTGGGATCGTGAACCAGCTGCAGTTCTACAACGCCGAAGACTTGAGCTTCATCGTGACGCGCTCCGCGGGCCTCTTGAACGTTCCGATCGACAAGGGCGGCGCCGATGAAATCGCCCGCCGCTCCCGCGGCACGCCGCGAATTGCCAACCGCCTGTTGCGCCGCGTGCGCGACTACGCGCAGGTGCGCCACGACGGCCAGATCACGCAGGAGGTGGCGCAGGCCGCCTTGAAGCTTCTCGACGTGGACGTGATCGGGCTTGACACGATCGACTGCCGCTTCATGACAACGATCATGGAGAAATTCGCAGGCGGCCCCGTGGGGATCGACAACCTCGCGAGCGCTCTGGGCGAAGACCGCGAAACCTTGGAAGACGTCGTGGAGCCCTACCTCATCCAGCAGGGCCTGGTGCAGCGCACCGTCCGAGGCCGCATGGCAACGGCGCTCGCGTACCGCCACTTCGGTCTCACGCCTCCGGCGCAGCACCCCGCAACGGGGGATCTCTTCACCCAGTAAACCCAACGCCAAAAGACGCAAACGCCCGGTCAAGCGCAAAGCCTGCCGGGCGTTTTCCTTCGAATCATAGCAATCAGCGGTGGCCGTGTTCACTGGCCCAAAGAGCGGCCTCCACGCGCGTCGTGAAGTGAAGCTTCTTTAAAAGATGCTTCACATGCACCTTCACCGTGCCGTCCGAAATGGCGAGCTTTTCCGAAATGAGCTTGTTGCTCATGCCGTTGGCGACGCACTTCAGCACCTCCAGCTCACGGGGACTCAGCTCCGAAATATCCCGCGTGCCGTCCAGATACGGAACGTTTCTCAGCGTCACGGCAAGCGCGCTCGTAAGCGTGTCGCTGATCACCATTTCGCCCGACGTGATGCGGCCGATTTCATGCGCCAGATCCTCGGGCTCCAGACGCTTCGTGACAAAGCCGTCCGCCTGCATGCGGATTGCCGCCATCAATTCGGGCTGCGAACCGTCCGTTGTCAGCATGGCGCAGCGGCACTGCGGATGGAAGTTCTTGATGCGCTCCAGAATCTCCAAAGCCGCCGTGCCGGCGTCCAAGTCCACCAGCACGCAGGTCGCCTGATACTCTGTCACGGCGTGGATGACGCTGCGCGCCTCCGTCACCTCGAAGCATTCGGCATCAAGCGCCTCACGAAGAAGCTTTGCCAAGGCCTCTCGAAAAAGGGGACACAGATCAAAAACCACGATCCGAGGGCGTTGCGCCGCCCCCGTCTGATCCTTGTCGTTCGTCATGATTGTTCTTCTTATTGTTGCGGAGGAGAAAAACGTCAGTCAAAGTGTGTGACCGTCTCCAAAAGGAGCTCTGCGCCCAACATGAAGTCTTCGATCTTCATCGCTTCATGCGGGTTGTGCGAGCCGTTCTGGTTGGCAACAAAGATCATCGCCACCGGAACACCCGTCGAACCAATCACTGCGGCATCATGCCCGGCGCCCGACGCCATTTCGCGCGCAGGGAGTCCGATGCGCTTGGCTTCCGCCACGAGGCGGTTCTTCAGCACCTCGTTCACGTGCGCGGGCTGCGTCACGAGCTTCTTGTCAAACTCAAACTTGACGCCGCGCGCCTTGCTCACCTCATCGGCGATCGCCATCATCTCAGCGTGATAGGCCTCCAGCGTCTCCATCGAAAGGCTGCGCATGTCGATCGTGAACGTCACTTCGCCCGGAATGACCGAAATCGCCGCCGTGGCGGCGGTCTTTAAAACGCCCACCGTAAAGACGAGGTCGTCGCCGCCGGCAAGGCGCTCGTCCCAGCGCTTGTCCATGCGGTTCAAGAATTCGGCGCAGGCGAGCACCGCGTCATGGCGGTACTCCTTGTCCACGGCGCCCGAATGCGCCGTTTCACCCAGAATCTTCACCTGCTTGTGCCGAAGGTTGCCGCGAATGCCGGTGACGATGCCGGTGCGCACCGTCTCCGAACTCGTCAAGGTCGGCCCCTGCTCGATGTGCAGTTCCAGAAAGGCCGCGATCTTTTTGAGGTCAACGAGGGGCTTTCCTTGCGTGATCGTCTGGGGATCGATGCCGCAGGAAGCCATGTGCTCGCCCAAGGTCGCCTTCTTGTCACGATCCATGAGCGCCGTTTCGTCAGCGGTGAGCTTTCCCGTAAAGGCAAGCGACCCGATGTAGCACTTGCTGTAGAAGCTCGACTCCTCGCAGCGCATCATGAGGACGACATAGTCGCGCTCGGGCGTGAAGTTCGTGAGACGCATGAATCGCGCCGTATTCAAGGCCGCCACGATGCCCGCGAGTCCGTCATAGTTGCCGCCCTGCGGCACGCTGTCGGCATGGCTGCCGGAGACGACGGCGGGAAGATCGCGGTTCTTGCCCGGAAGCCGCATCCACACGTTGCCGGCGGCGTCTTCCGAAATTTCCAGCTGAAGCTCGCGACCAATCGCCTTCAAGTATTCCAGCGTCTTCGTTTCCATCGGACCGTACCCCTGTCGGGTTACGCCGAGACCGTCCGCGCTCATCGCGCGGATGTCGTCAAAAATCTTGGCACAGAACTGCTGTGCGTCTTCGCGGGAATAATTCGTCATGAGGCGCGTCTCCACTGGGGTGTTTTTCGGCTCTGCCTACCTATTTGTGGGTGCAGTCCGGTAAGTCGAAAGCATTATGTGCGTTTTCTGTATGACTGCCGCATCAATCAAGCAGAAATCTTGATCTAAGCCGAACGGCCCCTGAAAAAATAACAATTCCAAACTTTCACAAGGACTTTGCGCCCCCGGAAATCAGCCTAAAATGACCTAGGTAGAAATGCTGACCACCTTGCAAGCCTGTCGCTTCCCCTGACAGCTTCAAGGCGTTGCTGGTTCCCTGATACTCACAAGGAGAGAGTCAAATCATGAGTTGTTGCTGCTATCACGATCAACTGATCAACACCCGCCGCGAGCTGCACAAGAATCCTGAAGAAGGCTGGTCGGAATTCACGACCACCGCGTTTCTCGTGAAGACCCTGCGCGGCTACGGCTACGAGGTGAAGACGGGCCGCGCCGTGGTGAATCCCGACGCCTGCCTCGGCCGCAGCATGAAGGTGGTGGAAGCCGGCATCGAGCGCGCCCGCCAAAACGGCGTCTCGGAAGAATTGCTCGCGGAGATGCAGGAGTTGACGGGGTGCTGCGCCATCCTTGACACCGGCCGTCCCGGCCCCGTCTTTGCTTGCCGCTTTGACATCGACTGCGTGCCGGTGCAGGAAAGCGACTCTCCTGACCACCTCCCCAACAAGGAGGGCTTCGCCTCTCACAATCCCGGCCTCATGCACGCCTGCGGCCATGACGCTCACATGTCGATGGGCCTTGCGGTCGCGCACTGGATCATGGACAACAAGGAGAAGCTCGCCGGCAAGGTGAAGATCATCTTCCAGCCCGCGGAAGAAGGCGTGCGCGGCGCCGCCGGCGTGGCCGCGAGCGGCATCTTGGACGATGTGGACTTCTTCCTCTCCTCTCACGTCGCCATGCTCGCAAAGTCGGGCGAACTTGCCACCGACCTCTACGGCTTCCTCTGCACGACGAAGTACGACGTCACCTTCCACGGCCGCGCCTCCCACGCCGGCGTTTCGCCTCAGGAAGGCCACAATGCCCTCGCCGCAGCTGCCAACGCCACGGTGCAGATGCTGGGCATCTCCCGCCACGGCGGCGGCATGACCCGCGTCAACATCGGCCAGCTCATCGCGGGCGAAGGCCGCAACGTGATTCCTTCCAAAGCCGTGATGAAGCTTGAAGTGCGCGGCGAGACGATGGAGATCAACAACTACATGTGCGAGCAGGTGAACAACATCTGCGAAGGGATCGCCAAGAGCTTCTCCGTCACCTACGACATCAGCAAGATGGGCGAGGCGGTCGACCTCACGAGCGACAAGGAATTGATCGACATCCTCAACGAAAGCGGCCGCGAAGTGGGCCTCAAGGTGCTTGACAAGCCCTTGAACTTCGGCGGCTCCGAAGACGCCACGATCCTCGCGCGACGCGTGCAGGCGCACGGCGGCAAGGCGGCCTTCTTCGTCTGGGGTTCGGATCGTCCGAGCGGCCACCACAGCGCCCTCTTCGACATCAACGAAAAGGACATGGACAAGGGGTTTGAACTCTGGACCAAGGTTCTGCCGAAGCTTCTGAAGTAACCCAAACCGCCGTCGCTCGAGAAAGCGACGTACGCCGCCCCGAGCGTTTTCTGCTTCGGGGCGGCTTTGTTTGTAGCGTCGTCAGAGAACGCAGGCCATGGCCCATGGCAGGTGCCAGACGCCATTCCTTTGCTCGACGTCGCCCGCATGGAGAACCCACCTGTCTCCCACGTTGCCGCCCAATAGCTCGTCAAGCCGCCGCAGAGACTTCAGCCGATCCTGTGGTCCCGTCTTCACCTGGAGGACTGTCGTCTTGCTCCCTCGCCGAAAGAGAAAGTCCACTTCCGCCACAGCCTTTCTCGTCTGAGGATCCCGCTCACTGTAGAAAAAAGGGGGATGGCTGCTCGAAAGCAAGCACTGAACCACAAAGTTCAGCAACAGCATGCCTTCACCCGCCTGCAGGCGTCCCGTCAGCACCTCCCGGCAAAGCGGATTCTCCCCCATCGGTTGCCCATTGCCAGCCAGCGTTGCGAGCAAGCCGGTGTCCGCCAGAAAGCACCGAAAATCGCCAGAAAAAGCCGGTCTCGCCAGCGCGCCGTCCGTCAGATCAAATGCGCTCGCCCGATTCACCAGCTGGACCAGTCCCACCGCTTCCAGCCAATGAATCGTTCCCTGATATTCGCGCAAGCGTGCTCCCGGCGCCGCATGCGCGATGACATACGGCTTGCTGCGGCGCGAAAGCTCCGCAGGCACTTGCTTGAAGAAACTCATGACGCGATCAGGATTCACCACCTTCTGCGTCTGCAAGCGCGCCATGACCTCCGTCAGCAGCCGTTGCTTCACCGTGTCCGCCTTGCCCAAGTCTCGCGCGACAGCAAACGCCTTCACAACGGCCGGCATGCCGCCCGTGAGAAGATAATCGCGAAGCGCCCTTTGCACTGACGGCAGCTCGGCGCCCAGCGGCTGTCGCTTTTCAAAGCACGCTCGCAAAACGGGCATCGTTCGGTCATCGCCCTGCGCCCACAGAAACTCTTCGAAATCCATGGGAAAAACATCGATCGCGTACTCTTCCGACGGCACCAAAAAAGCTGAGCCGGCCTTCACAACAGCCGCCTTCGTCCCTGTTTCCAAGTAGTGGTATCGCCCGTCTTCCAAAAGGCGCTTGAGCGCCTGCCGAGCCGGCGGAAAGGCTTCGACGGCGTCCAGAATGATGAGCGACTTGCCGCGATAGAGCTTCGTGCGATAAAGGAGCTGCAGCAACGCGAAGAAGGTCTCAAGATCCGCCAGCCCCTCGGTGAAAAGCGACTTGAGCTCCTCCGAGGCTTCATCCAGCCGAATGAGAATCGAAGAGCGGTAAGTCTTCGCCAGTTGTTGCGCGAGCGCGGTCTTTCCTGCCATCGGCGCTCCGGTGAGAAAGAGAGCGTAGCGAGGCGCCAGCTCATTTTTCCACCGAAGGAGCTCCGTCTCTATTTTCCGTTTCAACACAGCCCTCTCCCGAAGCATCTTCACGAATGCGCCGTCCTTTTGCCATCATTTTTTCACGTTTGCGCCATCGTTTTCACCCTTGATTTTCACGTTTGCGCTTAAGCAAAACTTAAGAAAAGCACCAACGGACCGCAAAAAAAAGCCGCCGAAGTTCCCACCTCAGCGGCCTTCCCGACAGCCTCAAAAGCGGCTGCTCACGATCAAACGTTGCCCTTCAAGGTCGTGGACGATCCAGCCTTCGGCTGCCAGCGCATGGCGCGGCGCTCCACAAGCCCCACAATCCAGTCAAGGATGAGCGCAAAGACCGTGAGCACCAGAATGCCCGCCATCACCGTATTGATGTCAAAAACGCCTTCGGCCTGCAAGATGAGGTAGCCCACGCCCTGGCTCGAGCCCAAATATTCGCCGATCACCGCGCCCACGAAGGCCATGCCGACCGAGGTGTGAAGCGACGAGAAAACCCAGCTCATCGCCGACGGCAGGTACACGGCGCGCATCAGCTGCGTGCGATTGGCGCCCAGCATGCGGGCTGAGGCGAGCACGTTCGGGTTCACTTCACGCACGCCCTGATAGACGTTGAAGAAGACGATGAAGAAGACGAGCGTGACGCCCAGCGCCACCTTGGAGGCGATTCCAAGACCAAACCACACCGCGAAGATGGGCGCCAGAATGACGCGCGGCATGGAGTTCAAGCCCTTGATGAAGGGATCAGCCACCGCCGCCGCAAAGGGCGAGAGCGCAAGCCACATGCCGACGGCGCCCCCTGACACCGTGCCGATCACGAAAGCAAGCATCGTTTCAATGAGCGTCGTGAGAAGGTGCGGATAGATGTCCGCGTTCGTCACGAACCACTCCCAGATGCGCGTGAAGATCACGAGCGGCTCGCCAAAGAAGAAGGCGGCCTGCGTGTCGTTGTCAAAGACGAAGGTCGGAACGAGCCCCGGCTTCGTGAGAAGCCACCAGACAAAAAAGATCACAAACAACACGGCAAGCTGCCAGATCCGGAGCTTCATCGCCTGACGCGCGTGCTGACTCATTGCATTCATTTTTCGTTTCCCCTGATATCCGCTTAACCCTGAAGCTGGCGCTTGTAGCCGCGCAGCACTTCTTCCCGGAGCACCGACCAGATGGCGGTATGCAGCTCGATGAAGTGCGGCGTGACGCGCACTTCCGCCACGTCGCGCGGACGCGGCAGGTCGATCGTGAATTCGCCGATCGGATGACTGCCGGGGCCGGCGCTCATGACGATCACTCGATCACTCATCGAGATCGCCTCGTCCAAATCGTGCGTGATGAAGAGCACCGCCTTCTTCTTCGCGCTCCAAAGGGCGAGCAGCTCGTTTTCCATCAGCTGACGCGTCTGGATGTCCAGCGCTGAGAAGGACTCATCCATCAAAATGATGTCTGGGTCCATGATGAGCGTCTGCGCCATCGCAACGCGCTTTCTCATGCCCCCCGACAAATGATGCGGATAGCAGGATTCAAAACCGGCCAGGCCCACGCGCTTCAACCACTCGCGCGCCTCGTGATGGGCCTCGTCCTTGGCGACGCCGCGGAAGACAAGCCCCGCGGCGACGTTGTCCAACGCGCTCATCCAGGGCATGAGGCTGTCAGCCTGGAACATGTAGCCCGCGCGCTTGTTCAAGCCCGCCAAGGGCTCGCCAAAGATCTTCACGGTGCCGCAGGAGGGCTGCAGGAGCCCTGCGCTCATGTTGAGGAGCGTTGACTTGCCGCAGCCCGTGGGGCCCACGACACTCACGAACTCGCCTTCGCCGATCGAGATGTTCACGTCCTTCACGGCCGTGTACTCGACGAGACGCCCTCCGTCGTTGCTCACGAAGGTGCAGGCAAGATTGGAAAGTTCAATTGCCGGTTTGGTCATTTTTCTTGTCTTCGTTGTAGGAAAAAGGCCGCGACGCGCTTTGTCGACAAGCAGCGCCGCGGCGTAAATCGCTGCGGGCTCAGCCGAAGTACTTCTGGTTCGCCTTCGCCGCAAATTCGTTGGTATAGGTCGCTTCGAGATCCACCTTCACGTTCGCCATCTTGGGGTTCACGCTCTGCAGCGCCTTCAAGGAAATGGCGGGCGCTCCTTCGGGGAACATGCCGTCGCGGCTCAGGGCCGGGCGGTTCTTGAGGAACCCTTCCACGTAGATCGCCTTGTTGCCCATGAAGTAGCTCTCGGGCACGGTCTTCACGATGTCGTCAGCCGAAGCGGTCGCAAGCCAGTGGTCGGCGCGCACAACGGCATTGGTCAAGGCCTGCACGTCTTCGGAACGACTCTTGATGAACTTTTCGGGCGCGTAGAGGCAGCCCGCGATCATGGGGCCGCCAAAAATGGCGTCGCTTTCTTCGATCACGCGCGTGTCGGCCACGATCTTCAAGAGGTTGTCCTGCTGGAGCTGGGCGATCACGGGATCGAGGTTCGTGAAGGCGTCAATCTGGCCCGAGCGAATTGCGGCGACGGCCGCCGAAGACGCCCCGACGCCCACGAAGGAGACGTCCGAAGGCTTGATGCCGGCGCGGGCGAGCACGAAATTCGCAAGCACCTGAGAGCTCGAGCCCGGCGCCGTGACGCCGATCTTTTTGCCCTTCAAGTCAGAGAGCGTCTTGTAGCCGGGCATCGTCTTGTTGTTCACCGCAAACACGACCTGCGGCGCACGTCCCTGAAGCACGAAAGCGCGCATCTGCTGGCCGCGGGTCTGCATCGAGATCGTGTGCTCGAAAGCGCCCGACACCACGTCAGCGGAGCCGCCCACCACCGCCTGCAACGACTTGGAGCCGCCCTGAAAGTCGATGATCTCCACGTCGATCCCTTCATCCTTGAAGTAGCCCAGACGCTCGGCAATCGAAATCGGGAGGTAGTAGTAGAGAGCCTTGCCGCCCACGGCGATGCGCACCTTGCGGGGCGCGGCGAGAACGGCGGGAGCAGCGATGACAGCGGCGGCCGCCGCGGCGGCTGAAATGAATTGACGGCGGGTGAAGGACATTTGGGAACTCCGAATAACAAAAAACGCACGTGACTGCGTGCGTTGCAATGAACCTGTGGTTCGGCGGAGTTCGCAAAAGGCTTTGCTTGTCGTCTTCCCCCTTTCGTTCACGATCCCGAAAGAACGAGGCGGCGAATCCGCCGCGGGGGAAAAGAGTGTCAACGCACCAACGCCCGTCCCCCGCTTTCGCGTAGGGATAGAGCTAGCAAGCACAGACGCACGGACTTCACGGCGGAAGCCTCAATCATGCTATGTGCGGCGGTGAATGACATCGTTGAAAGAATCCTGTTTGCCTGAGTCCGACGGGACTCAACGCGGGGAAAGATAGCGCGGCGAAACGGGGCTGTCAATGAATTCTCGGCAATCTCCCTCATGCGCGGGATGCCCCCTGAGCATTTCGCCCTACCGCCTCAAGACGCGGCTTCGCGCCGCTCCACGACAGCGGTCGCAATGCTTGCAGCGTCGGTGTACTCCACCTCGACCCCCGCCGGCAGCCCTCGCGCGAGACGCGTCACCTTGAGTCCCGGCACCTGCTTTTTCAAGGCGGCGGCGATCAAGTGCGCCGTCGTCTCGCCCTCGGGCGTGAAGCTCGTGGCGATCACGACTTCTCGAACGCCTGCTTCCTTCGCCTTCTCAACAAGCTTGTCCGCGCCGATGTCGCGGGGCCCTATGCCTTCCAAAGGATTCACGCGTCCCATGAGCACGAAATAGCGGCCGCGGTAGCTCACGCTCCCCTCAATCGCCGCCATGTCCGCTGGGCTCTCCACGACGCAGATGACGGAACGATCCCGGTCCTCTCGCTCGCACAAGGGGCAGACCGCCTCGGTCGTAAGCGTGTTGCAGTCCGGGCACCGGTGCACCTTCTCAATTGCTTCTGACAGGGTCTTCGCGAGATCAAGCCCCATGGCGCGGCGCTTTCCCAAGAGGTCATCCACGAGGCGCGCCGCCGACTTCGGGCCCAGCCCTGGCAGATCGGCAAAGAGTTCGGTGAGGTGCGCGAGACGCGCGTCAGGATTCGTGGAAGACATGAAAGTCAAAGTCCAAAAAGAAGCCGGCGCCGATTGTAGCGAAGGGCCGATGCGCAGATTTTCTGCCGCTCGCGGCGCAAGGCGTTTGGCGAAGCCCGACAAAAGGCCCATAATTGGCGCCATGTTCTTTCCTCAGCCAAGGAAGAAATTCATGCAACGTCGCGCCATTCGCCGCGGAGGCATTGTGTCGGCGGGCTATGACCCGGACCACCGCTGGCTTGACATTGAATTCGACACGCACCGCGTCATGCGGTACGAAGGGGTGGGCCCGGAGACGGCCGACCGCTTTCTGACGTCCGCCTCGCCGCGCTCCTACTTCGCCGACGAGATCGAAGACCAGTACTCAGCTTCGGAAGTGAATTCCAAAGCCGTCCGAGCCGCCACACCAGCACCCCGCAAGAAGGGCGTTCCGGATGCATTGAAGCGCCTCTTCGGCGACGCCTGACCCGCCTTCCTTTTATGTCAAAGGGCGCCCGCGGGCGCCCTTGTGCTTTTTACGTCAAACCCAAGCTACTTCATCTTGCCGCTTCGGATCGCCTCGTTGTTGGCGCGGATCTGATCCACCTTGGCGCGGCCCTCCTCGACCTGATTGTCAACGAAGTCCTTCGCACGCTCCGCGGTAGCGTTGCTGATCGCGGTATCCGCCCCCACTTGCGCTTTCTTCTTTTGCACGTCAAGGCGCAGGAGCTCCATCTGCAGCTCCGCCTTCTCGTCGTTGCGCTTGTCAATCTTCGCCTGCTTCTCGGCGCGCACCTTCGCGGCGGCTGCCGCAGCCTGCGCTTTCTTCTTGGCGGCCGCCGCCTGCTGCTGGGCTTTCAACTTCGCCGCCTGCGCCTCCGCCTTCTGGCGCGCATCGATCTTCGCCTGAGCCTGCGCCTTCACGTCTTCGTAATTGGCCTTCACGGCCTGAATCTGCGCGTCCGCCGCCGTTGCAGCGTAGTCAGGCGGCACACTGCCCGCCTGAGCAGCAGCCTGCGCTTCCGGCGTCACGTAGTAGCCCGTCTGCTGGTACGCGGGCTGCTGATAGCCGCGCTGGCTGGCGCACCCCGCAACGAGCAGTGCCGACGCCGCCAGAATCATCACTTTCTTCATAAATCGCTCCCGTTACTTTTTCGCTGCGGCGCAGCCATAGGGGTTGTTGGGCTGAATGCGAGTTTCCGTCGGCGTCTGCGAAATCACGATGGCCGTGCCGATCTTGAATTCGCAGGCCTGCCCCACTTGCGTGGAGTTGAACATCTTGTCGCCCATGCGGTAGATAAGCTGAACGCCGTTCACGAGCTCCTGGCGATTGCCGCCGATGCTCTGGCCGGCAATGCCGCCCACGGCGCCGCCCGCCAAGCCCCCCAGCACGCGAGAGGACGTGGAATGGTTGTTGTGGTTGCCGATCGCGGCGCCCGCAATGGCGCCGAGAATCATGCCGATGTTGCGAGCATCAGATCGCGTGTCGGTGTTCCCCACCGCGACGCGCGCGGGCTGAATGGCGATGATCTCCACCGTCTTCACTTCCTGCATCTGGTTCAACTGCCCAGTCGTGTAAACGTCCGAGCGGTACATGGAGCCGTCGGTGGCGCAGCCCGCGAGAAGCACAGCGGACAGGGCCGCCGTCATCGCAAGTTTGGCTTTCATAGCAAATTCCTCATTCCTGTGCGGGGTTCACCCCCGTCTCTTGAATTCCATGCCCGTAATTTAGCGCAAAGCACGGACAACGGACGCTCCATGCAAAGCGTCCGCAACAGTTGAAAACAAATCTTTGCAGAGGCGGAAAAAATCAACGGAAGAAGATCGTGGCAAGCCCCAGAAAGATGAGGAAGCCGCCCGAGTCTGTCGTAAAGGTGAGAAGCACAGAGCCGCCCATCGCCGGGTCCTTGCCGAAGTACTTCAGAATGAGAGGCACCGCGAGCCCCACGATCGCCCCCACCACGATGTTAAGAAGCATCGCGAGCGCCATCACCAACCCGAGCAAAAGCCCCTGACTGCTGTCAGCGTAGAGGAACCACGCGAGCCCCCCGGCGACAATGCCGCCCAGCACGCCATTGATGAGGGCGACGATGATTTCCTTGCGGATGAGTTCGTTCTGGTTTGCGTCCGTCACCTGGCCCATCGCCATGGAGCGCACCAGAAGGGTGAGCGTCTGGTTTCCGGAATTCCCCGCCATGCTCGCGACCACGGGCATCAAGGCCGCAAGCGCCACCACGCGCTCAATCGTGCCGTCAAAGGCCGCAATCACGCGGGAGGCGAAAAACGCCGTGCAGAGGTTGACGCCCAACCACAGCCAGCGGCTCTTCGCCGCATCCCAGACGCTGCCGAAGATATCCTGATCGTCCTGCAGACCGACGGCGGCATACGCCTTTTCGTCGCCCTCTTCACGAATGACGTCCACCACTTCGTTCACGGTGAGACGCCCTACCAAGCGGCCGGACTCGTCCACCACGGGCGCGCTCACCAAGTCGTAGCGTTCGAAGGCCTGCGCCGCTTCGCCCGCATCGTCCAAGGGATTCAGCGTGAGGATGTCGCTGCGGATCAAGTCCGTCACGCGCGCCTCGGGGTCGTGAACGAGAATCTGGCTCACCGCAAGCGACCCCACGAGCTTTCCCTGCCGGTCCACCACGAACACCTGATCGGTATGGTCCGGCAACGACTCAAAGCGGCGCAGAAAACGAAGGACGATCTCAAGCGTCACGTCTTCTCGGATGGAGAGCATCTCGAAGTCCATGCGCGCGCCGACGCTGTCCTCGGGGTAGCTCATCGCCGCGCGCAACTGGGCGCGCTCTTCGTGCGTGAGGCCTTCCTGAACTTCCGCCACCACATCAGGCGGCAGGTCTTCGGCAATGTCGGCGATCTCGTCGGTGTCGAGGGTTTCCACCGCGTCAACAAGCTCGTCGCGGTTCATCGCCTCAATCAGCGTCTCGCGGACGCCGTCGTTCACTTCGACGAGAATGTCGCCTTCGCGCTCAGGGTCCACCTGCCGCCAGACCGCGAGTCGGTCATCGGTCGGCAGGGCTTCGAGCACATAAGCAATGTCAGCGGGATGGAGGTCGGCGAGAACTTCACGCAGTTCTTCCTTTGCCTTTTCGCCCAGAGGCGTCGCGTCGATCTTGTCCGCCGCCTCGTCGTGGGGCGTTTCGCCGCGATCTTCCTGCGCATCAAAAATCTGCGCAACGCGCGCCAATGCCTGGCTCGCGTCATCGGGGTCCATCGGCCCGTCGTCTTCAATCTCTGCGGTCGGATCGAGGCGCTTTTTTTCCAAATCCTTCGCTTCCATCGCGGCTTCCTAAATGAGGTTGAAGATATAGGAGCGCCCCTTGTCCGGCGCCCGACTGAGCGGCGCGCATTTTAACCGCGATCTGTGACGATTCAGCGACAGGTCGAACGCCTTGCAGGAGGCTGCCTAAGGTCACCTTGAGACAGCCCTTGCAGAATAAGTGTTTCCAGAATAAGTGTTTTTTGAAACTACTTGTTTTAGAATTCCCCTACTCTGGAACAACTTAGGGGCTCGCCATCATGCGCTTTTACGGTCGCGTAGAAGAAATCGCCACTCTCCGGCATTTTTGGAACATTGTGCAGACAAAGCATATGTCCCAAATGATTAACGTCTTCGGCCGCCGAAGGGTCGGAAAAACTACTCTCATCCAACGAGCATTTGAAAACGAATCTGCACCAGTACTTTCTTTCATGGTGCAGGACCGCTCAGAAGCAAGCACCGCCGAGGCATGGACTCAAGCTGTATGTCGCGCTTTCCAAGTTCCTTATGCCCCCACCTTCCTGCGAGCAGCAGACGTCATTTCCTTTGCGATGTCGCTCTCCCAAACCCGTCCTTGCATCTTCGTCATTGACGAATGTCAGGCCTTCAATCGCTGGGCCCCCGACTTCTGGGCACAACTGCAATCCGTCTGGGACAAGCAACGAGACGAAAGCCAACTCTTGCTCATCATGAGTGGTTCCGTCATTTCTGCCATGAAAACCATCTTTGGCGATGCAAGTGAACCTCTCTTCGGGCGTTGCTCAGGACAACTCGAGGTATTCCCATTCTCGCCTTCCATCATCCGGCAAATTGTGACGGAGGAAAATCCATCTGCGACTCCCGTAGACCTTCTCACGGTTTACGCTCTGACAGGGGGCGTAGCCGAATACCTGAAGTTGCTTGCCACAAACGATTCTTTGAGCCGCAATGGCGCCATCAAGTTTCTCTTCTCCGGCCCAGGTGCCTGGCTTCGCAGTGAGGGAGCCATATATCTAGCCAACGAGTACCGCGCCAACGCAACTGACTACAGCGAAATCCTTCATGCCATTGTTCAAGGAGCAACAAAATGGTCACAAATAGAAGAACGAGTTGGACGCGAAATCAACGGCTTCATGAGAAAACTCGAAAAATTTCACATCATTGAACGGGTTCACCCTCTCTTTGCAGCCCCTTCTTCCCGCCAAGCGCGCTACCGAATCTGCGATCCGTACCTGAAATTCTGGCTTACCTTTGTTGATCCCATAGACCGCCAGGATCTGGCAAACAACAACCGTTGGAACGAGCTCATCTCATTGTGTGAAGCAGATCTCTCCACTTACCTCGGACGAACACTAGAAACTTGGTTCCGAACCAAGCTTCTAGAAGAAGGCCCTTGGTCCCCTGTTGGCTGCTGGTGGGATCGCAAAAGTGACAACGACATTGATGTAGTTGCTGTAGATTCCAATTCAAAGAAGATTTTATTGGGCGAAGTTAAGCTAAATCCAAAAAAATACAGCGAAAATCTTTTACGGCTTCGTGCCAGCGAATTTCTGAGAGCGAACCCAAAGTTCTCCGACTGGGCAGTGGAATGCCGGGGTTTTTCGCCGGACGACATGTAGCCGTCCGGCTCAACAACTACACCTGCCCCTTCCTGAGCGCCTCGTACACGCTCTGCGTCTCAGGCATCTTGCCGTGCCAGATGCGGAAGGCTTCGGCCGCCTGCTCGACGAGCATGCCAAGGCCGTCCACATTCTTGGGGCAGCCCGATTCGGCCGCCAGCCGCAGGAAGGGCGTAGGCTCGGCGGCGTAGAAGAGGTCGTAGGACATCGCCGCATCCTTGAAGGCGGTGTTGGGCACCGCGGGCGACGCGCCCGAAAGCCCCGCGCTCGTGCAGTTCACAACAAGGTCATAGCCCCCGCCCGCCGTTTCCGTGAAAAGCCGCGGCTCAACGCCGAAGTCGTTGACGAGGTCCGTGACGTGCGCCGGGGTTCGGTTGGCGACCGAAATCGCCGCGCAGGCGCAGTCCTTCAAAGCGGCGAGCACGCCGCGAGCGGCGCCGCCCGCCCCCAGAATCAGTATGCGTGCCCCCTTCAAGGGGAATCCGAAGCGCTGCTCTACGTCCGTCACAAAGCCGATGCCATCGGTGTTGTCGCCCGTCGCCATGCCGTCGTAAAAGCTCATGGTGTTCACAGCGCGAGCGGCGCGAGCGCGGTCCGTGAGGATCTCGCAGTAGTCAAACGCGTCCTGCTTGAAGGGCACAGTGATATTGACGCCCGCAGGATTCATCTCGCGCCGCAACGCGCCCATGTCTTCCGCAAAACGGTCAAAGCGGCGGATTTCATACGTCTGCTCAATGCCGAACTGACGGGCGAAGGCGGCGTGAATCGCCGGGGACAGGGAATGATTGATCGGGTTGCCGATGACAAAAAAGCGATCCATGACTTGCTCCTCTCTCTATCGGGGGCGTTCCTGAATCGCTTCTTGCGGGCGACGGGCGCGCCCCGTCGTTGTTGTTGCCTCTAGTGTACTACGCCAGCGCCGTTTGGCGCACAAAAAATTGAAGGGCGACTCACCTTGCGGCGGACGCCCGTCAAAATGATGCCAAAGGCTACGACGCCGCAGGCGCCGGCATCTCGCCAGCCTGGCCTTCCACTGGCGCTTCCGCTGAAGCTTCCTGAGGCTTTTCTTCTTCCACCACGGCCTCTTCTTCGGCTTCGTCCTCATCCATGTCCGTCGCGCTCTCGGACTCAGGGAGCACCTCCAGAAGCTTCGTTTCAAGAAGGAGGTCAATGTAGTCGCAGCCCAGCACCGCAAGACGCAGGCGGCGGCCGCGTTCCAATTCCGGGAGCCCCGGAATGCGCTGCAGGAAGGGAAGCCCCTCGACTCGAACAAGCTCTTCCTTCACAACGCTCACGATGACTTCCTTCAAGCCCTCCTGCTCGATGTAACGCAGGCTCCAGTAGCGCTCCATGCGACGCTGGAAGTCGTTGTAGGCGCTGTAGAGATCGTCAAAGCGGCTCACGATCGTGAAGAAGTCGGCGTCGTTGCCCTGATACGCCGGCTCGCGCCCCAGCGCCGCGCAAACGATTTGTCGCTGGTTCACCATGTCCACATAGCGGCGCAAGGGCGACGTGGACCACGCGTAGCGGGGCACGCCCAGGCCATCGTGCGGCCCCGGAATCGTACTCATCTTGACGCGGCCCATGCGCTGGCTGCGGTAGATGCCAGCGTAGCCATGCTCCTCAAGCCACAGGCCCCAGGTGCAGTTGGCGCAGATCGCGAGCTCCGCAACGAGCAAGTCGATGGGCTCGCCGCGCTTTCTGGGCTTCAGGCTCACGCGAGCGTCTTCGCCCTCGCCCTCCAGTTCAAAGCTCCATTCAACGCGCCCGATGGGCTCAGGCTTGCCGCGCACTTCTTCGCGCTCCGCCAGCCGAGCCTTCGCAAAGCGCCACAAAAATTCAATCGCCTCGGCGTGCGGCATCGTGAGCTCATGGTTCACCACCATCGCTTCCGTCACCGGCGGCTCAAAGAGGTCGTAGCGCAGGTTGTGCTGCACGGTGATGCGCTCAAGGCGCGTTTCGCTGCCCAAAATCTCCATCGTCTCCGCGTCCACCGTGAAGTAGAGCGACACGCAGGGAACAGGGCGGCCTTCATCAAGGCTCGCCGCCTTGATCCAGGCTTCTGGCAGCATCGTCGTCTTGATGCCGGGCCCGTAGACCGTGGACATGCGGGCGCGGGCCGCCTTGTCGATGTCGGAGTCGCGAGGCATCAGAAGGGACGGCGCCGCAATGTGCACGCCGATCCGCTTGCGGCCGTCCGGGAGATCCGTGACGCTCGCCGCGTCATCGATTTCCGTCGTCTTCGAATCGTCGATCGAAAAGGCCTCGACCTGCGCGTCCGGCAGCTCCACGTCGGGAAGTCCGGGGGCGGACAACGCCGGAAAGCCCGTGCCGCGCGGGAAGTACTGCGCGTAGAAGCTTCCCATGTGCCAGGCGTAGGGGCTCTTCACCGCACCGATCTTGAGCATCAGGCGCAAGGGGCTTAAGTGCTCGGCGTCCGCCGCAGCCGACAGGGCCTTCCACTCCATGCTGTTCTTGTCGGGATTCAACAAAAGCGCAATGGGATTGGCGGCGATTTCCGGCGGCACGCGCCCTTCCGACATCTCCGCCACCATTTCATCACGGCGCTTTTCCATCGCCTCGCGCTTCTTGATCGCCGCCAGAGCGCGCTCCAGAACGTCCGCCGGCGCCTTCTTGTAGTGCCCGCGCCCCTTGCGGTAGAAGTAGACGGGATTGCCGTGCAGCGCCATGAGGGACGCCGCCTTCTCCACCGGTCCCGGATTCGTGAAGTAGTCACCCGCAATGTCCTCGTAGCCAAACTCTTCGTCGGGCGCCACCTCCCACAGAAAGGCGGGATCCACTTCCGCCGCCGCGGCCTGCGCCTTCGCAAGAAACTCCGCCGCCGCAGGCGACTCGAATTCAAAAAAGACGTGGCCGCCCTTCACCTTGGTGCGGCGTCCGGTCGGCAGCTCCGCCTGATAGGCGCTCCCGTCCTTCTTCAACACGTTGCCGGCCTTGAAGACGCCGTCTTCTTCAAAAAATAACTGCATGCCCGTTTCTCAACAAAATTCAGCGGCCGCGCTCGCAGCCGGCGGGGAGCTCGCCCCGCGTCAGAAAGGAAAAAAGTGCGTCAATATAGCGTGCGACGTCGCTTACTGCATGATCCGACCCCGTCACGACCCATCGCGGGAACGCTGAAAACGCCGCCAGCGACTCGCGATAGTCGAGCACCTCGTCTCCCGTCGTCACCAAAAGGAGCGTCTTCCCTGGCGCCACCGGGGCGAGCGGCGTCATCGACTTCAAATAGTCCAGCCACTGGCGCGTCACCGTGATGACCGTGCCGTCTCGCGCCGTGACGGGACTGTTCAAGTACTGCTCGCCGATTTTCCACGGCGTCACCGCGGGATTCAAAAGCACCGCCGGCACCAGGCGTTGCGACGCCAGGTGCGCCGCGTAGAAGCCCCCGAGGCTTGAGCCCGCCAAAGCCCATTCGCCGTCAGCCAAATCCGCCGTCGCCTCGGCGAGCCGCTTTTTCAGCGCCTCAGGCGACGTCACGTTGAGATTCGGCGCCCGGCACGTGATGCCGCGCCGCTTCGCGGCCTCCGTGAACACCTGCACCTTTGGAGACGCGGGCGTCGACAAAAAGCCATGCAGATAAACAATCGTCTTGAGACGGCTTGTCGTCATCAAGCGGACTCCTTCGCCTTCAACGCCGCGAGAAGCATCCCGTGAACGCCGCCGAAGCTGCCGTTGCTCATGCAGAGGATGACGTCGCCAGGCTTAGCCTCCGCCGCGACGTCTGCCACCATCGGCGCCATGTCGTGGCGGTAGGTCTTCGCCTTGTCGCCCAAGGGAAGAAGCGCTTCGTGCGTGTCCCAGTGCACGGCATCCCCAGCCCAGCAGAAGACCTTGTCCGCGTCCGCAAGACTCGCGGCGAGCCGGTCCTTCATCGTCCCCAGCTTCATCGTGTTGCTGCGGGGCTCCAGCACGGCGAGAATGCGCCGCTTCACGCCCACTTTGCCGCGCAAGGCCGCGATCGTTTCATGAATAGCCGTGGGGTGGTGCGCAAAATCGTCGATCACCGTAACGCCTGCGGCTTCGCCCTTCACTTCCAAACGACGCTTCACGCCTTCAAAGGTCGCAAGAGCCGCCCGCGCCTCTTCGGGCGCCACGCCCGCGTCGCGAGCCGCTGCGATCGCGGCGAGCGCGTTCAGCTGGTTGTGCCGACCGGGAAGCGCCATTTCCAGACGCCCGAACGCTTCGCCCGCGAAGCTCACGTCGCCTTCTGCCGTCACGCACCAGCCGCCCGCGCGATTAAAGCGCTCAATTCGGCTCCAACATCCCTTTTCCAAGACGCGGTCCAAGGCGTCGCAATCGCCATTGGCGACGACGAGCCCCTTTGAGGGCATCGTGCGCACGAGATGATGGAATTGCTTTTCAATCGCCGCGAGGTTTTCAAAGATGTCGGCGTGGTCGTACTCAAGGTTGTTCAGAATCGCCGTGCGGGGCCGGTAATGAACAAACTTGCTGCGCTTGTCGAAAAACGCCGTGTCGTATTCGTCCGCTTCAATCACAAAATGGGGGCCATCGCCAAGCCTTGCCGAGCGGCCGAAGTCCTGCGGCACGCCGCCAATCAAAAAGCCCGGCTTCAAGCCCGCCTGATCAAGTATCCACGCAAGCATCGACGTCGTCGTGGTCTTGCCATGGGTGCCCGCCACCGCGAACACATGGCGTCCCGTGAGAATGTTCTCGCACATCCACTGCGGTCCTGAGGTGTAGGGCTCGCCCGCATTCAAGATGGCTTCCAGAAGGGGGTTGCCTCGGGAGACGGCGTTTCCGATCACCCAGAGGTCAGGCTTTATGGCGAGCTGATCCGCGTCGTACCCTTCGATCAAGCGAATGCCCGCCTGCGTCAACTGATCGCTCATCGGGGGATAGACGTTCTTGTCGCACCCCGTCACGGTGTGCCCCGCCTTCACAGCGAGCTGGGCGACGCCGCCCATGAACGTGCCGCAAATGCCCAGAATATGAATGTGCATGGTGAAATCCGGCTGGATGATTGACAATGCGCGGCATTGTACCGCCCGGCCTTGATTCGTCTGAAGCAGCGCTGCGGTCCGCCGGCTAAAATCGAGGCCCTTTTTCACGGCGCGCTTTTTCGTGACTTTCACCAGCTTCGACTCCCCGGCCTCCCTGAGGCTTGAACTCGCACAAACCATCGCGGGCTACATCGTGCACGACTTGATGCCCTGGCAGAACGCTCGAGAGAAGGCGCTCGAAAACTTGGGGCATCTGCCCTCCGACGCGGTTCCGAGCGCGTCTGAAATCGAAAGCGCCGTGCGGGAGACGTGGGCGGTCTTTGCCCCCGAAGCGCACGCCGCGCTCCTGCGCCGTCGACGCGAAGCGGCCCTTGTCCTCATGACGGACGTTTTCGCGGGCTTTGACGTGACGCTCACAGGCGCCGTCTTAAACGGCGCCGCCACCCCCGAAAGCAACATCCGGCTCGAGCTCTTCACGGACGACGTGAAGGAGGCTGAAGTGGCGCTCATGGACCGCGGCATTGACTTTGACGTCTTGGACACCATCGACTCCCGGATGCCAACGCCCCTTGAAGTGCTCGCCTTCATCGACCCCGCAAGCGACCGGCGCGATCCTGCGGGCGTTTTCGTGGAGATTCACTCCCCGAAGCACCGCGGCCGCAACCCCTACCGCGGCACGGCGGACGCCTGGCAGGAAGCCTGGGAGGCCGCAGGGCGCCTCACCGCCAACGAGCTCAAAAAACACCTCGCTTCGCGTCATCCGCTCGGATGAACACCCCCTGTCCGGACTTTTCCTGACAAGCCGCACGGTTATAATCCTCCGCAATTGCACTTTGAAATCGCCGTTTTTCGGCGTGTTTTATCGAGACTTAACGACAAATTCCCTCAAATTGCCCTGACCGGCCTTTATTTTTTTCCTTGTTCACTTTCCGCCTGGCCGGCGTCATCAACCTCAGGGCAGTTCTCCGACTCTTCTAAGAGGAAGGATCATGGATTTAAGAAAACTCAAGACGCTCATCGATCTCGTGAGCGAAAGCGGCGTAGCCGAACTCGAAATCCGCGAAGGCGACGATCACGTTCGCATCGTGAACCGCACGGACGCCGCGAAGGCCGTCCATGCCGCCGTCGCCCCTGCGGCCATTCCGGCCGACGCCTCAACCCCGACTGCTGCAGCCGCTCCGGTTGTTGAAGCAGTCGCTCCCGCGGCCGCCGACGCCCCCCGCAAGACCATCAATTCGCCGATGGTGGGCACGTTCTACCGCTCTCCCTCGCCCGGCGCCAAGTCCTTTGTGGAAATTGGTCAGAGCGTGAAGGCGGGCGACACCGTCTGCATCATCGAAGCGATGAAGCTCATGAACGAAATCGAAGCCGAATGCGACGGCGTCATCCGCGAAGTGCTCGTGGACAACGGCTCGCCTGTCGAATTCGGCCAGCCGCTCTTTGTGCTCGGCTGATGACTCCCTCTCCCCGAAGAGAGCATTTCATGTTCGGAAAAATTCTGATTGCCAATCGCGGCGAGATTGCGCTGCGCATCCAGCGTGCCTGCCGCATGATGAACATCAAGACGGTCGTCGTGCACTCCACCGCTGACGCTGACGCGATGTACGTGAAGCTCGCCGACGAGAGCGTGTGCATCGGCCCCGCCTCCTCCGCAGAAAGCTACCTCAACATCCCTGCCATCATTTCCGCGGCGGAAGTGACCGACGCCGAAGCCATTCACCCTGGCTACGGCTTTCTCTCGGAAAATGCCGACTTCGCCGACCGCGTCGAGAAAAGCGGCTTTGCGTTCATCGGCCCCCGCGGCGACACCATCCGCCTCATGGGCGACAAGGTGAACGCAAAGCGCGCCATGATTGAAGCGGGCGTCCCCTGCGTCCCTGGCAGCGACGGCGCCCTTCCCGAGGACCCGAAGGAAATCCTCGCGATCGCCAAGCGCGTGGGCTACCCCGTCCTCATCAAGGCGAGCGCGGGCGGCGGCGGCCGCGGCATGCGCGTCGTGCGCACCGAAGCCGCCCTCATCAATTCGGTTGCGACCACCAAGGCAGAAGCCAAGGCCGCCTTCGGCAGCGACAAGGTCTACCTCGAGAAGTTTCTCGAGAACCCCCGCCACATCGAAATCCAGGTCCTCTCGGACAACTTCCAGAACGCGGTGTATCTGGGCGAGCGCGACTGCTCCATGCAGCGCCGCAACCAGAAGGTTTTGGAGGAGTCTCCTGCCCCCGGCATTCCCCGCAAGCTCATCGAAAAGCTCGGCGCCCGCTGCGTCGAAGCCTGCAAGCGCATCGGCTACCGAGGCGCGGGCACATTTGAGTTCCTCTACGAAAACGGCGAGTTCTACTTCATCGAGATGAACACTCGAGTGCAGGTGGAGCATCCGGTGACGGAATACGTCACCGGGGTTGACATCGTGCGCGCGCAGATCGCGATCGCCGCGGGCGAACGCCTTCCCTTCAAGCAAAAGGACATTCAGATGAAGGGCCATGCGGTCGAATGCCGCATCAACGCCGAAGATCCCTTCACGTTCCGCCCGAGTCCGGGCACCGTGAAGCTCTGGCACATGCCGGGCGGCCCGGGCATTCGTCTGGACAGCCACGTCTTCGCGGGCTACCGCGTGCCGCCTTACTACGACAGCATGATCGGCAAGCTCATCGCCTACGGCGACGACCGCGAGACGGCGATGGCGCGCATGCAGGTCGCCTTGAGTGAAATCGCCATCGACGGCATCACGACGAACGTGCCTCTGCACCGCCTGATCCTCGGAGACAGCCATTTCCTTGCGGGCGGCACGAGCATCCACTACCTCGAAAAGAAGCTCGCGGAATGGAAGGCCGTCCCTGACCAAACTCTTTCGGTGAACTGATGAGCGACGCCGTTTTGCATGAAGCCGCGCTTTTGACGCGCGAAGACCTCGCCGAGGCCTTTTCCGACCTGTTGATGGACGAAGGCGTCCTCTCCGTCTCCACGGAAGACGCCGATGCGGACAGCCCCGACGAAAAGCCGCTTTACGGCGAGCCGGGGCTTGAACCCACGGTTCAAGCGTGGACGCGCTCCCGCCTGAAGCTTCTCTACGAAGACGGCTTTGACCTTCGAGGCGCCGTGCAGCGTGCGGCAGAGCAGCTAGGCATTGACACCCCGGCGATTGAAAGCGACACCGCCGTTCCGAACGCCGACTGGGTGCGCGTCACGCAGGCGCAGTTCGGCCCCGTCAAGGTGAGCGACCGGCTCTGGATCGTCCCGAGCTGGAACGAGCCGCCGGTCCCCGACGCCCTCAACATCCGCCTGGACCCGGGCGTTGCGTTCGGCACGGGCTCACACCCGACGACGCACCTGTGCCTGCAGTGGCTCGATGAAAACTGCCCCGCGAACGCCTCGGTGCTTGACTACGGCTGCGGCACGGGCATCCTCGCGATCGCCGCCGCCAAGGTGGGCGCGAGCCTTGTGAAGGGCACGGACATCGATCCGCAGGCCGTGGAGGCCGCCACCTTCAACGCCTCGGAAAACCACGTCGCCGCCGAATTCGTGCTTCCCAAGGACCTCAAGGAGGAGCGCTTTGACATTGTCATCGCGAACATCCTCTGCAATCCCTTGAAGGTGCTCGCCCCAGCCCTCGTGGACCGCACCAAGACGGGCGGCACGCTGGTGCTCTCGGGCCTGCTCTCGCATCAGGCGGACGAAATCCGCGCGGTGTACGAAAAGCTTGGCGTCTCCCTTGCGCTTTGGAAGGAAGACAACGGCTGGATCTGTCTCTCCGGCCGGAAAGCGGCTTGACGCCGCTTCGGCTAAGATACCCGCACTTTGACCGAAACCCCGGGCGACGCCTGAAAAGCCCGCCCGGGCTTTTCTTTTTTTGGAAGCGATTTTGCTATGGCTTACGTAACGCGCTGCCCCTACTGCGGATCCGTCTGGCTTGTGCCTGACAAGGAAACGGCGGACCGCACGCCGCTCAAGTGTCCGGACTGCCGGCACAGCTTTGACGCGACGTGCTCGCTTCTGAAAGTGCCCGACGAGCTCTTTCCGGGGCGCGTCGCGGTGGCGCTCTTTCCCACCGGCACCGCCGTGACGGGACGGCGTCCCGCAGCCGCGGCAGCGCCCGCCAATCCGGTCATTCCGACGGCGCCCATTCTCTCGTCAGCCGCCCCCATGACGATGCAGGAAGCGCCGCTTCCCGCCCCTGACCCCGCGCCCCCCGCAAAGCCCGCTGACACGCTGGACGCTCCGGTTTTTACGGCACGCCCCGTCGCCGCGGAAGCGACGGCGGCCGAGCCTGATTCCGCATCCACTGAAGAAGCGGCCGTCCCCGTCATTGACCTCGATGCCAATGACGCCGTTGATGCGACGACTGTCGAAACGCCGGCAACGCCTGTCGCGCAGCCCGTCATCGAGCCCGCGGCTCAGCCAGTGCTCACGCCCGAAGCGGATCCTGTGAAAGAGGAGCCCTCGCCCCTTGAAAGCGAAGAAGAGCCTCAGCAGCCCGAAACGCCAGCTCCCGCCCCGGCTTCTGAACCCATGGAAACGACGGAGCCCGATGAGGATCCCGCCGCCGAGTCCGAGGAAACGCCTCAGGAGGACACGCCGGACGCCCCAAAGTCCGACGTGCCGCCCGCAGCGGAACCGAAGAAGTCCGAGGAGCCCGCGCTCTCTCCCGTCATGACGCCACGCTCGCTCTCAGGCGACAAGCTGCGCGAAGCGACGGCGCTCTCTCTCATGCAGACGCCGCAGCTTTCCGCCGAACCGCGGCTCGGCAATCTCTCTGGATTGAAGAAAGCCGTGGCGCAGGAAAAGATGGCCCCGGTCACGCGGATGCCGCGCGTCACAGCGGGCGTTTCAACAACGCCCGCCGCAGCCCCCATCACGCGCCCCCTGCGCACGCCGAAAAAGAAGGGTTCCGCCGGCAGTTTCATTCTGGTTCTCGTCGTCTTCATCGTGCTTGCCGCCGTCGCCGCCATCGTCTTCAACCAGAAGGTGATGGAAGCGCTGCCGCAGACGTCAACCTACTACAACCAAGTCTGCAGCAAGGTGCCCTGCCCCGGCTTCTTTCTTCACAACATCGAGGCGTTTGCCGTAAGCAAAACGCAGTTGCGCCCCTTGGACGAATCGGGCAACTACGCCCTCGAAGTTTCGCTTTTGAACGGCTCTGACACGGCGCAGGCCGTGCCCTACCTCCAAATCGAGCTCGTGGACGACAACGACGGATCGCTCTTGCGCCGCACGCTCTCCCCGGAGGAATACCTCGACCGAGGGCAGAAGACGACCTCCATCGCGCCGCACGGCCAGCTCACGGTGCGCGTCAGCCTGCAAACAAACGTCACCAGCGCACGCTGCATCGTCACGCCGCTTTATCCGTAGTCTCGCCGCTGCACAAAAAGGGCCGCCTTCGGGCGGCTTTTTCATGCGCATCTGCAGTTTGCAAACGTCACAAAGTTCACCCACTTTCCTTCAAGCCAACTCCATGCCATTTTTAGAACAACCATTCTTCCAAAAACGAATAGACTGTCCAAATTAAATTTTTCCTTATCGGCATGTATTAGCCTCATGTGTTAGGTTTAATTGCTAGTAGCAATAGTATTAACACTATGAATCGATTCTCATTAAATGAGCATCTCCACCCAAGCATCAATGGTGCCCGCATGATTTCCATTCAGCATCTCAAGACTTTCCTGTCAGCCGTTCGCTACAAGAGCTTCACGCGCGCCGCCGTCGAGCTGCAGCTCACGCAGCCGGCGGTGAGCGCCCACATTGCGGCGCTCGAAAAAGAGCTCGGCGCCCCGCTCTTCAACCGAACCGGCCGTCGCATCATCCTCACGGACGCCGGGCGCATCGCCGAAAAATGCGCCCGCGAGATCCTCGATCGTCTCGACGACATGAAGAACCAGATCGCCGACCTGCAGGGACTGCACGGCGGCACGATTTCCATCGGTGCTTCGCGCATCATCGGCGTCTACATGATGCCGCGCATCCTGATGGCCTTCCGAGACCGCTTTCCTGACATCGAGATGAAGATCTCGATTCACTCGGCGCACACCATCCGTCAGCAGGTGGAAGACAACTGCTTTGATCTTGCCATCGTAGGCGAGGGCGATCCCATCGATTCACCCGCCGTAGGCGTGAAGCCCATCGGCGAAGACAAGCTCGTCATCGTGGCGCCGCCCACGCATCGGCTCGCCGGCCGAAAGACCCTCACAAGCGACGAATTGAAGAAAGAAATCTTCATCATGTCGGGGCGCCTCACCGCCTCGCTGCAAAACCTCAAGACGCAGCTCACCAAGATCGGCTTCAACTTCAAAAGCTCCATCACGATGGATGATGCGGGCGCCATCAAGCGCGCCGTTGCCGAAGGGGCGGGCCTTGCCATTCTTTCCTCCTCCGTGGTCGAAGAAGAGGTGCGCGACGGCCGGCTCATCACGTTTGAACTCGCCGACCATCCGCTTCGCCGAAAGATCCTCATGCTCTGGCGGCAGGACCGGCGCTTTTCCAAAAACACCGAAGCCTTCATGCGCTTTTTGCAGGAGGCGTTCGCCGACACGCTGCCCACGCCGCACTCCACGGCGAAAGAAGCCCCGATCCATAAAAATTCGTGATGACAAAAATCAGCGCTTTCTCTGTCCGCTCCCTGCAAAAGCCGTAGATTGAAGGCATCGATAACGAACAGGCCGAAGCTTCATCGGCAAGGAGTTTCGCTATGACCACCAATCCCACTGCAGTCACGCGTTCCGCCTCGGACTTTGATCCCCTGGACATGAACAGCTACTCCCTCAACAAGATGCCAAAGCGCCCCCTGACGCCCGTCGGGAAGTTCTTCCGCGTCTGGGGGCTTCCGATCGCCGCCGTGCTCTTCTTCGTCACGGCCTACTGGGTGCAGTTTCCCATTCTCAACGCCAAGCAGCAGGTGATGTTCGGGCTCTTCGCCACGGCGCTTTTTCTGTGGATCAGCGAGGCGGTCCCGAACTACCTCACCTCGATGCTGCTCATCTGCGGCCTCATCCTCACGGGCACGCTCAAGGCAAAGCCCGCCATGGCCACGCTGGGCGACCCGGTGATCTGGCTCAACGTCTCCGCCTTCATCATGGCAAGCGCCATGGTGAAGACGGACCTCGTGAAGCGCGTCGCCCTGTGGCTCATTTTGAAGTTCGGCCGCAACGCCTCCACCATCTTCCTCACCTTCCTCGCGATCAACCTCATCCTCGCGGCGTTCGTGAACGCCACCGCCGCCAAGGCCGCCCTCATGATGCCGCTCTTCATGGTGGTATCCGCCGTCTACGGCGCTCCCGGCACGAACACGACGAACAACTTCGCGCGAAACCTCGTGCTGCACAATCTTCTAATGATCAACGCGAGCTGCAACACCTTCATGACGGGCTCTGGCGCGAACCTTCTGGGCGTTGCCATCCTCGCAGGCGCCGGCGTCTCGATCTTCTACTTTGACTGGCTCGCCGCGGGGCTTCCCCTCGTGCTCGCCTTCGGCGTCATTTCCTACCTGATCGGCGTTCGCTTCGTGTTTCCCCTCACGAAGGAAGACCGTCAGCCCAAGCTCGCGGGCGGCCGCGAAGCCCTGGCCAAGGCCTATCAAGACTTGGGCAGCGTCAAGTTGAACGAGGTGAAGGCCGCCATTGTCTTCCTCCTCGTGCTCCTCGTATGGGCCACCGACAAGCTGCATGGTCTCAACTCCACCGTCGTCGCCATGCTGGGCGCCGTCGTGATGCTCGCGCCGCAGTTCAAGCTTCTCTCCTGGAACGACGTTGACATCCCGTGGCACCTGATGATCTTCTCGGCGGGCGCGTATTCGCTTGGCGCCGGCCTCAAGGCGACGAACCTCATGGACGTCCTCACCGTTCAGCTGATGGACAAGCTTGGCATGAATTCGATGAGCTACTTCACGCTCTACGCCGTGCTCACCGGCATCTTCATCGCGAGCCACTTCATCTTCCAGAGCAAGAACATGCGCACGATCATCTTCATGCCGATCGTGATCGGCATCGCGCAGACGATGAAGATCGACATCCTGGCGCTCGCGCTCCCCGTGGCCCTCTGCATCAACGTCTGCTGGTCGCTGCCCTTCAACGCCAAGCCCAACGCCATGCTCTACGGCACGAACAAGTACACGATGGGCGAATCCTTCCGCTACGGCTTCGTGATGTCGGTGCTCTACTGGGCGCTCCTTCTTGTCGCCGGCGGCACCTACTTCGTGTGGCTCGGCATCACTCCGGGCTTCTTCTAAAATCCTTCTGACGCACCTTCGGGGCGGATGGCGCCAGCGTCATCCGCCCTTTGTTTTCAGCAACGGCCGAACAAAGGGGGCGATTCATGGAAAGCGTCATTCGACTCGCAGGCGCCGTCGCGCTGCTGCTCTGGGGCACCTACATGGTGAAGACTGCCATGCTGAGAACCTTCGGCCTGGCGCTTCGAACCCAGCTCGCGCGCTTTCTCAAAAACCGCGTCGCCGGCTTTTTCTCAGGCGCCGTGCTCGCAGCGCTCCTGCAGAGCTCCACGGCGTCGGCGCTCCTTGTCGCCGGCCTGCAAAGCGAAGGCATCGTCACCACCGCCATGGCCCTGAGCGCCGTGCTGGGCGCCGATCTCGGGAGCGCCCTCATGACGCAGGTGCTGTCGCTGGACCTGAGTCTCGCCAGCCCGATTCTCATCCTCTCAGGCACGGTCCTTTTCTTGAAGCGCTCCTCGGACCGCCTCGGCCAATTCGGCCGCGTCCTGCTGGGACTCGGCTTCATCCTCACGGCGCTTCAATTCATCTTTGCCGCCGCAGCGCCCGTCAAGACGGAAGCCGGCGCCCTCTTTGAAGCCGTCAACCAATCCAGCATCCTTTCCTTTGCCGCCGGCCTCATTCTCGCGGGATGCGCCTTCTCCAGCCTTGCCGCCGTCGTCCTCACCGCGAGCTTCACATCACTTGGCATCCTCGCTGAAACGGCGCCCCTCTGGGTGGTGCTGGGCGCCAATCTCGGAAGCGCTCTTCTTGCCGTCCTCACCACCGCGGGCGGCACGCCAACCGCGCGCCGAGCCCCCGTCGGCAATCTCATCTTCCGCACGGCGGGTGTGCTGCTTGTTGCCGCACTGCTTGCCGCCAACGCCTGCTGGGGCGAGACGCTTCTCATCGTTGCCGGTCCCATCGGGGTGCACATTCTTTTCAATGCCGCACTGGGCGTCACCGGCCTCTTTTTCATCCAGCCCGTCTCAAGGCTTCTGGAAAAGCTCCTCCCAGAAAAGACCGCGCCCGAACACCGCAACCGCCTGGCGATTTCCGAAGAAAACCTCATCAACCCCGAAGCCGCCGTGAGCCTGGCGGGCGACGAGTCGCGCGCCAACATGGCCT
>CAVACW010000004.1:0-59686 GCA_963587345.1 uncultured Oscillospiraceae bacterium | reverse complement strand
GGGCACCAAGCCTGCGTTGGTCAGTCAAGCACAAACATCAATGTCGTTTCCTATATGTTTCGCTAGCCGAACCCCATCCTGGTCCTCGTACTCGACGCCATAAATCACCGTGCCGTAGGGTAGCGGCCGCCCAGCCTTGGCAGCTTCCACAGCTGACCGCTGCGTGTATTTGTCGCCAATGACCCCGCTGTGCGTCGTGGTTGAAAAAAGCACCAGTGATTCCGGATGCATCGGCAGCGCCGGCGCCGCCGATGCCATCACTGCCGGCAGGAGGGCTGCGGCAAATACCGCTCTTAAAAAGGTCTTTCGCATGTCGTTTCTCCTGCAGCCAAAAGACTGCATCTAGTTGATTCAATTGCAGTTTATTTTTGCGACACGCTGGATCCACACAGAAACGGCGCAAATACTTGCTGAAAAATCTCACGACGCGATTTTTTAACAACCGCCGATACAATGCGCCGGTCAAGACAAGGAGGACCCCGTGAACCAGACCTGCAAAGACCGGCTCCTGCCGCTCATTAACGAGTGCAATGCCGAACTTCTTCACCAAGGCTTCAACGACACCGGCATTCCCGGCCTCTCGCTCGTCATGCGTACCGAAGCTGGCGAAAAGCGCTCCTTTCAGGAGCCTTATGCCGCTTTGGTGCTTCAGGGACGAAAGCGCACTCTGGCGGGCAACTTCGAATTCATCTACGGCCCGGGCGACTGCGTCATCACCTGCGTCGCTCTTCCATCCGTAACCTATATTGAAGAAGCTTCGTCGATAACGCCTTTTCTCTCAATTGTGTTACGTCTGGATCCAAAACTTCTCTCCGAACTGGCCTTGTCT
Source organism: uncultured Oscillospiraceae bacterium (assembly GCA_963587345.1). Taxonomy (GTDB): domain Bacteria; phylum Pseudomonadota; class Gammaproteobacteria; order Burkholderiales; family Burkholderiaceae_F; genus Duodenibacillus. The sequence goes on along the minus strand of CAVACW010000004.1, from coordinate 58,857 downwards.
CTGCCTGCAGCCTGCTCTGCGGCCTCTCCTGCCGGAACACCGGCGGTCGTCGCGCACTGTCCGGACACAATCGTCGAATCATTCGCCCGACTCCTCGCTCTTCGACGCGAGCCAGAAGCCAGTCGAAATCTGCTCTCCCCCATTCTCACACGTGAACTCTATGCCCGTCTGCTTCTCTCCGAACAAGGTCCGTGGCTGCGCAGCGTCTGTTCCTTCGGCACACGGTCGCAACAAGTAGCAGCCGCCGCAGACGTCATCCGACAGTCTTTTCGCGAAGCCATCACCATCGAAAGCCTCGCTCAAAAAACCAGCATGTCGCCCGCCACGCTTCACCGTCACTTCAAAGCGCTCACTGGCTTTTCCCCCATCCAATATCAGCGCATCCTTCGCCTCTACGAAGCGCGCCGTCTTCTTTGCACCGGACGCCAAACCATTTCCTGCATCGCCTTCGCCGTGGGCTACGCAAGCGCTTCACAGTTCACCCACGACTATCGAGTGTTTTTCGGCAATACACCTCGTGAAAATGTAAAGAAAACTGTCTAATTTCAATAATAGACCACCATACATCCGCCTTGCTACGCGTCGCTTTTGCAATCCCCTTCGCTGCCCGATACAATCGATTTCACTCATTTTTCACGCCGGCCGGCTCCTTTCCTGCCGGCGGTTTTTGCCTGAAGCCAACATCATGCGTTTTGTTTACTGCGCAACGGCCGCGCTCCTTGCCGCCGCCACTTTCTCCGCCCACGCCGACGACTTTGACAGCCTCGCCCAAAGCGGCGCCCTCACCGCGGGCGTTGACGTCACGCACCTCGTGCGCTCCTCGATTGACGCGCGTCTCACCGAAGCCCGCGTCAATGATCGCGTAGACGGCGGCAGCCTCTGGCTTGACGTCGCCGGCGCCCAAACCCGCGCTGAGAAGATGGCTGGCGACGCCGGCCACAAGGCGACGATCGGCACCGTGAACCTCGGCGCCGACATCCAAAAAGGCCCCCACAGCTTCGGCGTCGTCTACTTCTACGGCGAAGGCGACTTTGACACCGTGAAGACCGAGCACCGCGACGGCGACGCCACGTACTACGGCGTCATGATCTATGGCGAAGAGCGGCTCGGGGACGCCGCCTTGCAAGCGAAGGCGGGCTGGACCCGGATGAAGAACGGCGTCGACACGCCGACGGGCCACGTCTACGGCATGGACGGCAACCTCTTCACGGCGGACCTCGCCGCCAGCTACCGCATCCGCACCCCATGGCTAGACATCCTCCCGCACGCGGGCGTCGAGGCGACATTCATCAACGCCGACAACTGGTCGGACGGCGCGACGTCAGGGGAACCCGACAACGTGACGCTCTACGAGTTCCCGGTGGGCTTCACCTTCACCACGGCCCGCGCCGTCGGCGCCTACAGCGTGCGTCCCACGCTGGACGTTACCTACGCAGCGGCCGCAGGCGACCGGAAGCTGAAGGGCAAGATCAACGGCGTGCGCACCGAAACGAAGTACGCTGAAAACGGCGTCGTGAAGGTGTCTGCGGGCGTCGCCGTCACGGGCGAAAAGGGCACGCTGGGCCTTCTGTACCGCTACGAAGCCGGGGCGCACGACCTCGAAAACCATAGGGTCACTTTGAACGGGAAGTACGTCTTCTGACGGAACCGGCTGTCACCGTCCTGACACAAAGCGCTCGTAGTCTGGATCAATCTGGCTACCGAGCGCTTTTTTATGTCCAAGACTCTCGTTTACCACCCGCAAAAAGACGAAAACGGCCGCCCCGTCGTGATCGAGAACCCTTCAGCGTCCTCGCCCTCCGGCGCATGGCTCGAGCATGACGCCGTCGCCACGCTCTCGCTTACGGACGGAGGCATTCTCCCCGCGTCCGTAAACAACATTCCTTTCACAGACGTGCCCTGCCCCGAAGCCACCGACGCGTGGCTTGAGTGGAACCTTCGCCTCAAAGTGGAAGAGCCCCCTTACCCGCAGGATCCCGAGCGCCGCACCACGAGCGGTTGCGTCGTGATCGAGCCCGACGACCGCGTCTGGATCGTCCACCCTTCGAACCGCTTTGCGCAGGCAATCACCACGTTTCCGAAGGGCCGGTGGGAAAGGGGCCTCACCCTCGTCGTGAATGCTGTGAAGGAGACGCTGGAAGAATCGGGCCTCTGGGTGCAGCCCACGGGCTACCTCTGCGACGTCGTCCGCACGAAGTCGATCACGCGCTACTACACCGCGCGGCGCCTGGGCGGCACGCCTCGCAACGCCGGCTGGGAGTCTCAAGCCGTGAGTCTTGCGCCGCCCTCGGCGCTTGCGACCCTTCTTAACCGCGAAAATGACCGCAAGGTACTGCCGCCGCTCTTTCGCCGCTTGATCGACGATCGCACGATCCCGCTCTGAAGCCCTCAAAAACGAAGCCCCGCCGAAAAAACCGAACGGGGCCGAAAATTTGCATCGGGCGGCGCAACCCGCCCTTCCTTTTTTCAGTGCGTTGAACGCCGGATGATGAGGTTCCCCAGAAACTGGAAGACGCTGATCACCGCGAGGATGATGAGCACCGTGAGCCAGATCATGTCGCGGTAGCCCATCTGGTAGCCGTAGCGGATCGCAAAGTCGCCGATGCCGCCCGCGCCGATCGCACCCGCAATCGCCGTGAGGCCCACGAAGCTCACGAAGGTGATCATCGTGACGCGGGTAATGCCGGGGATGCTCTCCTTCAAGTACACGCCGAAGATGATCTGCCGCGGCGAAAAGCCCATCGCCTCGCTCGCCTCGATCAAGCCGTGATCCACGTCAGACAAGACCGACTCGATCTGGCGCGCGAAAAAGGGCACCGTGCCGAAGATGAGCGCGACAAATGACCCCGTCACGCCCGAGCCCGTCCCCACGAGAAAGCGCGAGAGCGGAATGAGGAGCACGATGAGAATGATGAAGGGAATCGAGCGGATGATGTCGATCGCCCGGTCAAAGAACGTGAAGACCGCGCGGTTTTCGAGAATGCCGCTCGGACGCGTCGTCACTAGAAGCACGCCCACCGTGATGCCCAGCACCCAGGCGATCGTCCCGGAGACGCCGATCATGGTCGCCGTCTGCTCGATGGAGCGCAGCAGTTCGCCGCTCAAGCGGTCCAGATTCGGAAGCAGTTCATTGATGAAAGACATTTACTTCACCTCCTCGATCGCAACGCCGCGCGCCTTGATGAATTCCACGGCCTCGGCCACCTTGTTCTCCTCGCCTTCAAGCGTCACCGCAAGCTTCCCCAGGGGCGTTCCCTTCAGCATTTCGATGTTGCCGAAGATGATGTTGGCGGAAACGCCGAACTGCTTGTAGAGCTGCGTCATGAGGGGCTCGCCCGCCGACGCCCCGGCGTAGGTCAAGAGGTAGACGGGGCGGCCGCCCGAAATGCCGTCGGGGCCCGCGTCTTCCAGCATGTCGTAGAGGTCGTCCACGTTGCTCGCCGAATCAATGAAGCCCTTCGTGACGGGCGCCTTGGGATTGGCGAAGATGTCCAAAATCGTCCCCTCCTCCACGACCTTCCCGTGCTCCATCACGGCCGCGCGGTCACAGATGAACTTCACTACGGACATCTGATGCGTGATGACCACGATCGTGATGCCAAGGCGCGCGTTCACTTCGCGCAAGAGCTTCAAAATGGCGCGCGTCGTCTTGGGATCGAGGGCGCTCGTTGCTTCGTCGCAAAGAAGAACCTTGGGGTCGTTTGCGAGCGCTCGGGCAATCGCGACGCGCTGCTTCTGGCCGCCCGAGAGCTGGCTCGGGTAGGCGTTCTCCTTGTCCGCGAGCTCCACGAGTTCAAGAAGGGAGCGGATCTTCGCGCGGCGCTCCGTCTCAGAAAGCGCCGTGAGCTTCAAAGGCATCTCGATGTTTTCGTACACCGTGCGGCTTGGCATCAGGTTGAAGTGCTGGAAGATCATGCCGATCTTCTGACGCACCGTGCGCAGGTCCTTCGCAGAAAGCTTCGTGATGTCCGTGCCGTCAATCACCACTTCACCCGACGTAGGGCGCTCCAAGAGGTTGATGCAGCGCACTAGCGTGGACTTGCCCGCTCCGGAAAAGCCGATGATGCCGAAAACTTCGCCTTTTTCGATGTGAAGGGTGACGTCGTTCACGGCCGTGACGACGCCCGACTTCGTCTCGAAACGCTTCACGATGTGATTCAATTCAATCATTCGGTTGTCCTAACTCAATTGGTTCTTGACGTTTTCTGCATGCTCAGCCTTGATGCGTGCGAGCAGCTCCGGCGATTCAATGAGCCGCAATGCAGTGTTAGCGAGCACCTCAGCTCCGAGCGCAATGGAGGCAAGCCCCAGGTCGGAGCAGGCTGCCCGCTTGAAGTCCTCGCTGTGGCCGGCAATGGGCGTCGGGCTGATGCGAATGTGAGGCTGAATCGTCGGAATCACCTGGCTCACGTTGCCGACGTCAGACGATCCCACGTTCTTTTTCGCGGCAGGCGATTGCGCGATCTCCCCAAAGCGCGCAAGCTCCTCGGCGTACACCGCGTCAAAGGCGGGCGTCACCACCATGTTGTCCACGCGGTTCTGGCTCGGCTTCATTGAGCCCGTCGCTCCCGTTGCAAGCGCCGCGCCCTGCACAATGGCGTCCACCTTCTTCCAGACGTCGTCCAACGTCGGCACCGTCGCCGCGCGCAGATAGAACTTTGCCGCCGCGTAGTCGGGCACCACGTTGGGAGCCGTGCCCCCGTGCGTGATGATGCCGTGAATGCGCACGTCGGAAGGCAGATGCTGCCGCAGGGCGTTGATCGAGTTGTAGACCTGAATCACAGCGTCAAGAGCATTCACTCCCTTTTCCGGCGCGCTCGCCGCGTGCGAAGCGCGGCCGTGAAACTCAATGTCCACCGGCGCGCACGCGAGAGAAGGCCCGGAGAGCACGTGGCCCGCCTGGCTCGGGTGCACGCAGAGCGCGGCGTCCGCATCCTTGAAGAAGCCTTCGCGCACGAAGCTGCCCTTGGCGCTGCCGTTTTCACCGCCTTCTTCACCGGGCGTGCCATAGACGCGCACCTCGCCCCCGGCTTCATCAATCACCGACTTCAAGGCGACAGCCGCCAGAGAGCTCGTGGCGCCAAAGAGGTTGTGGCCGCAGGCGTGGCCGATGCCCGCAAGGGCGTCGTACTCCGCCAGAAAAACGAGGACGGGCCCCGCCTTCTTGCTCTTGTACGTCGCCGTAAACCCCGTCGGATGCCCCGCCACGTCTTTTGTAACGGCAAAGCCGTCTTGAGCAAGAAGCGCCGCGAGCGTCTCCTGCGCAAAGTACTCATGATTACTCGTCTCGGGATGCGCGTGAATCGCCTTTGCCGCCGCCTGATACGCTGCAAGACGCTCCTGCGTCTTCGCGTGAATGATGGCTCTCCTGTCCATGGCCCATGCCGTCTGAAAAAAAGGTTGAGAAAAAAGAAAGGCCGCAAGGATACTGCGCCCGCGGCCTTGGAGTCCCGTCAGATTACTTCAGCTTGTAGGAAGCGGCGCCTTCCCAGACCGGAATGTAGGCGCCCTTGTAGGCGTCCTTCAGGGTCTGCGCCACGTTTTCCTGCTGATAGGCCTTCACGACCTTCAGGTAGTCCGGGTTCTTCACGTCCGCGTCACGCGCCACGATGATGTTGACAAGCTGGGAGAAGTAGGGGTTCTCCTTCGGGTTCACGTTTTCCGCAAAGATAGAGTCCTTGTAGGGATCGAGCTTCGCGGTGAAGGCGTTGCCGCCGTTGATCACCGCCGCCGTGACGTCAGGAAGGAGGTTGGCGAGCATGCCGGACTCAGCTTCGACAATCTCAATCTTCACGTTGTACTTCGTGATGTCCGTCTTGTTGGGAACAAAGCCCTTGGCGGGATCAAGCTCGATGAGGCCCGCGGCTTCCAAAAGCTTCAGCGCGCGGCCGCCGTTCGTGAGGTCCGCCGGGATGGCAATCTTGTCGCCGTCCTTGATGTCTTCGACCTTCTGAATCTTCGTCTTGTTGTTGAAGATTCGCAAGGGCGTCACGAGCGTGTCGCCGATCGCGGTGATCTTGTAGCCGTTGCGCTTGATGTCGTTGGCGAGGTAGGCCTTGTGCTGGAAGGCGTCAAGGTCGATTTCCTTGTCGGACAAAGCGCGGTTCGGGGTGGCGTAGTCCGAATACTTCACGAGCTCGACCTTCAGCTTGTCCGCGGCGAGGTTCTGGTTCACCGTCTCCCACTGGGCGTTGTATTCGCCCACGACGCCGATCTTGATCACCTTCACGTCGCTCTTGGCATCGTCGCCGCAGCCCGTGAGGCCGAGCGTGAGCGCCGTCGCCACTGCAAAAATGCAAGCCGTCTTCTTGAACTGGATCGTCATGATGAAATTCCTTTTGAAAAATTTGAAAAGCGGAAAAACTGAGACTGCGGGCTTCGTTGCCGAACGTCCGGCGCATTGCCCAAAAGAGAGATAGCGGCGAAGCCGCAAGGAGTGAATTCAACGCGTGTCAAAATCGCTGCGGTGCGTCGCCTAGTGGCAGCGGCACATTCGCATGGAGCGCACGTTGCGTGCGTTCAGAGCAGAATTTTTAGCGTTGAAGGACATGGTGTCTGATGCGTTTGAATGGCGCCGAACGGAGGTCGCTCGGCTTTCTGAGGCGACACAATACCGCTTCGGAAAGGGATGCGCCTAGGTAATACCACAAACAACCTTCGGATCCAGAATGCGCGGATTCCCAGCAAGACCGTTCAAAGTCCCGCTGGGAATCCGCTCGAATCGCTGCCAGTGCGGCTTTTCGTCAGGCAAGCGGCAGCAGCTTCTTGTACGTCTCAACCCCTGTCACCAGAACCGACTCGTCAAAGTTGAAGCGATCGGAATGCAGCGCAATCCCCGTGCCGGTTCCGAGGAGAAGGAACACGCCCGGCAAGGCCTTCTGATAGAAGGCGAAGTCTTCCGCGATGAGAAGCGGCTTTTCCAGAAGCTGAAGCCCGGGAATGAGCGTCTGCGTCTTTTCGTAGAGCGCTTCATCATTGATGACCGCCGGATACCCCGACGCAGGCTCCATCTCCACCTTGACGCCCAGGTCCGCCGTGATCTGGTCGGCGATCGCCCTCAAGCCCGCCCAGGCCTTTTCCACCGCCGTGTCGCTGAAGACGCGCAGCGACCCTTCGAGCTTCGCGTTCGCGGCAATGGCGTTTCTGACCGTGCCCGCCGTGAGATGGCCGAACTTCAACGTGCACCAGGGGCCTTCCGAAGCCTTGAGGTCCTTTAGCATCGCATCCGCCCCCGTCACAAAGCGGGCAGCGGCGAGCACGGCGTCCGCGCCGTCTTCGCTCTTGGCGATGTGGGCGCTCTTGCCGATGAAGGTCACAGTCACTTCACTTGAGCGCGCAAGCAGCGGCCCCGGACGCGACGCCACGACGCCCTTCGGAAGGTCCGGCCACAGGTGGCAGCCCCAGATCGACTCCACCTTCTTCTCCTTGAAGACGCCCGACTCGCAGATGAGTCGCGCGCCACCCGTCGTCTCTTCGGCGGGCTGAAAAACGATGAGGACGTTCTTGGCGAGCTTTGCCTTCACGTCGCTCACGCAGTGCGCAAATTCGAGCATCATCGCCATGTGGCCGTCGTGCCCGCAGGCGTGCATCTTGCCTGGATGCTCGGACGCAAAAGGCACGCCCGACTTTTCCAAAATCGGGAGCGCGTCCATGTCGCTGCGAAAGGCGACGGCCGACGCCTTGCCAGCGTCAAACCACGCGCACAAACCGTGGCCGTCAGGCGAAAACACCTCGCAGTCGAGAGTTTCGAGTTCGCGGCGCACGTAGGCCGTGGTTTCAGGAAGATCAAAATCGAGTTCCGGAATGCGATGCAGGTCGCGGCGGAAGCGTGTGAGACGTTCGAGCATGTTCTGTTGTCCCAAAGAAAAAAGGGCGAACGCGGTCGCCCTCGAAAAAAGTCACCAAGTCTTAGAGCTTGCGAAGCGCGTCTTCCAACGCCGTCTTCTGCGAGGTGCGCTCATCCTTCTTTTCCTTGATGATGCGCGCGGGAACGCCCGCCACCACGGCGCCCGCGGGAACGTCGCTGATCACGACGGCGCCCGCGGCGACCACGGCCCCTTCGCCCACGTGCACGCCTTCGATCACGACGGCGTTGGCCCCCACGAGCACGTTGTCCTCAATGATGACCGGCGTGGCGGAAGCGGGCTCCACAACGCCCGCCAAAACGGCGCCCGCGCCGATGTGGCAGTGCTTGCCCACCGTGGCGCGGCCGCCCAAAACGACGCCCATGTCGATCATGGTGCCTTCGCCGATCACAGCGCCGATGTTGATAATGGCGCCCATCATGATCACGGCATGGTCCCCGATCGACACCTGGTCGCGGATGATGGCGCCCGGCTCGATGCGGGCGTTGATGTTCTTGATGTCAAGAAGCGGAATGGCGGAATTGCGGCAATCGTTTTCAATCACCATGTCGGCGATCTTGTCGCGATTGGCTTCAATCACAGGGCCGAGCTTCTTCCAGTCGCCAAAAACAACCTTGTCGCCGCAACCGAAGACCTGGGCGTCGCCGTAGTCAATGGGCGCCTTCTCCTTGATGGTGAGCTTCACCGGGGTCTTCTTTTCGGACTCCGCGATGTAGCGGATGATTTCCTGAGCATTCATCATGTTGAAAAAATCTCTTTTTAGTGCTGATTGACTTTAGGCGGGACGAGAGAAAATAAGTTCGTCCAGCGTATGGATTCCCTTGGGAGCGCCAGCAAGAAGCTTAGCGGCCTTCAAGGCGCCCAGCGCAAAGATGCGGCGGCTTTCCGCGCGGTGCGTGAGCGACACCTCCTCCTCTTCACCGAAGAAGGATACCGTATGAACGCCCGCCACCGTGCCGCCGCGAACTGCGTGCACGCCGATTTCCTTTTCCGTACGGGGCGCCAAGCCGCTGCGACCTGCGACGATCGCCTTTTCGCCCGCCGGGTTCAAGGCAGAAAGCAGCATCTTCGCCGTGCCGCTCGGCGCATCCTTCTTCATGCGATGGTGCGTCTCGATGACTTCCACGTCAAAGTCCGAGAGGTACTTCGCGGCTTCCGCCACAAGATGCTTCAAGACCGCGACGCCCACGGAATAGTTGGCGCTGGCCACGACGGGCGCGGCGTCACCCAATGCCTGAAGTTCCGCCTCTTCCTTAGCGGTGTAGCCCGTCGTCCCCGACACAAGCGGCGTCCCCGTGCGGCGCACGTAGGCCGCCACCGCTGGCAGCGCCAGAGGCGATGAGAAGTCAATCAGAGCGTCCGCCTTCGGCGCTTCGGCAAGCGCCGCCACGTTGTCGCGGTCGTACTCGCCCGCAATCTCGACGCCGACGTCCGCTGCGCACCCCGCGATCATCTTTCCCATGCGCCCCATGCCGACCAAAATGACCTTCATCGTCTGTCTCCTTACTTCACGAGGCCCGCGGCGACGAGCGACGCCTTGAGCTGCTCACGGTGCGCTTCGGTCAAGGGCGCGAGCGGCTGGCGGAAGCCGCCCACGTTCATGCCCATGAGATTCAAGGCTTCCTTCACCGGAATCGGATTCACCTCAATGAAAAGGTCGTTGATGACGTCAAGCCACTCAAGCTGCGCCTTGAGAGCTGCTTCCGTGCGGCCTTCCAAGTAGTCCATCACCATGTTGTGCGTTTCTTCAGGGGCGACGTTGGCCAACACCGAAATGACGCCCGAAGCGCCCAGAGAGAGCATCGGCACGATCATGTCGTCGTTGCCGGAATACATGACGAAGTCGTCAGACAAAAGCTTGGCGATCTTCGCAGCGTAGCTCATGTTGCCGCTGGCTTCCTTGATGCCCACGATGTTGGGGTGCTTCGCCAAGCGCGCGACGCACGCGGGCGAAATGGCGCAGCCCGTGCGGCCCGGCACGTTGTAGAGGATGCAGGGAATCTTCACCGCGTCCGCAACCGTGACAAAGTGCTGATACATGCCCTCTTCGTTGGTCTTGTTGTAGTAGGGCGTGATGAGAAGCAGGCCGTCGGCGCCGAGCTTTTCGCACGCAAGGCTCTTTTCCAACATCGTCGCCGTCGAGTTCGAGCCCGTACCCGCGATGACAGGGATGCGGCCTGCGACGCGCTTCACGGTGAATTCACAGACGGCGTTGTCCTCCTCATGGCTCATCGTGGCGGATTCGCCCGTGGTGCCCAAAACGACGAGAGCGTCCGTCTGGTGCGCGAGATGAAAGTCGATGAGTTCGCCCAACTTGTCGAAATTGACGGAGCCGTCAGCGTTAAACGGCGTGACGAGCGCGACGAGCGAGCCGCGAATGATCGGATGAGCCATGGTGGTGCCTCTGCATTTAAAAGTTGTTCAACGGAAACGACAGCCCGCACCAACGAAAAACGCCGGTCGGGATGCACTCTCCTCGGCCGGCGTCCGGGGTTCGTCCGCGGACGAACGCTCAAACTTCACCTGAAAGATAGCGCAACCGCTCTGGCACGAAGCCAGGCAGACAGTCCCGCAGGTATCCCCTGCGACCCCATCCGGCAGGCGTCAGGACGCACGCTGTCGAATTCGGCGAACCGGCCTCCCCGTCGGGCTCTCGGCTTTTCCTGAAAAAGCTCCCCCAGCGGCTCCTCGCAATTCGCGCCTCTATCGTTTATCGAGCGTCACCTTAGCAGAAATTCGACGGTTTCTCGACCTTCTTCCAAGACGACGAGGCCAAACCGGCGCCAACCTGCCGGTTTTCCCTAGTCGCGTCGCCTGCGGCAGGTCGTTTTCTGCCGTGCGTGCCGCTTTCACTTACGCGCCAAATGCCGCCCTTCGCTAAACTCAGCCGAATCGTCCGGCGTTTGGGCCGGACGCGAAAGAAAGGCATCATCATGACTGAACGCATCAACTGGACGAGCCGCCTGGGGTTCATCCTCGCCTCCGCCGGCGCCGCCGTCGGGCTAGGCGCCATCTGGAAATTCCCTTACCTTGCGGGGAGCAACGGCGGCAGCGCCTTTCTCTTCCCGTACCTCGTCCTCTCCTTTACGATCGGTCTCACGCTCGTGATTGCGGAGATCACCCTCGGGCGGCTGGGCAAGGGCGGCATCGTCACCGCCTACCGCGCGATCGGCGGCAAGGGCTGGACCGTCTTCGGCTACCTCGGGATCCTCACGGGCTTTTGCGTCCTGTGCTTTTATTCCGCGGTGGGCGGCTGGACCATCTCCTACTTCGTGGACGCGCTCCTCGGCAACGGGATCGTCGCCGACGCTTCCCAGCTCAACGCCCACTTCGGCGCCCTCGTGAGCAACCCCTACATCTCGATCGGGTATCAGGCGGCCTTCCTCTTTCTCACCGCCTGGGTGGTGCTTTTTGACGTCGCCCGCGGAATCGAGCGCCTCAACAAGATTCTGATGCCCCTCCTCTTCATCCTCGTCGTCCTCCTCATCGTGCGCGGCGTGACGCTCCCTGGGGCTGAAAAGGGCCTCGCCTACCTCTTTGCGTGGAAGCCCGAAGCCTTCTCGTGGCAAAGCCTCCTTGCCGCCATGGGCTTCACTTTCTTCAGCCTTTGCGTGGGCTGCGGCTGCATGCTCACCTACGGCAGCTACCTCTCCAAAGACACGAACCTCTTGACGGGCTGCAGCTGGATCACGTTTCTCGCGACGATCTCCTCCATTCTCGGCGGCCTGATGATCCTCCCCTCCGTCTTCGCGTTTGACCTCGATCCCATGGCAGGCCCCGGCCTCACCTTCATGACGATGCCGATCGTCTTCGCAAAGCTCCCCTTGGGGCAGCTCTTTGCCGTGGCGTTCTATCTCTGCCTCGTCTTGGCTGCGCTCACAAGCGCCGTGTCGCTTCTCGAACTCGTTGCCGCGTACTTCATCGACGAACTTCGGATGCCGCGCTTCAAGGCGGTGACGCTTGTGACATTCGCCATGCTCGTGGTGGGTAGCTTCTGCGGCCTTTCCTTTGGCGTTCTCTCCGACTTCAAGATCGCGGGCCGCACCATCTTTGACAACTTCGACTACTTCACGAGCAACCTGTCGCTCCCCGTGGGCGGCATCGTGGTGTGCGCCTTGGCGGGCGTTGTCGCCTGGAAGAAGGTGAAGGCAGAAATTCGGCAGGGCGCACAGGCGTCCGACGCGCTTCTCTCGCTTTTTCGCGCCCTTCTCGTCGTAGCAAGCCCCGTTCTCATCTTCGTCGTGCTCGTCACGGGCCTTTGAAGTCCGCACGCTCAACGCACGGCGACGCCCCGCACAGCCTTTGACGAGGCTTGCGGGGTGTTTCTTTAGCGAGACTTGCTTTGCGACATCCGCCCTCGCGTCGCCCCTGGGCGCTCATCAGCCAAAATCCCGCGACAGCCTGTTCCGCCACCGCGGGACTTTATTATGAATACTGCAAATTTTCTATCTAGAAACAATAGCTAATGAACGGTCCGGGGGGGGCACTCCATCCTCCACTGAGAGCTGCCTTGCACGCAGAATCCCCAGTCCCTGCATGAGCTTCACATTATCGAGGGGCTTCGTGAAATGTCCGTTCATGCCAGCCTTGAAACTCTCATCGATGTCATCATCAAAGGCGTTGGCCGTCATGGCGATGATGGGCACCGTCGTCGCATCCGACCGCTTCAAGGCTCGGATCGCCTTCGTCGCCTCGAGTCCATTCATCACCGGCATCATGATGTCCATCAGGATGACGTCAAAGCCGTTCACTTCCGACGCTTTGAAAACCTCCACCGCTTCCGCGCCGTTGCGCGCCATTGTCACGTCAACGCCTGCGTCTTCCAAGAGAAAGCGCGCGATCTCAAGGTTGAGGTCGTTGTCTTCCACGAGGAGCACCTTCATGCCGCTGATGTCTGCCACCGTCGCCTCGGTCTTCATCGCGCCCGTCGGCGTCTGCGTCTCGTCGGGCGCAAGCGGCACCGTCACCGTAAAGGTCGTGCCGCGGCTCAGTTCGCTCTTGAAGGTGATCGTGCCGCCCAAGAGCTCCGTGAGCTGCTTTGTGATCACCAGCCCCAGCCCCGTGCCCTGATAGGTCGTGCGCGCCGCGGCCTGATCCTCCTGCGTGAAGGGCTCAAACAAGTGCTTCTGAAATTCTTCGCTCATGCCGCGGCCCGTATCCCGGCACTCGAACACCACGGAAACGCGCCCGTCGGCCTCCGCCTCGCCCCGGCGGCAGCCAAACGTGACAGAACCCCCTTCGGGAGTGAACTTCACCGCATTGAAGATGATGTTGGTGCAGATGCGGCGCAGGTGCTTGCGGCTTCCCACGAACCGCCAGCCCTCGCCATGCATGTAGTGCTCAAGTCTCACGCCCTGCTTTTTGGCGATCACCGCCGTCGTGGCCAAGATTTCGTCCATGAGGTCCGCGAGATCAAAGGGCACGTTCTCAAGGCGCTCGCCGCCGGCGTCAAGCTTGCTCATGTCGAGCACGTCGTTCACAAGCTCAAGCAGCGTTCCCGACACCGTCCAGATCTTTTCCAGACAGTAGGTCTGACGCTCCGCATCGCCCGGCGCCTTGCGGGCAAGCTCGACCATGCCGCGAATGCCGTTGATGGGCGTTCTCACGTCGTGACTCATGTGCCGCAGGAACTGCACCTTGGCGCCCGCAGCGCTTTCGGCGCGCTCCACGGCCACCTTGAGCTCCGTCTGCGTTTGAAGCTCCTTCTTGCGCGCGTCGGAGACGTCACGCGCAATGACGAGGCAGGCGATGATGCGCTTCTCGGCATCCCGACGCTGCGGCAGCAGCACGAGCTGCAGCCAGCGCCCGTCCTTGAGGCTCACCAGCATTTCGTCGTGCGAGGTCGTCGCGAGGCGCGAAGCCATCGTGGACGGATCACAGAAGGCCATCGTCTCCGAGAGCTGTTCAGGCGCCACAATGTCCGTCAAGTAAAGTCGGAAGAACTGCCGCGCCCCCATGCCCGTCGTGTAGATCCGGCGAGCGGCTTCCGTCCCCTTCAATATGACGAGTTCGTCCCTTTCAAGGCGCACGAGGTAGTTGGCGCTGTAGAGGCTGCTGATGCTCTTCACCGTCTCGTACTGCGTCGAAAGCTCCGCGGCGTAGCGGCGGCCCGTGCGCTGCTGCACGACGTAGATGGCGGCGAGGATGCCGAACCAGAGGAGAGCGATTTCAAGAAAGGTGGCGTTTCGCTCGGCAAAGACAGCCTTGGCGGGCATCATGACGTAGACGAGGTTGCCCTTTGTCATCAGCTTGCGCCCGTACCATGTTTCGCCCCTCACCTTGATTTTCTTGAAGCCGCGGATGCGGGGGTCTTCCGATCCCGGCGTCAGGTAGTAGCACTCCTTCATCGACTGGCCCACCCAGCCCGGCGCGTTCGTCGCCGTGATGGTGCCGCCGCGCACAACAAAGATGAGGCTTTCAAGGGCAAACGCGTCCCCGGGGTACAGATCCATGGTAGTCGCCGTGGCGCGCTTCAAGTCCTTCTTCGTCCAGGCAAGGACCATGCCCTTGCCGGCCCGGCGGGCGACGACGCCAAAGTCATAAACGGCGCCGTCCGAGAGAATGATTCGATCGGCAAACTGCTTCACGGGGTGCTTCAGCACGTCGCTTGCCGCCGGACGTTCAATGATATCGTGCCAAGGGAAGTCGTCAAACGAGACCTCAAGCAGACTCCGCATCTTGTCGTCGAGAATGACCGCTCCCGTCAGACGCTGATCGATGAGCTGCTCACGAAGGCTCTCTGTGTTAAAGCGCTGCAAGTCCGCTTCGCGCCAGGCAATGCCTCGCGCCTTGTCCAACAGCCGCACCAAGCTCTTGGCGACGTCATTGTCCACAACAAACCCATGGTTGACGCTTCGCGTGCGCATGCGGGAGATGATCGTTTCCGACGTCTTTGCTGCTTCCTCAAGGCTGTCGTTCGTGATGTGACTGTAGAAGAAGGGGAGCCCCGCCAGCGTGAAGGCAAGCGCCGCAGCCCAGAACCACTTGTTGGATTTCAGCATGAGTCGCTCTCCCTACCAATGCGTGAGGCCGTAGCGCCGGACGATGCGTTCCAGCGTCCCGTCCTTGCGAATGTCCTGCAGAACGCGGGTGAGCTCCTTGTCCAGCCCGCGCGTGTCGGCGCGGGAAAACGCCACGCCCAGGTTCACAACCTGCAGGGGTTCGGAGAGGATGCGGTACTGGTTGCGCTGCTCATCCGGAATGTACTGCACCAGCGCATTCTCGTGCCCGGCCGCCGCGTCGGCGTAGCCCTTTCGAAACGCGGCGATGGCGTAGCCGATGTCAGGGAGGCTGTAAAGATTGCCTACTTTGGGAATAGTGGGCAGCGTGCGGTCAAGAAAAAAGCCCTCGGGCTTCGTGGTGGACTGCACGGCGACCGTGCGGCCTTCTAGATCAGCCAGCATCCGGATCGGAGAATCCGCCCAAACCATCACCACCTGGCGGCTCTCCATGTAGGGACCGGCCCACGCGTACTTCGCCTCGCGTCCCGTCATCGTGAAGCTGCCCCAGAGACAGTCCACCGCATGCTCTTCAAGGTATTCGTCCTTTCGCGACCAGTCAATCGTAATGAATTCCGCGCGGCACCCCAGACGGCGGCAGGCTTCCTTAGCAAGCTCCACATCAATGCCGGCGTATGCGCCTTCGGCATCCAAGTAATTGAACGGCTCGTAATAGTCGCTTCCCACGCGCAGCGTGAAGGTCGGCTCCGCGGCGGAAGTCGACTCCTCCGCAAAAGCCGCGGCCGACCCGCAAATCATCAGGAAACACGAAAGCGTTTTGAAAAAAGACATCAGCAATTGGGGTGCCGGTTAAGTGACATTAATACTATAGAGGTACTACCTTTAGCTTAGCCTGCTGAATTTTGGCTCACATTTACCAACATTTCAGTGCGACAGAGATCCTGCCGCCTTCAGCAGACGCACCAGGCCCACCGCCCCGCCTCGGCAAGCGGCAGCACAAATTCCAGATTTTACCGAGCCATGGCGCGGTCTGCATTGAATTTTGTCAAAGAAAAAGGCGGAACCCCGAGAAAGGGAACCGCCTTTGGATGATTCAGGCTCGAAACCTTGATTCGATTTAGTGGATCACCGCGCAAGCGAGGAAGCCCAGAACCACGGCAAACACGATGGCGAGAACGCCCGGGACGAAGAACGCGTGGTTGAACACCCACTTGCCGATGCGGGTCGTGCCCGTGTCATCCATCTGCACGGCCCCAAGAAGCGTCGGGTACGTCGGGAGCACGAAGAGCGCGGACACGGCAGCAAAGGAAGCAACAAGCATGTAGCTGTCACCGGGGTTCGCCGCAGAGATGCCCAGAGCCGCCACGATCGCGGGGGTGATGGCCTTCGCCGTCGCCGCCTGAGAATAAAGGAGCATGGCCGCAAAGAAGAACACTACCGCGAGCAGCGCCGGGTACTGGGAAACCGTGGAAGCCGCAAAGGCCTTGATTTCGCCGGCGTGACCGGAAACGAAGGTGTCGCCCAGCCAGGCAACGCCCAGCACGCAGACGCAGGCCACCATGCCAGACTTGAAGACGGAGCTCGAAGCGATGTTGCCGACTTCAATCTTGCAGAAGATCGTGATGAGGGTGCCGATCAGGAGCATGAGGCTCATGATGGCAGCGTCACGGCCGACCACGACGGGCTTGATGAGGCCCACCGCCGGGGAGATGGCGGACGCATAAAGCACCACGCACACGACGCCCAGAAGGAAGATCAGCACGGAGCGCTTCGCGTAGGGCTTCAGTTCTGCGTGCGCAGCGCCCACGGGAGCCTTCACGAGGCCCTTCGCCAGACGATCCTTGTAGACGGGATCGCTTTCAAGATCCATGTTGGAAATGAGCGTCATCACGAAGGACGTGAGCATGCAGGCCACAAACGTCGTGGTAAGCCAGATCCCGAGGAGGACGGGGTAGGACCAGCCGAAGGGTTCCAGAACGCCGGACATGTAGATCACCGCCGCCGACACGGGAGACGCCGTGATGGCGATCTGAGACGCGACGACCGCGATGGAAAGCGGCACCACCGGACGAATCTTCTGTTCCTTCGCCACTTCCACGATCACGGGGATCATCGAGAAGGCGGTGTGGCCGGTGCCCGCGAAAATCGTGAGCACATAGGTCACGATCGGGGCGAGGTAATTGATGTGCTTCGGATTGGAGCGCAGAATGCGTTCAGCGATCTGCACGAGGTAGTCGAGGCCGCCCGCCAACTGCATGGCGGAGATGGCTGCGATCACGGACGCGATGATGAGGATCACGTCCCAGGGAATGTTGCCCGGCTTCATGCCGAGGCAAAGGCCCAGAACGAGCACGCCGGCGCCGCCAGCGTAGCCGATGCCGATGCCGCCCAGGCGCACGCCGATGAAGATGGCGCCAAGCAGAACGACAACCTGCAGAATGAGCATGATATCCATGTTGTTGTCTCCTCTGGAGAGGTTTGTAGTTATCGGAACAAAACGCAGGAAGCCCTGAGTCCAAAGGGACTGAACTCAATAGTGATTGGCAATGGGCGGCCCCGAGAGTGCCGCTTAGCCGGCAGAGCCGAGGGGGAAAGCCCGGCTGCCGGCGCTTGACGCGTTCTGTTCCTCGCGTGTTGAGCAAGGCTTCCTCATCCTCGTGAGGAAGCCTCAGCTCAAATTACTGCACGAACTTCGGAGCGATGAGGTTCTGCAGGTTGAACGTCTTGTCCCACTCTTCCTGAGTGAGCATGTGGCGCTCGTCAACGACCACCTGATGCAGGCTCTTGCCGGTGTGGTAGCACTCGTGAGCCATTTCAGAGCAGGCCTTGTAGCCCAGATGCGGCTTCAGGAGCGTCACGATGCCGCAGGAGTTCATCACCATGTTGGCGGTGCGCTCGGCGTTGGCGGTGATGCCGTCCACGCACTTCGTGCGCAGCGTGTTGCAGGCGTTGGAGAGAACGCGCAGGCCCGTGAAGAGGGCGAACGTGATCACCGGCTCCATGACGTTCAATTCGAGCTGACCGGCGGAAGCGGCGAGCATCACGGTCGTGTCAAGGCCGATCGCGAGGAACGAAGCCTGGTTCGTGACTTCGGGGATGACGGGGTTCACCTTGCCCGGCATGATGGAGGAACCCGGCTGCAGCTGGGGCAGGTTGAGTTCCGCGAGGCCGCAGCGGGGACCAGAGGCGAGCAAGCGGATGTCGTTGCAGACCTTGGTGAGCTTCACCGCGAGGCTCTTCATGGCGGAGGACATGGCGACATAAGCGCCGCAGTCGCTCGTGGCAGCGATGAGGTCATCGCTGTTCTTGAAGTCGATGCCGGTGAGTTCGGCAAGGTGCTTCACGGCAAGCGCCGGGTAGTCGGGGTGGCAGGTCACGGTCGTGCCGATGGCGGTGCCGCCCAGGTTGATCACCTTGAGGTGTTCCTGCGCTTCGCGGATGACCTTGATTTCGTCATTGATCGTGAAGCCCCAGCCGTGGAATTCCTGGCCGAGCGTCATCGGAACCGCGTCCTGAAGGTGGGTGCGGCCCATCTTGAGAACGCCCTTGAATTCGTCAGCCTTCTTGTAGAAGGCGCCCACGAGGTCTTCAACGGACTTCAGAAGAACGTTGCTGCGAAGCAGGAGCGCGAGGTGCAGCGCGGTCGGGTACGTGTCGTTCGTGGACTGGCCGAAGTTGGCGTGGTCGTTGGGGCTCACGCGCTTGCTGTCGCCCTTCACCGTGCCGAGCTTTTCGCAGGCGAGGTTGCAGATGACTTCGTTGCAGTTCATGTTCGTGGAGGTGCCGGCGCCGCCCTGGAGCCAGTCGGTCACGAACTGATCGCGATACTTGCCGGCGATGATCTGATCGCAAGCCCAGATGAGGGCGTCAGCGACGTCGGCCGGAATCGTGCCGAGCTCCTTGTTGGCCATGGCGGCAGCCTTCTTCACATAGCCGTAGGCGATGACGAAGAAGGGCTCCTGGCTCATCGGCATTTCGGTGATGTGGAAGTTTTCCTTGCCGCGGAGGGTCTGAACGCCGTAGTAGCAGTCGTCGGCGATTTCAAGCTGGCCCAGGAAGTCACTTTCAAAACGAGACATCTTTTATTTGCTCCTCTTGCAAATTTGTGGCCGGAGGATCACGCCCACCAGGAGCGCTCTCCCTTACCGGAAGTCTTATCAACCTGTCTGAAGCCGCCGTCCCAGCAAACTCGCCGTTCGCTGCGGTCTGGACCGCGGCCCGGACCTGAATCACTCAATGGATTCTCCTAAGAGAAACCATCTAGCTCTTCTTGGTTAGGAAGATAGTACACCCGTTTGCACCTTACCACCGTCTTAAAAATGACGCTGCGGCGTTGCAAGAGGTAAGCATTTTCACCTAGGTACTATTTTTAGTGCTCGTCTTCTCCGTTTGCAATTTTCGACTACCTTTTGTTAACAAACGACATTCCCGTCCCTTCCCCACAGCCAGCTCGTCCGCCCCGCCTCGGCTTTACAATCGCTACCCCGGATTTGACAAGGATCAAGTTTCAAACACGTTTTTTCATTTGAAACTGCATGTTTCGATGCGCCGAACACTTTTTCTGCTAGACGCCCATCAAAACGCGAAAAAGGAGAGCTGGCGCCCTCCTTTGACGGTGCTGTGTACGCAAGCGGCAAACATTGCCGCGACCTTCTTTTCAGACGCCTGCGAGACGGTTCAGCACTAAAGACACCGCCGCCATGCCCATCGTCGCCGTCACCACGACGCCCGAGCCGTAGCCTGAACAGGCGAGCCCCTGGGTCTGCGGATCGACTTCACAGGCCCCGGCCAGGGGCTTTCTCACGGGCTCGTCGGAATAAACCGCAATCACATTGAAGGCGGGCGGGAGCCGCCCCGCCTTTACGGTGTTTTTGGGAAAGCCGTAGGCTTTGCGCAGGCGGTAGCGAACGCTCGCCAAAAGGGGGTCCCCTGAAATGCGTCCGAGGTCCCCCGTCTGGATGGCGAGGGGATTCACCCGGCCGCCCGCCGCGCCCGAAGTGACGATGAGCTGCCCGCGGTGGCGGCAGAGGCTGATCAGCGCCGCCTTCGCCCTCACCTGATCGATGCAGTCCAACACTGCCGCATCCGCAGGCACGAGCTCCGCCACATTGGCTTCATCAATGAAGTCTTCGACGCAGTCCACCTGGCAGCGCGGATTGATGAGCGCGATGCGATCTTTCAAGACATCAATCTTGGCGCGGCCGTATTCCTGCCCCAGCGCCTGAATCTGACGGTTGGTGTTGCTCTCGGCGACGTTGTCCAAGTCAATCAGCGTCAGATGCCGCACGTCTGTGCGCGCAAGCGCCTCCACGGCCCAGCTGCCGACGCCTCCGACGCCCACGACGCAGACGTGCGCGCGAGCGAGCTTTGCTGCGCCCGCTTCGCCGTAAAGCCGCGCCACGCCGCCAAACCGGCGGTGATAGTCAATCGTTTCTTCCGTCATGAGTGGGGCTCCCCAAATGGTTCGGGCGCAGATGATACCCATCCGCGCCCGACGAAGGCAATGAAAAAGCCCGCCCAGGATTCACTCCGAAGAGCGTCACCCGAGCGGGCTTTCGCGCGTCAGGTCAAGCCTGACCGCTTCCCAGAAAGCAGATTAGTGCTTGCGAGGAACGATCGGGATCGACTTGCGCGGCGTGGGCGTGACCTTGTCGTAGTTCTTGATGCCCTGTTCAGCCATCTTGCGACGGATGAACGCGATCTGCGTCTTGAGCGGGAGCTCCTTCGGGCAGAAGTCGTGGCAAGCCAAGAGGGACATGCAGCCGAACACGCCGGAATCGTCGCCGATCACATCGTAGAAGTCGGCGTCATTGCGGGTGTCGCGCGGATCAAGGCGGAAGCGGGCGATCTTGTTGATCGCCACGCCGCCGGCGAAGTCCGGGCGGATGCGCACCGTGCCGCAGCCGGCGATGCAGCAGCCGCACTCGACGCAACGGTCGAGCAGATAGATGTCTTCCGCCAACTGCGGATCCATCGGCTCTTCCTTCTTCGTCATGTCGACTTCTTCCTGCTTCATGTGAACCCACGTTTCCATGCGTTCAGACATGTTGCGCATCCACTTGCCGGTGTTCACCGACAAGTCGCCGATCAATTCGAACGCCGGCAGCGGAGCGAGCGTGAATTCGGTCGGCAGGTCGCGCGTCAGGGTGCGGCAGGCGAGACCGGGCTTGCCGTTGATCATCATGGCGCAGGAACCGCAGATGCCGGCGCGGCAGACGAAGTCGAACTGCAGCGAGTGATCCAGCTTGTCGCGGATTTCGTTGAGGAGGATGTAAAGCGTCATGGAGTCCGCTTCTTCCACCTCATAGGTCTGCATGTGCGGCACGCTCGCGGGATCCGCGGGGTTGTAACGCAGGACGCTGACCTTGAGCAAGCGATGCTGCTTCGTGACTTGAGTACTCATTTAAGTTCAGCTCCTAATTAGGCCAGGGGTTCATCGATACGTTCGTTGCGGCCCTGCAGACGCTTCGGCAGCAGGCTGTGGAAGGGCATGATGGCGTCCTGAATCGCGAAGCGATCCTTGCCTTCGGCCTGCATCTTGGCGCGAATGGCATCGACTTCGGCCTGACGCTTCGGCGTTTCGGGGTTGTCGATGTAGTTCTTCGCACCGTAGCCGCGCCAGCCCGGCGGCAGCTCCATCTTGGAGATGTCGAGATCTTCGTAGGAGAGCGTCGGACGGGTGTCGCCTTCCTTCCAGGAAGAGAGGGTGCGCTTGAGCCATTCAGCGTCGTTGCGGACCGGGAAGTCTTCACGGAAGTGAGCGCCGCGAGATTCCTTGCGGGCCGTGGCGCCGCAGGCGACGGCGAGAGCGACCTTCAGCATCTTGCGGGTGCGGTAGGCGTAGGTGAGCTCGGCGTTGGCGCCGGCCTGATCCTTCACGGAGACCTTGAAGCTCTTCTTGTAGAGTTCTTCGAGTTCTTCGACGGCGCTGTCCATGATGTCGCCGCGGCGGAAGATGCCGATCTTGCTCGTCATCAGTTCCTGCATGCGGGTGCGGATCTTCGCCATGTCTTCCGTGCCGGTGTTCTTCAAGTAGCCGTCCAGCTCATTCTGAGTCTTCGCAGCCCATTCGTAGATGAGGGACGTCGGAATGTCGATGCCGTTTTCGGGCTTGTCGCAGAAGTCGGCGATGAATTCGCCAACAATCATGCCGGCCACCACGGTTTCAGCCACGGAGTTGCCGCCCAGGCGGTTGAAGCCGTGCATGTCCCAGCAGGCAGCTTCGCCAGCGGCGAAGAGCCCCTTCAGCTGACGGGATTCACCCGTGTAGTTGGTGCGCACGCCGCCCATGGTGTAGTGCATGGCAGGACGAACCGGAACCCATTCCTTCGTCGGGTCAACGCCCAGGAAGTAATGGCAGATTTCGTACACTTCGCGCAGGTTGTGCTTGATGTGGTGTTCGCCCAGAAGCGTAATGTCGAGCCAGAGGTGTTCGCCGAAGCGGCTCTTCACGCCCTTGCCCTGAGCAATGCGTTCTTCCATGCGGCGGGACACGACGTCGCGGGACGCAAGTTCCTTCTTTTCCGGCTCCACGTCCGGCATGAAGCGATGGCCGTCCACGTCGCGGAGCAGGCCGCCGTCACCGCGGCAGCCTTCCGTCACCAGAATGCCGGCGGGGAAGATGCCCGTGGGATGGAACTGAATGGCTTCCATGTTGCCCAGCGTGGCAACACCGGATTCGAGGGCGAGGGCGTGGCCCGTGCCTTCACAGATCTGAGCGTTCGTCGTGACGCGGAAGAGCTTGCCGGCGCCGCCGGTGGCGATCGCGGTGGCCTTGGCGACGTAGGCGAGGATTTCGCCCGTCATCAGGTTGCGGCAGACAGCGCCGTAGCAGCGCTTGCCGTCGTGAATCAGGGTGAGGGCTTCCATGCGTTCCACGACCGGAACGTTTTCAGCGATCACGCGGTCAGACACCGCGTTCAGCATCGCGTGGCCCGTGCCGTCGGAGACGTAGCAGGTGCGCCACTTCTTCGTGCCGCCGAAGTCGCGCTGGTTCAAAAGACCGGCGGCTTCCTTGCGTTCCGTAATGGTGACCTTCTCACCATTGATGATCACCTGACGGTCACCCGGGGTGATGCGCGTCCAAGGCACGCCCCAGGCAGCGAGTTCACGCACGGCCTTCGGGCTCGTGTTGACGAACATGCGCACCACGTCCTGATCGGCACCCCAGTCGGAGCCGCGGACCGTGTCGGCGAAGTGGACGTCCTCGTTGTCGCCGAGGCCCTTGATGCAGTTGGCAAGCGAGGCCTGCATGCCGCCCTGAGCCGCCTTCGAGTGAGAGCGCTTCGGGGGTACCAGCGACAGGACGATGGAGTCATGCCCGCGGCGCTTGGCAGCAACTGCCATGCGCAGACCGGCCAGACCGCCACCGATCACCAGCACGTCGGTGTAGATAATCTTCATTTAATGGTCTCCTTGATCCGTGAAGGATCCGCCCTCCAAACGACGCCGCACGCCCCGCCGTTCTTGAAAACAGCGAAGCCCCGGCTCCGAATTTCGGGCAGGGTCAATAGAATTTTCCGGCCCTTCCGCCTACCGCTTCGGTGGTAGAGCCGCTTCTCGGGCGCTATTTTCGGCCATGAGCCGCCACATCACCCGAAAGGATGGGCTCCCAATGACTAAAAGCAACCCGGCCTCATCGTCTTTACATGACTTCGTGGCCAGTCGATCGCTTTCGGTGCTTCTTTTTGTGATAAGACTGCAACGCACCCATCACAAAAAGAAGCGCCAGAACCGTCCGGCAGAGTGCCGGCCGGCCTCATCGCAAAGCCGCACGTACGCGCAAAAGCCCGCCTGCCTCCCCCATTCTTTGTCAGAACGAGCCAGCAAGCGGCCTCGCGAATTCTGAACTGAGTCTTATCAGCTCAGGTTCGCACGGGCGAAGTCTATAAGCCCTACCTCTTCCGTACTATAGGTGAGAACCCCTAAAATCCGAAGGGGAATAAGCTGGCCGCGCCCCTTGCTTGCGTCAGATTTTACGCAAAATTTACAGGACTTTCACGGGGTTTCGTCCATGCAATCCAAACATGTTGTTCAGATTCCCAGCGCTACCTCCAAAGTGGTATTCGACCTTTTGTCTTTTGTCTGTTTTGTCTCGCTCCTTCATAAAGAGTCGTTAATGCCCTCGCTGTTCTGATATATGATGTCCATCATTCACTCATTTTTAGGGAGAACTCCAGTGAACGACATCATCTCCACCCCCAAGGCCCCCGCCGCCATCGGCCCCTACAACCAGGCCGTGAAGTCAGGGAACACCCTCTACTGCTCGGGCCAGATCGGCCTCATTCCGGCAACGGGCGAACTTGCTCAAGGGCTTGACGCTCAGGTGCGCCAGGCCTTCACGAACCTCACGCAGGTCGTGGAAGCCGCGGGCGGCCGCTTCACCGACGTCGTGAAGTTCACGCTCTTTGTGACGGACCTCGCGCACTTTGGCGAAGTGAACGCCATCATGCAGGAGTTCGTCAAGTCTCCCTTCCCCGCCCGCAGCTGCGTTGAAGTGACGGCGCTCCCCAAAGGCGCCCTCTTTGAAGTGGAAGCCATCGCGGTACTCTCCTAACACTTTTGAAAGGCCGGCAAGCCATGCGCACGACGGAAGCTGACGAATCCACCGAAAAGCCCGCCAAAAAGACGGCGGCGCCCAAAGTCTCCACGTCGGAGAAGTTTCTGCGCCTGGGGCTCGTGCGCGACTGGGACTTTGCGCTGCACCTGCCGCTTCGCTACGAAGACGAAACGCAGATCACTGACATCCGCTCGCTTTCCGCAGGCACTCGCGCGCAGATTCAGGCGAAGGTCGTCAACTTTCAGGAAAAGCGCTTCAACAACTTCCGGCCCTATTTTCTCGTGACGGTGGAGGACGACACCGGCCGCACGACGCTGAAGTTCTTTCGCTACTGCGACCGCAAGACACTCGCCGTTGGCAACATCGTTCGCGCCTACGGCGAAGTAAACGCTGCCTACGGCGGGGGGCTCGAGATCACGCAGCCTCGCGTCAAGAAGGCCGCGGACTGTCCCGAAGACCTTCCCTCCACCCTTACCCCCATTTACTCCACGACGGACGGGCTCACGCAACCCATTCTCCGCAAGCGCATCCAGCGCGCGCTGCTTGACATCGACCTTCGAGAGACGGTGCCCGCGAAATTCACGACGCCTCTGGCGCTTCCGACGTTTGCCAAGTCCCTGCAGGAACTCCACGCCCCGAGCCCCATCACGTCGCAAGAGGCGCTCGCCTCCCGCACGACGCCCGAATGGAAGCGCGTCATCTTTGACGAATTTCTCGCGCAACAGCTCTATTTAAGAGAGAGCCGGCTCCAAAAGACGAGCCTCAAGGCCACGCCCTTGTCTGCCGAGAAGCACGACCTCACGGACGCCTTTTTGAAGGCGCTCCCCTTCACCTTGACGAGCGCTCAGGAGCGCGTCTCGCGCGAGGTGGACGCGGGGCTCGCCAAGACGCATCCCATGCAGCGGCTCGTCGCCGGCGACGTCGGCTCCGGCAAGACCGTCATCGCCGCGCTTGCCGCCCTGCGATCCGTTGAAAACGGCGGTCAGGCGGCCGTCATGGCACCCACGGAAATTCTCGCCCGCCAGCATTTTGACAAGCTCACCCAATGGTTTGCACCTTTGGGCGTCACGGTGCAGCTCTTGGTCGGCAGTCTCGCCGCCGCCCAAAAGCGCGAGGCGCAGGACGCCGTGGCGACGGGGAAAGCGCAGGTCGTGGTCGGCACCCACGCGCTTATTCAGACGAAGGTCGTCTACCAGAACCTCGTGCTCGCCGTCATCGACGAGCAGCACCGTTTCGGCGTGGCGCAGCGCCTGAAGCTCATGCAGCCAGGCGACTCAGGCGTCGTGCCGCACCAGCTGCTTCTCACCGCCACCCCGATTCCGCGCACGCTTGCGATGAGCTACTTGGCGGACTTGGACGTTTCGTTTCTCGACGAACTGCCGCCGGGGCGCCAGCCCGTCGCCACCAAGCTCGTGAGCCTCGCGCGCACCGCGGAAGTCATGGGCGCCGTCGCAGGCGACATCGCCAAGGGCGGCCAGTGCTACTGGGTGTGCCCTCTCATTGAAGAAAGCGAAAAGGCGGACCTCACCGCCGCGGTCGAGCGCGAGGCGTCGATTCGCGCGGCCTTCCCCAGCCTGCGAACGGCGCTTCTGCACAGCAAGATGCCCGCCGAAGAAAAGCAGGCCGTGATGGCGAAGTTTGCCGCGGGCGACATCGATCTCCTCGTCTCCACCACCGTGATCGAAGTGGGAGTGGACGTTCCCAACGCCACCGTGATGGTGATCGAGCACGCCGAGCGCTTTGGCTTGTCGCAGCTTCACCAGCTTCGAGGCCGCGTCGGCCGCGGCACGAGCCAGAGCGTCTGCCTTTTGCTTTTTGATCCCGAACTCACTGATGTCGGCAAGGCGCGCCTCAAAGTCATTCGCGAAACCACGGACGGCTTTGCGATCGCGAAGGAAGACCTGCGCCTGCGCGGCCCCGGCGAATTCCTGGGCGCCCGCCAGTCCGGCGCCGCCGCCATGCGCTTTGCGGATCCCTCCGCCGAGCCCGGCCTTTTGAAGTGGGCCGCCCACGTCGCCGAAGGGTGGCTCGCCGAAGATCCCGACGCCGCCCGGCAGTTTGCCGCGCGCTGGTTCGCCAAAAACGCCAACTACCTGCAGGCCTAATGGAGGCTCGCCATGAATCTCACTGAACTCAAGTACACCGTCGCCGTAGCGCAGGAGCGCCACTTCGGCCATGCTGCCGAAAAGTGCGGCGTCTCGCAGCCTTCGCTGTCCGTCGCCATCCGCAAGCTCGAAACGGAATTGGGCGTGCAGATCTTTGAGCGAAAGAGCTCGGACGTCACTCCCACGCCCATCGGCCTCATCATCGTCGAGCGCGCAAAAAAGGTGCTCGAAGCCGCGGAAGCCGTTCGCGAATGCGCCGCGGGCGGGCGCGACCCCCTGAAGGGGCCAGTGCGCCTTGGCTCCATCTTCACAATCGCCCCTTATCTCATTCCAGGTCTTGTGGCGTCCGTGAAAAAGCTCGCCCCGGCGATGCCCCTCATCCTTTCCGAAAACCTCACGGTGAATCTTCTTGACGAACTCAAGAACGGCACGATCGACGCCGCGGTGCTCGCGCTCCCCATCGATCAGCCCGGGCTCATGCTTCACCCGCTCTACGACGAGGACTTCGTCGCCGCGGTGCCCGCCGATCATGCGCTCGCCCAAAAAGCCGTCATAACCCGTGAAGAAATCAAGCGCGAGCCCATGCTCATTCTCGGCGCCGGCCACTGCTTCCGAGATCAGGTGCTTGACTTCTGCGCTGACGGCGTGCGCAGCGATCCGTCGGGAAAAAAGCGCATCGAGGGGAGCTCTCTGCAAACCATTCTCTACATGGTGGCGCAGGGGCTCGGCGTCACCATCCTTCCCGCAAGCTCTGTGCCCTGCTACCGCGGGAACTCGATGGTCAAGATCATTCCCTTTGAAAAGCCCAACATCCCCAAGCGCCGCATCGTGCTCGCCTGGCGCAAGTCCTACCCGCGCGCCGAAGCGATTTCCGTGCTGGTAAAAGGCGTCGAAGCCATCAGCGAGCTTTACGGTTGCCGACTTCTCACAAGCCTTCCCGCCGTGCCCGCCGGACCACAAAACTAATTACAACCACCTAGCCTGTCGCCGTTTTTGCGGGAATCTTCTCCCGTTCTCGCGGAAACCTCCCGCGGGCGGTGACGAAGACGGGCGCCTTGTGGCAAAGTTCGGAGTTGGTAAAGCTGATAGAGGCGCTGTCAAAAAAGAGTACCGAAAGCGAGGAGGCATCCTGCGACCTTTTGGGAAAGGGTTCGGCGGCCGAAACAGGCTTCTCGGCGGAGAAGTCGAGTTGGGCATCGGGACAACATCTCGGTGACTCCTGCGATCCGATGGACCGCAGAGGAGCTGTCGGTGTTGGTCGTCTTCTTTCTTTTCCTTCCGAACGGACTGAGCGAGCTGCATCGATGGATGCGGCTTTTTTGTTTTCACGCCATCCAAAGGAAAAGAACTCATGGCAGACAACAGCACCCAGATCGCCCAGCAGGCGCTCTCGTCGGAATCGACGGAGATGCGCCGCGAAGTGGGCCTTTTCGGCGGCATCTCCGTTCTGGCCGGCATCATGATCGGCTCAGGCATCTTCTACATCGGCGCCATCGTCCTGAACCGCGCCGAAATGAGCCTCGGGCTCGCGCTTCTCGTCTGGCTCGTGGGCGGCGCCATCACGCTGCTCTCGGGCCTTTGCTACGCCGAGCTCGGCACGATGATGCCCAAGGCGGGCGGCATCTACCTCTACCTGCGCGAAGCCTACGGCGAGCGCGTCGCCTTCATGTGCGGCTTTGCGAACTTCACGTTCGGGAATTCCGGCTCCATCGCAGCCTTGGCCGTCGCCTTTGCGGCGGCGCTCGCGTCCATGACGCCCATTGATCCCCTGTGGCAGAAGGTGATTGCCGTGGGGCTGGTTCTCATCCTTACCGCAATCAACATCCGCGGCATTCGCTTCGGGTCGCTCTTTCAGAACATCTTCTTCGTGGTGAAGCTCGTCCCGCTTGTTCTCATTCTCGCCTGCGGCCTCGTGATGGGCACGGAGACGCCGGACCTGCTGTCGATGCCTCACGGCGTGCCGTCCGTCTGGGAGATTCTCTCCATGGTGGGCTTTGCCGTCATCGCCACGCTCTGGGCCTACGAAGGCTGGACGAACTTGAACGTCATCGCCGAAGAGATCAAGAACCCGAAGCGCAACATCCCGATGGCCCTCATCATCGCCATCGTGGGCGTGTCGCTCCTATACGTCCTCTTCAACTACGCGATCTACCGCGTGCTCCCCTACGACACGATCGTCGCCCTCGTGCAGTCCGGGAACTACTATCTCGGCACGGAGACCGCCAAGCAGCTCTTTGGCTCCGCGGGCATGATCCTCGTGGGCGCCACCATGGTCCTCGCAATCTTCTCGTCCTTGAACGGCTGCATCATGGCGTTCCCTCGCATGTACTACGCCATGGCCCGCGACGGCGCGTTCTTCTCGTGCCTCGGGAAGCTCCATCCGCAGTGGAAGACCCCGGTGAATTCGATCCTTGCCTCGGCTGCGGTGTCGATCGTGCTCATTTGCTTTCGCTCCCTGTCGGAACTCACGAACCTTGTGGCGCTCTGCGGCGTGATCTTCCACGGCATGGGCTTTTACGCCGTGATCAGCCTGCGAAAGAAGTACCCGACGATGGAGCGCCCCTACAAGGTCTGGCTCTATCCCTTCACCGTGCTCCTCATCTGCGCCGTGATGGTGGGGCTCATCATCACCACGATCGTGAACGACCCGATGACGGCCGCCTTGTCCTTCATCGTGCCGGCGCTGAGCCTCATCCTCTACGAAATCCTCTTCAAGAAGAAGCGCGAGGCGGTGGTCGCCAAGCAGGGTTACGAATAGGAAAAGCGCATCATGATTGCCATTGTCAATGCCAACGTCTATGTAAATCGCGGCGACTTCCGCGAAGCCCTTCTCGTGGGCGACGACGGCCTCATCGCCGCCGTCGGCACCACCGAAGAAATCCGCGCCGCCGCCCCCGACGGGTGCGAGGAGTACGACGCCCGCGGCCGCACGATCGTGCCAGGCTTCAACGACTCCCACATGCACCTTGTGATGAAGGGGCAGCTGCTGGAATCCATTGAACTTTTGGGCGCCACGAGCATCGCCGACGTGCAGGAGCGCGTGCGCGCCTACATCCGCGAGCGCCAGCCCGCCCCCGGCACCGTGCTGCACGGCATGGGCTGGAATCAGGACTACTTCAAGGAGGACGGGCACCGGCTTCTCGTGAAGGAAGACCTTGACGCCGTCACCACGGACTACCCGATCATTCTCGAGCGCGCCTGCGGGCACATTCTTACCTGCAGCAGCTCGGCCTTGAAGCTCGCCCATCTCACGAAAGACTCCGTTCCGGTCGCGGGCGGCGCCTTCGATCACGATGAAAAGGGAGAACTCACGGGCGTCGTGCGCGAAAACGCCTGCGCCCAGGTGCTCGCACTTCGCAAGCACCCGACGCAGGAAGACTACGAGCGCCTCATCCGCACCGCGATGAAGCACTCGGTCCGCAACGGCGTCACCTCCGTGCAAACGATGGACCTGCGCCCTAGCGACTGGGAGACGGTGCTCGCGGCCTACACCGCCGTGCAGGAGTGGAATCCCCTGCTGCGCGTCTACCATCAGGTGAACTTCATGGAGCCCGAAGGCTTCAAGGCGTTCCTTGCGAAAGGCTACCGCACTGGCACGGGCGACGCCTTCAACCGCATCGGCCCCTTGAAGATGTTTGTGGACGGGAGCCTCGGCGCCCGCACGGCCCTGATGCGAGCGCCCTACCATGACGATCCCTCGACCACAGGGATCGCCACGCTCACGCCCGACGAAATCGCCGTCATGGTGAATCTCGCAGTGTCGCACCAGTGTCAGGTCGCAATGCACGCCATCGGCGACGGCGCGATCGAGCGCGTGTTGGACAGCTACGACGCCGTCTGCCAGAACGGGAAGAATCCGTTGCGCCTCGGGTGCATCCACGTGCAGATCACGGACAAGGCGCTTTTGGAGCGCTTCACCAAAAACGACATCCTCGCTTACGTGCAGCCCATCTTCCTGCACTACGACACGGGGATTGTCGAAGACCGCGTAGGGAAAGACCTCGCCGCAACGAGCTACGGCTTCAACACGCTCGCAAAGCTCGGCGTGCACGAGAGTCTCGGCACGGACTGCCCGGTGGAAGACTTGAATCCCATCGACAACCTCTACTGCGCCGTGAACCGCCGCAATCTCAAGGGACTCCCTGAAGGGGGATTCCATCCCGAAGAGTGCCTTGACATCTACGACGCCGTGGACGCCTACACGACGGGAAGCGCGTACGCCTCCTTTGAAGAGGACGTGAAGGGGCGGCTTCTCCCGGGCTACTACGCCGACCTTGTCGTGCTGTCGGAAAACCTCTTCACGAAAGATCCGCTGAAATTAAGAGACGTGAAGGTGGACGCCACCATGGTGGACGGGCGCTTTGTGTTTGAGCGCGAATAGCGGGCTTTGAAAACCGCTGCAGCGGCCTTCCGGATGAACTTCGGAAGGCCGTTTTCTTTATCCCTTTATCCCGCGACGAGAACGCGCTTTCCTTCGAACGCCAAGACGTACTTGCGGATGCGCTCCGCAGGAAGGCCGAGCGCCACGAGGTCCGCCTCAACGCCGCTGTCGCTGATTTCTTCCCAGGCGGTCTGCGCCATCGTCTCCAGCGTCACCTCACTCGCCGGCGTCCTTGCGCGAAATTCGAGCAGAAAGCCATCGTCTTTTTCCGGCCAAAGTGGCAGCAGCGTCACGCCGTAACCGCCTTGGCCGTCCCTCCGCCAGTGATTCACCGTGAAGCGCTGGCAAAGCAACAGCGGCAGCCCCAGCATCACGCCGAACACAAACGGCTCAGGATCACGCTCCGATGCCCCAAAATCGCTGAAGCGCTCGTCGGCGAACCGACTGAGCTCAAAGCTCATGCCTTCCGCATCATGGGATGTCAGTGCGTTCAGAAAACCCTTGAAGGCACCGCTTCCCCGACCATCAAACCAGCAACGAACCAACGCTGCCATCGCCTGCCTCACGTCCCGGTTGACAATGGCAAGTTCACAGAGGTCACGCTCCCGGCGGCTCACGACCTTGAGGCAGCCCCTTGCCACCATCAAGGCCCAGACATCCGACGACGAAAACGGCGGCCGCAAGGACACCGACTCCCGCATCCGAACCCAAATCTCGCCTCCCGAGAGCAGCTCCGCAAAGTCCTGCTTCAGCTCGGCGCTCCCTTCGCGGATCCGATCGCCAACGAACGCGTTGCTGACTGTCTGCGCCCAGTAGCCGCCGACCGTTCGTGCGAACAGAAAATTCGTCACGGCCCACGGGTTGTAGATGCCAGACTGCCGGCCAAAAGCATAGCCGCCGTACCACGACTTCACAGCCGGCGCTTCTGGCGCCAGACCGTATTCGTCGAGCGCCGCCCGAACTTCCGGCTCTGTGAAGCCGCAGGCCGTCTCAAAGCGGGGCGTCGAGGTCGTCACCACTTGCCAATGGTTGAAGCCAGCAAGCATCGATCCGTCGCGCACGTCCGTAATGCCCGCCACCAGCGCCCGGCCGAGCGACGGATTGTCTTTGAACGTCGCAATCATGAACTGATGAAAAAACTGCGCCACCGAGCTTCCGTCGCCTCTGCGCCAAGCGTCCTTGAGTGGCGTGTCGTATTCGTCCAGCAGAATCAGCGGCTTCACGCCCGACTGCTGGTGAATCGCCTGACAGAGGCTGCGAAGCACCGTCACGACCGAGTTCTCGCCTTCGGCGCCGTCCATGAACGCCTGAATCTCCCGGCGCAGCGTCCCATCGACCGCCGTGCTCTCCCAACGCCACTGATGCTTCGCGCACAACGCGCGAAGGCTCGCCGCGATATGGGCGCAACAGTCCTCAAAGTCGGCGTCCGAGATGCCGCTCCACGTGAGACTCAGCACGGGATGTCGTCCCGCCTCCGCTCTCAGGCCGGCGTCTTCCCAAACTGTCAGACCGTCAAAGAGAGCCGCCTGATCGGTGAACTCGTCGGAAAAGAAATGACGCACCGTGTCAAGGAACAGCGTCTTTCCAAAAAGCCGCGGCCTCGTGATGACGGTCACCGCGGCACCGCTCTCCCTCCACCACGCCCCAAGAAAGTCCGTCTTGTCGACGTAGAAATAGCGTTGTCGGCGAATCGTCTCAAAACGATGTTCGCCAATGGCGACAACCCGAGTCATGCAACGGCCTCCACACCATCCTGCTGAGCGACGCAAACAGTCTTTCCGTCAAACGCCACGCCGAAACAGTGGATGAATTTCACGTCCATGCCATACCTCGTGAAGTCCTCCTTATAGCCGTCGAGCAAAAGCGCCTTCAGCGCCGCCTGAGCCGACGCCGTCACCATTTCATCCGGCTGCTTCCACGTGAATTTCAGCAAATAGAAGGCGTCTCGCTTGGGCTTGAAAGGCAGAAGGATCACGTCAAAACTACCGACGTCAACTTCACGCGTGCTCCTCACGACGTATCGCACGCGAAGCTTGGCGGAAAGCGCGAGAGCCAGACCGTAGAAGCCGTTCTTCCAATCGCCGTCAGCTGCTTCAAACTGTTCAAAGCTCTCGCCAGCCAGCGCCGTCAGCGCCTCTCCCATGGCGACAGCCTCGTTTTTGAAAAGGGCTTCTGTAAACGCGCTGAAGGCCTCATTTTTGGAAAACCATCGACTAATCAGGCTGTCAAGCTCCTTTCTCACTTCGATGTTCGGAATCCTGACTCCTTGCGGTTTCTTGCCGCCGTCAAAGACCGGCGTCAAGTAGCCGGTCGCCACAAGAAGCGGCCACACGGAGACCTCATCCGATTCCCGCAAGGCAAGGCGCCCCGGAACGTCATCAGCTATGGCATCTTCCTGCAGTAGATCGAGGAAACGCGCCTTCACGCCGCAGCTTCCGGTGCGCATGAGCTTCTCCACGATCTCGTTTTTGCTCGTCTTCGCCCAATGGCGCGCATAGGTCTCCGTTTCCACGAAATTCATGACGGACCACGGATTGCAAAGTCCTTCTTCTTTGCCAAAAGCGTAGCCGCCGTACCACTCACTTGCCTTGCACCAGACGCTCATGTCATAGCCCAGCTTGAAAAGCGCGGACATCAACTGTTCAGGCGTGATGGCGAATGACGTCGGGTAGACGGGATCCGTTGCCGTGCAAAACCGCACGCCTGGCACTTCAGAGAAAATCGAATCTTCGCTCAAGGGGAGAATCCCCATGAGGAGCGCCCGCCCCAACGCCGGGTTGTCCGCCAGCGTGCAGGCCATGAAGCGACGCAGATAGTCCTCAACGTCAGCAAGACAGCCTGCGCTCCGCGCGTCCCACAAAGGTTCGTCATAACCGTCGATCAGGATGACTGGCTTTTTGCCATAGTGCTGATGAATCGCCAGACACAAGTCGCGCAGCGCCCCTGTCATCACGTCATCATTTTCAACGCCCAAGTTGAACTTGAACGCTGCGATGCGCTTACGCAATGCCGCCTCAACGCGTGGGCTTCGGACAAGAAGTCGATACTTGTCATAGAGTTCGCCGACGGCGATCGCCATCGCAAGGCGAAGTCGCGTCAAGTGACTGCAGGCGAGGTGACGCAAGGAGAGCCGCAGAACATGATGCTTCCCAGCCTCCGCGCGCAACGCCTTGTCCTTCCAGACGTCAAGATCGGAAAAGACCGACTTCTGGTCGTCGAACTCGTTGGAAAAGAAGCGGTGCACCGCATCAAGCATCAGCGTTTTGCCAAAACGCCTCGGCCGCGTGATGACCGTCACGAGATCGCCGTTTCGCCACCAGGTGGTCAAAAACTCCGTCTGATCGACGAAAAAACGCTGGCGCTTTCGAATGGTTGAAAAATTGGTCTGTTCATCGATGTAGGACAGCGGCATCCTTAAAGCTCCCTAATTTTCACAAGATTCTAGCGGATGCCCACCGCAGCCCTGAAGGAATTTGCCAAAAACTCGATGTTCGAATGGCTTCGCAGAGTAGAATGCGGGCTTCAAGCCGAAGAAACAACGGCCTTCTTATTTGATTTTATGCCCATAATTACCCCCCCCGCTAATTTACGCAATACCCGTCTCTGGCGCAATGACATCACGGGTTTGAGAGCGCTCGCCGTCATCCCCGTTCTCTTCTTTCACGCCTTTCCCGAGCTAGTGCCGGGCGGCTTCTTCGGCGTTGACATCTTCTTCGTCATCTCGGGCTACCTCATTTCCGGCATCATCTTCCGCGGGCTCGCCGCAGGCAGCTTCAGCTGGATTTCGTTTTACGACAAGCGCATCCGCCGAATTCTCCCCAATCTCTTTCTGCTTCTTTCTGCCGTGCTGACGGCGGGCTGGTTTCTGATGTGGCCGATGGACTTCGGTCTTCTCGGCAAGCACGTCTTCGCAAGCGGCTTTTTCTATGAGAACTTTCAGCTCCTGAAGGAAGCCGGCTACTTTGACGCCGAGTCGCTGAGAAAGCCGCTGATGCACCTCTGGAGCCTTGCGATCGAAGAGCAGTTCTACATCGTCTTTCCGCTCCTTTGTCTTTTGCTGTGGCACACCTCGCGGCGGATCCTTGTGGTGGGCGGCTTCGTCGCCGTCTTTACCGCTACGTCGCTTGCGGGCTTTCTCTTGAGCCCCAATCGCGAGTGGGTGTTCTACTTCCCGCTCACTCGCTTTTGGGAGCTGGGGGCGGGCATTCTACTTTCCTATGCCCATACGTTCTTCCCTCGTGAAGAGCCGCTGTCGCAAGGACTTCGCAACGGCCTGTCAGTCGCCGGCCTGCTGGTGCTGGTAACGCTCTTCTTTCTGCCGAATGCTTCGGCGCACCACCCCGGCGTCATCACCGTAGCGGCTGTGGCCTCGGCAGTGCTTCTCATCGCAGTGCGCCCTGACGCACTCATCAATCGCACGCTCCTTTCGTGGCGTCCAATGACGTTCGTCGGCCTCATCAGCTACTCCCTCTACCTCTGGCACTGGCCGTTGCTCGCGTTTTTGCACATTGCCATTCCGGAAAGCACTGTCTGGATGCGGCTCGCGCTGCTTGGCGTCGCTTTCGTGCTTGCGACCTCGGTCTACTTCCTCGCGGAGAATCCGGTGCGCCGCATGAAGGCGCCGTCCATTTCGCTCGCGTCGCTCCGAGCCGTTTTTCACGGACAATGGGCGCTTTGGAAAACGACGACCGGGACGCTCGTTCGTCAGCCAAGCCTCTGGCTTCTCGCCACGGTCTTTGCTCTCAACTGCGGCGCTGCCGTCATTCGCCTGTCGGAGGGCCTTCCTCATCGCTCTTTCGGCGACAGCCAGCCGTCCACCTACTACTTTCTGAAGGAAGCCCCGCCGTTTGAAAAAGACTTCCAGAACTTCACGGCCGCCGACGGCACGCTCTACGAAAACACGTTCCAGCCATCCGTCCCCGCGCTCTTAATGACCGGTGACTCCCACATGCAGATGTACCTTCGCCGCGCCGAACGAGCCGCCAAACGATTCCAAGTCAACTTTGAAAACGGCGCTGTTCCTGGATGCTTCGCCATGGGTGCCATGACGATTCACGGACAAGAGTCCTTCCGAGAAGCCTGCCGCGAAAAACAGCAGTACCTCGCCGCCGGCTACGCCGCGCGCAAGTACAAGAACATCGCTATTGCCGAAAAGTGGGGCGAATATCTGGCCCGATTCCCCGACGACTTCCATGAGACCGTCCGCCGCTTCGCGGACTACCTTCGCCAGAACCCGGACATCAAGGTCTGGATTCTTCTCGATCCTCCCTGGGAGGAACAAGCCTACGGCGAAGGCCCCTACGATCCGCAACGCCATGTCTCCCGCGTCTACAACCAGCCAGAGCATCTGTGGTTCCGCTACCCGATCGATCTCACCTGGAAGAAGGGCAACGACGAAATCCGACGAATGCTCGCAGGACTTGTGACCTTCATCGAAGTTGAGCCCTACATCTGCCGAAATGGCCTGTGCGATCTCACCTGCTACCGCAATGACGATCATCTCCACGGTCTCTACACCGAAGCGCACGCCGTCTGGATCGATCCCATCTTCGAAGCCGTCGCCGCTCAGCAAAAGGCCGACTGATCCTTCCCGCTCAAGGCGCCCCGAACTCGACGTCCCCGGCGCCTTTTTCAACCGACCTTCTCTACAATGCGCGCAGTAACCATTCCTCCCCGCCCCGCTCATGCCTGAGAACAATCAAGCGACGGCCGCCGCGCCTGCGACGCCTCGTCTTTACAACCCCACGGTCTGCGTCATCCTGACGCTTCTCTTCACGCCGATGTTCGGCGGCTTTCTGCAGGGGCTCAACTGGAAGGAGCTCGGCGAAAACGAACTCGCCGCCCGCAGCATGGGCTGGGTGCGCGTGAGCTTCTTCACGTTTCTGGGCTATACGCTTCTTGAGCCCGTCATCCGCGACATTCCGATCTGCCGCTATCTCATGATCGCGCTCTTCGTGGGCTTCTGGATCTCCTGGTCGCTGTCGCTCGGCGTCCGCCAGATTCTCTACGTGCGCCGCAACCACATCGACTACGAAGGAAAGTTCTTCGGCCGCGCCATCATGATGGGCGCCTTCGGCTGGGTGGCCTACGTGGCACTCGCGCTCACGCTCGTTCTTTTCCGACACCTCACGGGGATCGAGCCCCTGCCGGACACGGCGCTCATCCTGCAGACCCCGTAAGCCGTCATGCGCGCCAACGTTGACCTGCGATTTGAGCTTCCAAAGCGTGCGTCCGCCGAGAGCGGCCGCACGACGGGGGTGCTCGCGCTTCTAAACGGCACGGCGCCCGTCGCCCCGCAGGAAAAGGAAATCACGCAGTGGGCTCGCGAAGCCGCGGAAGGAAGCCCGCAGGCGCAGTACGAGCTTGCCCGCGCGCTCGCCTCAGGCGCGACGCTCTCAGCGGACAACCGCACGGCCGTTAAGTGGCTCAAGAAAGCGGCAGAAAAAGAACACTTGGCAAGCCGCCATCTGTTGGGCGTTCTCATCGCCCGCGGCCAGGGCATCCGTCCCGATCCCGCGAAGGCCGCAGAGCTCTTTCGCTCGGCGGCCGTGATGGGCTTTCGCGACGCGCAGTACGACCTCGCGCGCTGCTACCTCTGGGGCTTCGGCGTCGAACCCTCGGAAAAAGAGGCGCTCACGTGGTTCCGGCTCGCGGCCGCGCAGGGGCACACCGAGGCCGAATACGAATCCGCCAAGGCGTACGCGGAAGGCCGCGGCACGGCGCCCGACTTGAAGCAGGCGCAGCAGCGCTACAAGCGCGCCGCCATGAAGGGATGCGCCCCGGCCGCCTACGAACTCGCACTTCTCAACCTTCGTCCCGACAATCCGCAAAAGGACAACGACGAAGCCTTCCGCTGGTGCGCCGAGGCCGCCCGCGCGGGGCTCTCCGACGCGCAATTGGCGCTCGCCTTCTTCTACTGGGCGGGCCGCGGGGTCAAAAAATCCGCCGCGCAGGCCCTGAAATGGTCCGTGCTCGCGGCGCGCGCAGGCTCCCTGAAGGCCCTTCTTTTTGCGTCCAAGCTTCTTTTTGAAGAAGCCGGCGTCTCTGCCGCAAAGCGCGAGCGCGCCCTGTCGCTCGTCACCTACGCCAAGCGCAAAGCCGCAGACGCCAAAGACGCCCCGCTTCTTTCCGAAGCCGCGCTTAGGGAAACCGAACTCACGGGCGCGCTTTCCGAAACCGAAGTCCGGCATGCAGCGGCTGCGGCGCAGGACGCCTTAGCCGAAGGCCACCCCGACCGGCTGCTGGAAGGCCTCGCCTGATGACGGACCCGAAGCTTTTTGCCTCCCTTCCGACCGCGGGCTTTCTGACCGCCCGGCGTCAAGAGGCGCCCGACGCCGATCTGATCGCCCGCTTCACGGCTGACGTCCGCCTCTCCCCCGGCGCCCGCACAAAGCCCGTCGTCGTGTTGGACACCAACGTGCTCCTTGACGTCTTCTACTGGGATGATCCCGCGGCGCGCCTCCTCAAGGCGGCGCTCGCCGAGCACCGCTTCTGGGCCGCGCGCACGGACGACACCACGGACGAATTCGCGGACGTGCTGCGCCGGCCGCGCTTTGCGCTCACGATTAAAGCGCAGTGCGACATCCTGCGCCGCTGGCACGAGGCGTCCGTGGGCGTCACGCTTTCCGACGCCGCGCCCGCCGTCTTCTGCCGCGATCCCGACGACGTAAAGTTCCTGCAGCTTGCGAAATGCCTCGCCGCCGACCTTCTCGTCACCAAGGACAAAAAGGTTCTCAAGGCGGGACGCAAGCTCCGAAGCCTCGGCACCGCCATCTTGACGCCCAGTGACCTTGCGCAACCCGCCTTGGAAAGGTTTGCATTTCTTTTCTCGGCGCTGCATTGACACGCTTTCAGCGTTCTTTTATTCTCCCTGCGAATAAAAATAGAAAATTCGCGC
Source organism: uncultured Oscillospiraceae bacterium (assembly GCA_963587345.1). Lineage (GTDB taxonomy): Bacteria > Pseudomonadota > Gammaproteobacteria > Burkholderiales > Burkholderiaceae_F > Duodenibacillus. The sequence goes on along the minus strand of CAVACW010000004.1, from coordinate 20,091 downwards.
TGGTTCACTGAGCTCATCGAATGGTCATTCGGAATCCATCAATCCGAAGACGCCCGGCGCTGAAAAGAGAGTGGAGAAAAATTGACATGCGCGCACCATCCGTTCACTGGTTCGACGAGATTGAAAACGGCCGTCAGGCCGCCTGGCAGGGTGACATCGGTCCGGACTTTCCGGTCTTTCCTTGGATTCATCCGTCGCTGCACCCGCAGATTCGCTCTCTCATTGAACGCTGGGGCACGGAAAAGACGCTCGGCGTGCAGGATCCGGTGCTGGGCAACAGCGACCGCGTTGATCAGCTTGTGCTCGTCAAGTCCGGCATCACCGCGCGCTGCGTTGGCTCCCCTTTCTCTCAAAGCCGCCTCTCGGTGGCAATATCGCTCCCCGGGCGCCTTGCCTGTGGCAACCTCAACTTCTTCACGCACCGCCCCTGCCTCGGCCGCTACTTTGCGCTCGTTCCCTCGGTCGTGATCTCCGTGCCGCAGGACCTCATCATGAGTCTTGCGAAGAAGAGCCACGAGATCATGCAGATCCTCTGCACGCAGTTTGAGCTTGCCAACCTCTCCGATCGCATGGGCTTTGCGGCGGAGACGCTTTTGGACATCGACGAGCGCGTCCTCGTTTTCTTCATGAGCTGGGCCGCCTGCTTCGGGCACCGCGTCACCGAAGGCGACACGATGTGGGTGGAGATGCCGCAGACCCTGAGGGGCGACGCACTGCGCTACGTGATCAACTGCTCGTCGGCGGCGATGGAGCGCTGCATGGCGAGCTTCCGAAAGGACGGCACGGTCGTCGTTGAAAACGGCAAGATGCGCGTTTCCTTGAAGGCCTTGGACCGTGCGCACCAGTGGCTCAGGAACTCCGAAGAGCCGAGCGCCCTGCCGCGCCCCGACCTCTTCCGCCAGCTGCTTGACTGACCCACATCCCGTACAGCAAAAGGGCGCCCGTCAAAGGCGCCCTTTTTTGCTGATGCGAATCCGGCAATCGCTTAAATGACTGAGGCCTTGTAGCCCGCGTCCGTCACCGCCTTCACCAAGGCCGCCGCGTCCGCTTCGCCCGTCACCGTCGCGCGGCCGGGCTTTAATTCCACCGTCACGGACACAACGCCCGGCACCGCCTTCAAGGCCTTCTCCACATGGGCCAGGCAGTGCCCGCACATCATGCCCTCCACATTCAAGACGATCGTCGTCATGACTTCTTTCTCCTTTTTTGAAACTGGCGCCTCCCGGTGCGGCGTCACCGATAAAACCTGATAGCCCGCGTCCGTCACCGCCTTTTCCAAAGCGGCCGCCTCAAGCCCCTCGCCCGTCACGCGGGCACTCTTTTCCTTCACATCAGCCGCCGCCGTCACGACGCCCGGCACCGCCTTCAGCGCTTTCTCCACGCGCGCCGTGCAGTGGCCGCACATCATGCCCTCAACGCCAATCACCCATTGATGCGCAACCGCAGGCTCTGCAGCCGCCTCGGGCGCCGCAGCCAGAGCAACCGCCGGCGCCTTTTCCAGCTCGGGTTCCTCAGCCCGGAAAGCGGGCCGCCAGCCGCGCAGCCGCAGCGCGTTCGTCACGACCGACACGGAGCTCATGCTCATCGCAGCCGCCCCCACCATCGGCACCAAGAGCCAGCCGAAGACAGGGTAGAAAACGCCAGCAGCCAAGGGGATGCCCACCGCGTTGTAGAAGAACGCCCAGAAGAGGTTCTGCGCGATGATGCGCATCGTGGCGCGGGAGAGGTCCACGGCGGCCACAGCGTCGGACAGCCGGCTCTTCACGAGCACCACGTCCGCCGACTCCACGGCGACGTCGGTCCCGGCGCCAATCGCACAGCCGATGTCCGCTCGGGTGAGCGCCGGCGCGTCGTTGATGCCGTCTCCCACCATCATCACGGATTCGCCCGCGGCCTGAAGCGAGCGGACGATCTTCTCCTTGTCGCTTGGGAGCACCCCGGCCGTCACCGCGTCCGCGGGCAGCCCCACGGCCGCCGCCACGGCTCGGGCCGCGCGCTCATTGTCGCCCGTAACAATCCGCACCTTGAGACCACGCGCCAAAAACGCCTGCACCGCCTCGCGGCTGTCGGGCTTCACGCGGTCCGCGAGCGCCATGACGCCCGCTGTCACGCCGTCGATTTTCACCGCCAAAGCGGTCTTTCCCGCGTCGCCGAAGGCCTCGATCGCCTTCAGCGCCTCACCATCCTCCTCGGGCTTGAGAATCGTGGCGTTCCCCACCGTCACCAAGCCCCCGTCCGCCACGGCTTCGACGCGCCCCGGCGTCTGCAGAAATTCCTTGGCGGTCCCAAGGGGGATGCCTTCAGCTTCCACCTGACGCACGACGGCCTTCGCCAGCGGATGCTCGCTCAATTTCTCCACGGCGCCCGCCGCCGCAAGAAGCGTCTTTCGATCCATGGCGCCGAAGGTCACCACGTCCGTCACTTCAGGGCGGCCTTCGGTGACCGTGCCCGTCTTGTCCAACACCACCGTCGTCACGGACTTCGCCTTTTCCAAAGCAGCCGCCGACTTGAAAAGGAGCCCGAAGCGGGCGCCGGCGCCCGTTCCCACCATGATGACCGTAGGGGTCGCAAGGCCCAGCGCGCAAGGGCACGAAATGACGAGAACGCTCACCGCGGTCGTCGCCGCAAACTCCCACGAGTAGCCCAGAAGGAGCCACGTCACGGCCGCCGCCACGGCAATCGTGATCACCACCGGCACGAAGACGGCGCTCACCCGGTCCGCCAAACGCGACACCGGAGCCTTCCCCGAGGTCGCCTCGTCCACCAAGCGGATGATCTGCGCCAGGGCGGTGTCATCCCCCACCTTCGTCGCCTTCATCACGAAGTGTCCGGAGGTGACGAGCGTCGCCCCCGACACTTTGTCACCCGCCGCTTTGGCCACCGGAAGGCTTTCGCCCGTCATCGCGGACTCATCCACCGTGCCCGCGCCTTCGACGATCTCACCGTCCACGGCAATGCGCTCGCCCGTGCGAAGGACGATCCGATCCCCCGAGCGCAGGTCAGAAGCCGCCACCCGCTCTTCGACGCCCGCGTCGGAAAGCCGCACCGCGGTGTCAGGCACGAGCTTCATGAGGCTCGTGATGGCCTGCGTGGTCTTTCCTTTCGCTCTCGCCTCAAAGTATTTGCCCACCGTGATGAGGGTGAGGATCATCGCCGAGGAGTCAAAGTAGAGGTTGGCGGCGTAGTGCTGCGCCACGGCGAAGTCGCCTCCCGTGATCTCCGCAATCATGCGATAGAGCGCAAAGATCCCGAACGCAAACGACGCCCCCGAGCCGATCGCGACGAGCGTGTCCATGTTGGGCGCGCCGTGCAGGAGCCCTTTTGTGCCGTTCACAAAGAACTTGCGGTTGAGAAAGATGACGGGCACAGCCAATAGAAGCTGCGTCAGCCCCATCCCCGCCGGGTTCTTCACGGGTTCCAGCCCCGGAATCGTCAGTCCGATCATGGGCCCCATCGCCACGGCAAAGAGCACGAGACAGAAGACGATCGACGCATAAAGCCGCACCTTCAAGGCGTGTTCTTCCTCGGCCGCCTTCACTTCCGCCTCATTCTTTCCGGCCGTCTTTTTCGCGGCCGGCGCGGCCGAATGCGCCGCGGCCCCGTAGCCCGCGGCGTCCACCGCGCGGCAGACGGCCTCCGTCACCCGAGCCTCCTCTTCGCCCTCGGCATAGATGCAGACCATGGTGTTCTTCAAGAGATTCACCGTAGCGTCCGAAACGCCCGCCGTCCCTCGGGCGGCCTTTTCCACCCGCGCCGAGCACGCGGCGCAGCTCATGCCGGTGATGTCAAAGCGCACTTCCTTCATGAAATAACTTTCCGTTCCTGAATTTTGGATGGGGCCACTCTAATTCGTTAGAATCCTTTTGACAAGAACGGTCAAAAACAATATCAGGTATCATTTTCGATACCATGAATACTCTCATTACCATGCATCAGCCTGAAGCAACAGCCGCCCCCGGCGTGAACTGCCCGGTGGAGGCGACACTCGCCTTGATCGGCGGCAAGTACAAGACCCTCATCCTCTGGCATCTCACCGAAGGGACGCTGCGGTTTTCGGAATTAAAGAAGATCGTCACGGCGGCGACCCCCAAGATGCTCACGCACCAGCTCCGGGAGCTCGAGCAGGACGGCCTTATCGCGCGCAAGGTCTACCCCGTCGTGCCGCCCAAGGTGGAGTACTCGCTCACGCCGCTGGGGCAGAGCATCCGGCCGATTCTGGAAAGCATGTACGCCTGGGGCACGGACTACCTCGCGCGCCGCGGCCTCACTCCCAACTGCTCCATGACGCCCGCGGCTGAAAACGCCGACGCGCCCCGCCCCTGCTGCTGCCACGGATAGCACCATGCGTCTTTTCATCGCTGAAAAACCGTCGGTCGCCAAGGCGATCGCCGAAGAGCTGGGCGTCGTGCGCCGCGACGGCGTCTCGATCGTCTGCAAGGACGAGAACATCGTCACGTGGTGCTTCGGCCACCTGCTCGAACAAGCCGAGCCTGACGACTACCTTCCCGACACCATCCCCCGCACGAAGAAGGGAAAGAAGATCTGGCGCATTCAGGATCTCCCCATCTTCCCTGAGGAGTGGATCGTCTCGCCCCGCGACGACGCGGGCGTAAAGCGCCAGCTCAACGCCATCGGCGGCCTCATTTCGCGCGCCGAATCGATCGTGAACGCGGGCGACCCGGACCGCGAGGGGCAGCTTCTCGTGGACGAAGTGATCGAACACTTCCACGCAACGCAGCCCGTAACGCGCTTTTGGGTGTCCGCGGTGGACCCCGCCTCCATCCAAAAGGGCTTGAAAGCCCTTAAAGTGAACGCTGACTACGCCGGCATGCGCGACGCCGCCCGCGGTCGCTCCCGCGCGGACTGGCTTCTGGGAATGAACCTGTCGCGCGCTTACACGCTCTTTAACCAGCCGCAGTTCGGCCGAGGGGAATTGATCGCCGTGGGGCGTGTGCAGACCCCCACCCTCACCATGGTCGCCCGCCGCGACTATGCCGTGCGAAACTTCAAGCCCCAGCCCTACCTCACGATTTCGGCCACGCTTAACGCGCAGGAAAAGACCTTCACCGCCAAATGGAAGCCTCGGGAAGACCAGAAGGGGATGGACGAAGAAGGGAAGCTTCTCATTGACCTCGCCGTTGGAAAAGCCCTCATTGAAAAGCTCTCCACGGAAAAGACCGCCACGGTGACGTCCGCGGAAACGAAGCGCAAGAAGGCCCTGCAGCCCAAGGCCTACTCGCTGGCGGACATTCAGATTGAAGCCAGCCGCCTCTTTGGCTACACCGCCGAAGACACCTTGAACATCTGCCAGTCGCTTTACGAAGAGCACAAGATCACGAGCTACCCCCGCACGGACTGCAGCTTTCTGCCGGAGTCCCAGCACGCGGACGCGCCCGGCGTTCTGGCCGCCATCGCCCGCACCTTTCCTGCCACTGCCGCAGCCGTCGCCAAAGCCGACCCCAAGATCAAAAGCCCCACCTTCAACGACAAGAAGATCACGGCGCACCACGGCATCGTCCCGGTGGCGAACTCTGTTCCTTGGGAACGTTTGAACGACAAGGAGAAGAACCTCTACCGCCTGATCGCCAAGCGCTACATCGCGCAGTTCTATCCGGTGCACGAGTACGACGCCACCGAAATCCTGCTTGACCTTGGCGGCGAACCGTTTTCCGCCAAGGGAAACGTCGTCGTGAAAAAGGGCTGGAAGGTTCTCTACGCCACGGCGGCAAAGCCCGCGGAAAAAGACGCCACGAGCGACAAGGCAGAGAAGTCCGCAAAAAAGAAGGACGCCGAGGAAGACCAGCAGCTCCCCGCCTTGAAAAAGGGCGACGTCGCGGACGTCCTTGCCGTCACGGGGAAAGAAGCGCAAACGAAGCCCCCCGCCTACTTCACCGAGGGCACGTTGATCGCCGCGATGGAAAACATCTGGCGTTCCTTTGACGACGAGAAGCTGCAAACGCAGTTAAAGGAAGCGGGCGGCATCGGCACGCCGGCAACGCGCGCTGCGATCATTTCCGAATTGCGCCGGAAGACTTACCTTGAAGCCGACGGCAAGGTTCTTCACTGCACCGAGCTGGGGCGGTCGCTGCTAAAGAAGGTGTCGCCCCAGATCCGCAGCGCCATCCTCACCGCCAAGTTCGAAGAAAAGCTCAAGCTCGTGGAAAAAGGCGAATGCGGCATCGACGACTTCGTCGCCGACTATGAGGCGTTCATTCGCACCGAACTTGACAAGATCACGGACGTGATGGCGGCGTGGTAGCCGCCATCACTGAATCGTCGGGAACGATTCACAGAGTAGTCACGATAGAGTCGTTCCCAACCTCTTCAATTTTTCAAGAAACCATCGTTGGCCACCTCTCCCCTCATTGCAGGTGCGCCGTCAAGGAAAGTAAAGCCGGACAAGTAAGACTCATTAGGAGCAACAATCAAAGGCTTTCCTTCGTAACCTATCTTGTTAAAAATCTTTGCGAAGATATTCGCCGGTGAGAACGCTTCATTCAACTGTCCATATTTCGCCGGCAAACGAACTGCGGCAAACACTTTGAAGCGATCATCCAAGTAATCCTGGTAGGAAACGCCAGCTTCCCGCAAAATCCACTTCACTTGCAGCGGCACTCTTGGGAGAGAACGCAAACGCCAAGCCCCATGATCCCCACAAAATACAATGATTGCATCTGGATCATTGGCAAGGATGCGCTCCGTCAACTTTTTAATGGCTTCCATCTCCTGAAGATAACGATCTCTATACCAACCGCTTTTTATCCACTCTGCAGCTCCCGTGTAGTCATACGATCCGTCTGAAGGCGTATGGAGGGTGAAATTCATGTGATAGAAGAAGAAATTCGGTCTTTCATCCCGTGCCTTCAGGTCATTTTCAAAAATCTTGAGGTAGTCTCTTTCCACCTTTCCATTCCCAACTATTTTCGTAGTCTGAAAATGTTGCTTCAACCACTGTCCAATCTTTATGATTGGCGCAAATCCTAAGTGCTCCATCGGCCCCAAAGGAGCAAGAGACACATTAATATCCGACACATCAAGCAACGGACCTTTTCTCTTGTAAAAATAAGTCTCTCCCTTGAAATACTGCGCTGTTCGATAACCATTGTCCTTCAACAACTGAAGCAGATTATTTCCATCTCCTCCGCCAATCAAGTTTCGTCCAAGAGAACTGGCATCCAACGTTCCTTTGCCGCCGCTTGCCTTCTCCTTCATTGTGAAAAGATTGGTCAAAGTCGCCAGCGTATGGTCACTATTTGAGTACACATGGTCAGGCACATAGAACCCTTCTGACTGCAGAAACTTGCGCAGATCTTCACCACCATTCACTCCATACACTTCCTTGGCAATGTCCAAACTGTTCATTGACTCACAAAGAATGTAATACAGGTTCGGCGTTTCCTTCAACCGAATGCTTTCAGCTTTGTCGTTCCTTGCAGCTTCCATCGTAGCCCTATTCGCTGTAATAGCATCATGCACTCCCATAACTACAGAGCAAAGCAGAACAGCAGCAAGCAAAACATTCGCCAGACGAATTCGTCCCAGGAGAACTACAAGGTAGAACACTGCTAGCAACACGCTCGCTTTAATCAAGGGATTTATCCCCATCTGAACATGAGCAGCAATCGAGCACTTGTAAACCGACAACGTGGCCATAAACACCATCAGCACTATGAAGCCCTGACGCATCCAGTGCCCTCTACAGACAAGCTTCAACAGGCAGAAGGCCCCTGTTATCAGCCCCATGATGACGGCGGTCGCCCACAATGAGGAAGCGATTTCTGCTGGTGAAAAGAAGCCAATATTGGCAAACCACAAGAAGCATGCTGGCGTAAGTGCCGACAGCATGAACAGCAACATCCAATCCCGGCGATCGAACTCATACTCAAACCGATCTCGAACCCATTGAATCAGTCGCAAGCACAAAGGCAGGACCTCTGCCGCCATTTCCATCAATCTCAGCCGCTTAGCCAATGCTCGAATCAAATGGAGCACATTGTTCGCCGTCCAGTAAAGCAGAAGCGCGCTGGGCGCCGCATAGAGGAGCACCAAAAAGAGTGCTGCAATGACAATCGCCTGTACCTGCTCCTTTCTCTCTAGACGCGACACCAACACTGTCAATAGATTGACAGCCGTCATCACCAGAGGAAGCAAATTGATGCCACCAATCAAACCGTCGGGAGCGCTCAGGTCCTTGATCGCTCCAAATGCAACACCGTTTAACTCCGCGTAGTCGGAGAGCATCCAGTACGCCCCCAAAAGGAACGGCAACTGAATGAGCACACCTAGCGCCGATCGCACGGAATACACCGGGCTATACCGATAGCGACCGTAAAGCCGCCTCAAAGCGGCGTGTTGCTCAGCCCCTTTGAACTTCGCCTTGATGTCCTTCACCTGCGGCTCAAGGATCGATTCCATCAATTTTTCCCGAGCGACCACTGACCGCACGCATTTTTCCAATGGGATCATGAGTGCTACTGTCACCAAAGACAACACCAAAAGAGCCGCGCCGAGATTTTTCACAAAAATTTGGATCACCTCGAAGAGCCCTCGGTACATCAATTCCAAGGGCGCCACGATAATCAGAGACAGCCAGTCCATTTTTACTTCGCCTTCAATTCGTTCTCAACCCAATCCACCACGTGTTTTGCTGCCGTACCGTGGTTCACCACTAGTTCGTCATAAAGCGCCTCGATCTGATCCGCGGGCTTCGCAGCCAACTCACGCACCAACGCTGGCAGACCCCCTATTTCTCCTGGCTTCACCACTACTCCCAATCTGGGTTCCACAGCGGTCTCCCACGAACCGCCAAGATCTCCTGCTTCAAACGACGTCAGATTTCCAACAGGCACCTGCAACGTAACAACCGGGCGCTTTGTCAAGAAAGCAAAATCAAAGCGGAAGGACGAGGAATCAGACACGAGAATGTCCGCCTCCTTCATATGTATTCTGGCATCACGCTCCTTGTCTAACACAAAATTAGGGAAGTGCTCGCTTTCTCTCAAAACTCGAGCAATCAATTCAGGCTCAGCCACAAATGACTGAGGGTGCGGTCGAAAAATGACCCGAAATCCAGCTCTCAACAAATCGGAGACAAACTGCACACCATGCACTGTCAAGCATCCCTTGATTCCCCAGCTGGGCGCTACCAATACCGTCAGCGGATCGGATTCTCCTTCCTTTGGCGCATACCCCCGCATAAGTTCATCGAGGTACAGCAACCCAACGGAATATGCCTCCTTCGGCTTCAGTCCCCGTTTTTGCTCCACCTTCCGCAGCCGCGGTTCACACCACGGTCCCACTTCCATGTCCACGTCATAGTGATCAAGAGATCCCTTTTTTAGATACGAAATATCGCTAACCATATGAGAAATGAAAACCATCTTCCCAATGTTCTTCGGGCGTGCTAATGGGTACCCCTCACAACCAATATTTGGCGTCGTAGACAGAAAAATCTTGCCGCGGCATTGTTCAACGCGCGCGTAAGCAGCTGCTCCAAAACCCATGAATCGCGACTGCATCAGCGGATCATCTATCGTGAGGCCAGGATCCCGAACGTCCAGACTCAGGTACTGAAAAGGGATCTTCCGCGAAAGCAACTCTTCGACCAACGGTTTGAACGTAAACCAATAAGCCGGGCCTTCCGAGAAAAGAACGACGTCCGCATTCTGAACAGTACTGCTTTCCACCTTCTTGCCAAATAACGACAGCACTTTGTAGAAAGCGCTCTTCAAAAAATAAACGCATGCCCCGCCAAGACTAATGACCAGATATACAAGCGCATTGCCAGAGCCAGGATCCAAATAGGCACAAGCAAGTCCAGGCGCCACCAGAAGGCAGGCAAACACGATTCCCTTCATAAAGCTCTCTTTTCAGATTAATTATTTCAGATCAATGCAATAAAACTTGAACCGATGCTATTTCAATATTTCATCTAGTCGATGGGTTCCCAGAACAAAATTGTCACTGCGTCCCGGTGCAAACATCTCCCCCTTTAACGAACGAATCTGATCCATTGATCCATACCGAGACATGAGTCCTGACAAGTCCGCCGTCTCCAACAACGCTAGAACTTCGTCTACGAGCTGTCTATCCGTAAACTCAAACCAACTCATTTCCCTCGTCACCAACGCCGCTATTTTTGGCAACAAGAAAGAGCAAGCTATGCCATGCGGCGCCCCCAAATGAAGCGTGATCGGATACGACATGGCATGCGCCACCGCTGTGCGCGTCTGACTAATCGCCAGTCCGCCCCAGAAACTCGCTTTCTGCATGACTTCCCACGTCAGCATTGAAGGGGATCCCGACTGCACGGCAGGAAATGCCCTGACGAACCCACGCAAACATTCATGGGCATACGAAGCGGAGCAAGCCGTGGCGTTTCTGTTCCACAAAGATTCCAACGCATGAGAACAAGTATCCAACGCACAACTCACTGCCAAATCATGTGGCGTTGTCTTGACAAGCTCAGGATCCAAAATTACGGCATCTGGAACAAAAGCCGGCTCCATAAGCGACCGCTTCTTCACGGCCTCGGTATCCCAAACCGTTGCAAACGGTGTTATCTCAGCCCCGCTTCCTGCCGTCGTAGGAACACACCACAGAGGCAACCGTTCAGAAGAAAACTTCTTCTTGCCTGAAGCAATCTCTGGGAGATTTTTATCCTGGTTGCTTGAAGCAAGCATTGCTGCTGTAACTTTGCCCGTATCAAGCGAACTGCCGCCCCCAATGGCAACCACCCACTCAATTGATTGTTTCGACAACCTTTGTAGCTCTGCATCCAAACGCTTCAAACTGGGGTTTACCTCCGAGTACAGAACTTCATAATTTACCTGACGCGCCCGCAGACTTTTCAGAAGCTCATCTAGCTGCCCGCGGCGAACCATGCCTTCAGTTGTAACAACTAAACCTTTTCCAGCAAATGATTCCTCCGCCACCTGGAGCAGAGCCCCGCAACCTTGCACAACGCGGCTAGGACTTTCCTCATGCAGACTCAGCATAGGTCACCTGCCAGAAAGAAATTTCATGACGGCCGCTTTGTTTTCCTGCGGCGTTTTCTTCGGACGCCCCAAATCTGAACGCGAACCTTGCGCCACACGAATTTCCAGCAACCAACAGCCACCATCGTTCGATTTAATGTCAGCAACAGCCTGCGCCACCTCCCGCTCATTGGAGGCACTCCGATAGCCTGTATAACCAACAGCATCTGCCATCGCATCAAACTTGACGCCGTCGGCTGCAGTTGGCTGGCCGCCCACAGATTCGTGAGCATAGTTGTTAAGCACCACATGCAAGTACCGCTCGGGCTGTGCGGCCCCCAGCGTTACCATCGCCCCCAAATGCATAAGCACTGCACCATCGCCATCAAGACAGACAGTCCACCTTTTCGGCATTCTCAAGGCTGCCCCTAATGCGATGGAAGAAGCGTGTCCCATGCCCCCTACGGTAAGGAAATCCCGTTGTGCCTGACCGTTTTTCTCTCGCAATTCATAAAGCTCACGTCCGGTCTTGCCAGTAGTCGCCACTAAAAAAGCATCCTCAGGCAAGCACTTCAACAATTGCGCCAACGCAACTTCTCGTTTCATCTGGCTGGGCACAGGCTTCTTTTCCACGGGGTAATCTCCACTGATCCCCCCCTTGCGCACCACCAGCGCCACAGGCATCTGCCCGTCAATCATCCGAGCCCACAATTGCGCTATGACTTTCTCCGCATCCGCTTCATTCGATAGCACGGCATATGGAACACCAAGCACATTAAGTAATCCTGGGGTGACTTCGCCCTGCTTTACATGCTGCGGCTCATCATGAATGCCTGGCTCTCCCCGCCAGCCAATCACCAAAAACATCGGAATGCCGTACACCGCAGGATCGGCAAGCGAAGCTATAGGATTAACCGCATTCCCCAACCCAGAGTTCTGCATGTAGACCACCGCTGGGCGACTCGTAGTCAAATATTCACCAATTGCCAAACCAACCGCGTTTCCCTCATTGGCAGCAATCATGTGTTGAACATCCGAGCGATTCATTACGCACGCACTAAACTTTGTCAGCAAAGAATCTGGAACTCCCGTAAACAGGCGACATCCCCGATCGACAAAGCAATTCACCAATTCGTTGGCGTCCATCATCGCGTCCCCGGAATGAGGTTGAGAATGTCCTTGATGCTCATCAGGGACTTGTCACATTCCAGACTGCGATGATTACCGAGAATGCTTTCGGCTACCGCCTTCATGGCGGGATAAGCAGCCCGCAACAGCTGATTTGCATAGATGACGATATTGACACCATGCGCCGCCAACTCATCTTCCGTCACCTGGTTGTAACTGGAGGGCACCACTACAAGCGGCTTGCGATTGGGCAACTGGTTGTAGGCTTCGCAGAATGTGAAAATTTCCGCGGGATCCTTCTTTCGTGAATGAATCATGATCCCATCAGCGCCCGCTTCCAAATAAGCTCTGGCGCGCTGCATAGCGTCTTCGTGCCCCTTTTCGAGAATCAAGCTCTCAATGCGCGCAATGATCATAAAGTCAGACGTTACCTGCGCCGCCTTACCTGCGCGAATCTTGGCGCAAAAGTTCTCAATGGAATCATGCGTCTGCGCCACCTCGTTGCCAAAAAGCGAATTCTTCTTTAAGCCGGTTTTGTCTTCGATGATGACCGCAGACACGCCCAGTCGCTCCAGCGAACGTACTGTGAACTTGAAATGCTCTGGAATGCCTCCGGTGTCTCCATCAAAAATCAGAGGCTTCGTAGTAACCTCGAACAAGTCGTCAATCAAGCGAAGACGCGCCGTAATGTCCACAGCCTCAATATCTGGCTTGGCCCGGCTCGTGGAATCCGTCAGAGAACTCCCCCACATGCCGTCGAATTCATAGTTCTTTTCTTTTTTGACGACAGTATGCTCAACAATGGCACCAGTCATGCCGTTGTGAACTTCGCAAATGCGTACGAGGGGCTTATTGTCGAGAAGTCGGCGCAGCGTTGCACGGCGCCGGTCGGGAGTCGTCCCGACTTCTTTGAGTGCCTGATTCAGGCGAGAGGAAGAGATGCCTTGAGTATATGGAACCTCAACTAATTCCCCCCCCCCCATTTTGCAATACAGTTAATCACTCGCTGGCGAGTGGCCTTTTGAACGCCATCGCGCCAATCGTCACCGTGAACAACGTAATCAGGCTTTAGCTGTTCCAAATTAGGAACATAATCCAACGTTGTCTGCGGAATCACGTGCGTCACCTGCTTCAACGCTGAAACAACCGCTTTACGTTCTTCAAAAGTCATGTAAGGGAGTCGCTTATATGAAGCAATTGCTGCATCAGTCAACAACCCAACCGTCACTTCACCAAGCTTTGCCGCTTCGGTCAGCAAATTCAAATGGCCCGGATGAACCAAGTCCGCTGACATGCCCACATATACACGTTTCATAGAATTTCCAGCTCCAAGATATCTTTACAAAACAGAATGATCACTCTCATCTATGGGACACCTGACAGGCCCCTCTCATTCCGAAAGCGCACCTACATCATCCGTCAGACAATGGACGAAGAACTCGCACCGTTTTCACTCTGCCTCAAGCGAAGTTCGAATTATTCCACACGCATCCCTTCAGCTCAAAAACGCCCTGCCTCGGAAGTCCCCGGGGCAGGGCGTTTTGCTGGAGAGAGCGAATCTATTTTTTAGAACGCGGGCACCACGGCGCCCTTGTACTTCTCTTCGATGAACTTCTTCACGTCAGGCGTGCGCAGCGCGTCCGCAAGCTTCTTCAACTCAGGACGGTTGTCGCCCGTGCGGATCGCCACGATGTTGGCGTAGGGCGAATCCTTCGCTTCGATGAAGAGCGCGTCCTGGCTCGGGTTAAGGCCCACGCCCATCGCGAAGTTGGAGTTGATGACGGCGAGCGTCACGTCATCCAAGGCGCGCGGCAGGGTCGCGGCCTCAAGCTCGATGATCTGCAGATTCAGGCGGTTGTTCACCACGTCCGCGGGCGTCCCCTTCACACCCACGCCGTCCTTCAATCCGAAGAGCCCCGCGTCCGCGAGCACCTTCAACGCACGGCCGCCATTTGTCGGATCGTTCGGGATCGCGACCTTGGCGCCTTCCGGAACATCCTTCAGGTTCTTCACGGACTTCGAGTAAACGCCCATGGGTTCGATGTGCACAGCGCAGAGGATGGAGAGCTTCAGGCCGCGCTCGGCGGAGAAGCTTTCAAAGTAAGGCACGTGCTGGAAGAAGTTGGCGTCGATTTCCTTGTCGGAAAGCGCGAGGTTGGGCTTCACGTAGTCAGAAAACTCCACCACCTTGAGGTTCACGCCTTCCTTTTTAAGGGCCGGCGCGATGAACTTCAGAATGTCAGCGTGCGGCACGGGCGTGGCGCCCACAGTGAGCGTCACTTCCTTGGCGGCTTCCTTGTCGCCGCAGCCCGTAAGGCCGGCGGCAAGGAACGTGGCCGCCACGGCAGCGGCGGCGAGCTTGCGACGAGAAATCATGTTTAGTCCTCTTTTCTTAAAAATGGTCTGATGCGCTTCCCGCCGCTACGAAGGGCGGGGGCATTTCGCTTGAAGTTGATGCGATTTTACGCACCGATCCCGCGACGCACCTGCGACTTTCTCCCCAAAAATCGGCTTCTCCTGAGGTATTACCCGACGGCGGTCCGTCGCCCGGCTGCGCGCACCACATCGGTGCATGACGTTCACTGACTTTCAAAGTTCCTCTCGGGCCCCTGCGGACCGTCGCCCGCTCCTTTCTCCCCGCTTTCTCTCCTTGCCCCTTGAAAAGTTGACCTTTTCTCATTTTGGCACGCTCCTTGCATTCAAGCCTTCGCAAGTGAAGAGCGGACCGGGCCCCTCGGCCGAAAAACAAAACCGCCTCGCCCCGCAAACCGGACGGACTCCTTCCCAAAAGGGCACCGCCCAACCAACGTAAAGGAACACTCCTATGAAATACATCATCGCCGTCATCAAGCCCTTCAAGCTCGACGAAGTGCGCGAAGCGCTCGCCGCGGCCGGCGTCAACGGCCTCACCGTGAGCGAAGTGAAGGGCTTCGGCCGCCAGAAGGGCCACACCGAGCTCTATCGCGGCGCCGAATACGTCGTGGACTTTCTGCCCAAGGTGAAGCTTGAGGTGGCCGTGGACGACGCCATCGCCGAAAGCGTCATCGAGACCATCGTGAAGTCTGCCAACACCGGCAAGATCGGCGACGGCAAGGTCTTCGTGCTGGACTTGGAAAGCGCGGTGCGCATCCGCACGGGCGAAACCGACGTCTCCGCCCTCTAAGACGAAAAAAGATCAGAAAACATTAGGGAGATTTCTGACATGACCAGAACTTCAAGATCACTGGCAGCGGGCCTCATCGCCGCTGCCGCCGCGCCCGCCGCCTTTGCCGCGGACGCCATGGACAAGGCCGACGTCGCCTGGATGCTCGTCGCCACCACCCTCGTCCTCTTCATGACGATCCCTGGGATCGCGCTCTTTTACGGCGGCATGACCCGCAAGAAGAACCTTCTCTCCGTGCTCGCCCAGTCCACCGCCATCTGCTGCGCCTTGTCCGTTTTGTGGGTGGTCGTGGGGTATTCGCTCGCGTTCACGCCGGGCAACCCCTGGATCGGCAACTTCGACCACCTCTTCCTGAAGGGCTTTGACATCCACTCGATGAACGGCTCGATCCCGACCCTTCTCTTCATGATCTTCCAGATGACGTTCGCCGTTTTGACGGGCGCGCTCATCACCGGCGCCTTCGCGGGCCGCATGAAGTTCTCGGCGATGCTCACCTTCATGGTGCTCTGGTCTCTCTTGGTCTATGCCCCCATCTGCCACTGGGTGTGGTGCGAAGGCGGCTTCTTCTTTGACATGGGCGCCTTGGACTACGCGGGCGGCACGGTCGTTCACATCAACGCCGGCATTGCGGGCCTCGTGGCTTGCATCATGATCGGCAAGCGTCTTGGCTACGGCCGCGAAGCGATGAGCCCCTACAACCTCGCCGCCACCATGATCGGCGCGAGCATCCTCTGGATCGGCTGGTTCGGCTTTAACGGCGGCTCGGGCCTTGCGGCGGACGAACGCGCCGTGATGGCCATCGTCGTGACGCAGATCGCGGCGGCCGCCGCCGGCTGCGCCTGGATGGCCTGCGAATGGATCGCCCGCGGCAAGCCCTCGCTTCTGGGCATGCTCTCGGGCGCGGTGGCGGGCCTCGTGGTGATCACCCCGGCCTCGGGCTTTGTGGAACCGATGCCTGCCCTCGTCATGGGCCTCATCGGCGGCGTGGTCTGCTTCTGGGGCGCCACGACGCTGAAGCGCGCTCTGGGCTACGACGACTCCCTTGACGCCTTCGGCGTGCACGGCGTGGGTGGCATTGTGGGCGCTCTTCTCACCGGCGTCTTCGCAACGAGCGCGGTGACGGGCTCCGCTCTTCCCGACATGCTGACGCAGGTCGGCATCCAGGCCGCGAGCGTTGTCGCCACCCTGATCTACGGCGGCATCGCAAGCGCGGTGATCCTCAAGATCGTTGACCTCGTCATCGGCCTGCGCGTCACGCCTGAAGAAGAACTCACCGGCCTTGACCTCACGCAGCACGGCGAACGTCTCGGCTAGTCCTTTTCCCTCCATTTGCCTGCCGGGTCGCAATCAGCCGGCAGGCGACACTCCTACTTCACCCCTTCTTTCGCTCCGGGGACTGCGCCTTGACGCAGATGAGCCAAAGAAGGGGCTTTTTCTTGCCAGCAGACGGCAACAGGCTTAAAATCCGGCCTTTCAAAAGCTAGGCGCAGATCACTTTTTGTTCTGCCAATTCAACATTAAGCACCTCATGAGTACCCCCCCCCGCTCAGCCGCCGTTCTGGCGCAATGACATCACCGGCCTGAGAGCGCTCGCCGTTCTGCCCGTTCTCGTCTACCACGCGTTTCCCAAAGCACTGCACGGCGGCTTCTTCGGCGTGGACGTCTTCTTCGTCATCTCCGGCTTTCTCATTTCGGGCATCATCTTCCGAGGGCTCGCCTCAGGCACCTTCTGCTACGGCACGTTCTACGCCAAGCGCATCCGCCGCATCATCCCGAACCTCGTGCTCCTTTTTCTCTTCGTGGCGGCGCTCGGATGGCTTTTTCTGTTGCCCAGCGAACTCGAAAACCTCGGTCGCCACATCCAGTCAAGCGCGGGCTTCGTGCAGAACTTCCGGCTTCTGCGGGAGATCGGCTACTTCACAGAGGACGCCCTGCGAAAGCCGCTCCTTCACCTCTGGAGCCTCGCGATCGAGGAGCAGTTCTACATCGTCTTTCCGATCCTCTGCACCGTCCTGTGGCGCTTCTGGAAGTCGCGTTTCCTGATGGTGACGGCAGTCGTGATGATCACGGTCTGCTCGCTCGAAGCGTGTCTTCTCCTCACGAACCGCAGCGCCACGTTCTACTTTCCGCTCACGCGCTTTTGGGAGCTCGGGGCGGGCATCCTGCTTGCCGCCGTCGAATCCTTCGGACTCTTTGACTTTCGCCGCGTCGCCAAGCCCCTGCGAAGCGCCGCCTCGGTCCTGGGGCTTCTTCTCATTGCGGGCGCCATGGCAGCCTACCGCACGAAGTACGGCCAGCATCCGGGCTTTTTCACGGTGCTCCCTGTCGCGGGATCCGTCCTTCTCATTGCAGCGCAGCCTGATGCGCTCGTCAACCGCACGCTCCTTTCGTGGCGCCCGATGACGTTCGTGGGACTCATCAGCTACTCCTTGTACCTCTGGCACTGGCCGCTTCTTGCCTTTCTCTTCATCTGCGAGCCGCAGGCACCGAAGTGGGCGATCGGCCTCGCGCTGGCGCTGAGCTTCGTGCTCGCCACCGGCGTGTACTTCTGGGTGGAACAGCCGGTGCGCCGCTGCCGCCGGCATGGGAAGCTCATCATCGTGCTCCTCATCCTTCTTCTTGCCGGGTGCTTCGCAGGCGGCCGGGCGCTCTCGCGGCACCACGGCTATCCGCACCGCGACCGCCCCTTCATCGCCGCGCAGACGGTGCGCGCCGTGGGCGAATGGACGCCGTTCAACAAGGCGCGTAGCTTCACGTACGAAGGCGTTCGGATCGCCACGCCGACGCCCGAAGCCTTCCCCGAGATCCTCTTTGCCGGCGACTCGCACAACGTGCAGTACTACGCCCGCGCGGAGGCGCTCGCCCAGCGTACCGGCAAGACGGTGGGCTTCATCGGCCGCACTGGCTGCTTCATTCTGGGCCGCGACAGCTGCAAGAAAGAAGCGAACGCCCTCTTCAAGCTTGCGCAGGACCCTCGCGTCAAAACGATGGTCTTTGCCAACATGTGGGGATCACGCGGCGACCAGACGGCCGCCATCGCCGAATTCCGCCAAGTTACCGAAGCCCGTCCCGACCTCAAGATCGTCGTCCTGCTTGACTATCCGTGGACGCCAGCCGTGAACGGCCGGCAGGGCGACTACGATCCGCTGCGGCACGTCTCGCGCTGGAAGGGCGCGGAAACCTGCGTGCTCCCATACCCCGCGGACGAGAACTGGGCGCGCGGCAACGCCATGGTCGAAAAGGCCTTCGCGGGCGCCGCCACCTTCATCCGCCCCGAAGCCTTCATTTGTCCTAGGAAAAAGTGCGATCTCCTCCACTGGTACCGGGACGACGACCACCTGCAGCCGATGCGCGTCAAAGCCGAAGGCGTCTGGCTCGATCCGATTTTTGAGTGACGCGCGGCGGGCGCAAAAAAGGCCCGCCGCAACGAGCCCCTTTTTGCGCCTTGCACCGCGCCGGTGCGTCAGTCCTTCAGGAAGTACTCCAGCGTCGTCACAACGCGCACGTTCTTCATGTAGGGCGTGAACTGGTCGCGGTCCGTGATGGAGAACTGGCCTTGCGACGCGCGGCGGATCTTCCCCAGGCTGCTCCCCGAGTCGCCCGCGAACTTCTCGGCGGCGGCGCGCGCGTTTTTCGTCGCCTCTTCGATCATGGCGGGCTTGATGCCGTTCAAGCCCGTGAACTCATACGAGGTCTGCCAGCTGTAGTCGTTTGAAAGCGCGACGCCGTTCTTCAAAAGCTCGCTCTGCCGCTTCATGAGGTCCAGCACCAGATCCACCTTGTTCGTGGAAATCGTGACGCACTGCTCCATGTTGTAGCGGTAGTTGATCTTCTGGCTGTTGAAGCCGTCCGCCTGCAAGTCGGTAAGCTTCGGGGACGCGACTGAAATCTCCGCCTCCGACACGCCCGCCTTCTTGAGAAAGTCAAGGACCTGCTCCTTTCTCATCTCAATCTTCTGGTAGACGGCCTGCTGGTCGTTGCCCAGCTCGCGAAAGCCCACGGGCCAGATCACGTGGTCGGCCTTGACGGTCTTTTCGGCGAGGCCCTTCACGGTCACGATGCGGTCACGGTTCACAAAGCTCTGAATGCCGTCGTTCAACTGGCTTCCCAAGAGCGCCGCGCCGCCCGCGATGCCGGCAGCGATGATGACGCTTGAAACCACGGACTTTGTTTCCATTGTTCTCTCCTTCGTTGAGAAATCTTTCGGGATGGCTCCCCTTTGAAGCCACTATAAGGACTTTCACCCAATGCGGACCAATCCGAATTGAAAAAATCCGTAAGAAATCCTTTCCGTCTCCACACGTCGCACGTTTCCTTTCCCGCCGCTTCTCTAGAATGATCCCATCCGCGGCCTGTTCGCCGCCCGCCTGAGAATTCGCATGAAACACCTCTCTCTTGCCGTCCTGGCCGCCGCAGCAATGCTTTCGGGCTGCACAACGGTGGACGACTTCATCGCCATGACGCCGCAACAGCGCGCGGAAACGGTCTGCCGCAATGCGCCGCAAGTGAAGGCGCTCGCGCAGCAGTACGAAGCGAACGCCTCCGCGGCGCAGACCGCGCGCGAGAACCTTGAGAGGGGCTACCTCCTGCACCGCGACTGCCGCTGGGTGCGCGTTCCGGACGGCAGCCACACCGACTGCTGGCGCGACCGCCACGGCAACACGCACTGCGACACGCGGCCGAAGTTTCGGGACGTGCAGGAGTGCCGCGACATTCCGGTGACAATCGACCGCACGGCGGAGACGGCAAAGCTCAATCAAGCAACCGCCGCGATGGAAGCCGTGAAAAAGCAGCATGCCGAGCTCTACAACCCCTGCCTTGAGC